>NZ_JBHXRG010000011.1:0-135867 GCF_042716995.1 Nocardia sp. NPDC058640
GAGTTAGCCACCGTTGCTGGAGGCTGCGCCTCGGACGCAACGGCGGCTAACTCGCGGCCGGGCCGCTACGGCCACTGCGTGGCCGCTGCTCCCTATGGGTCGCAGGTGGGGGTGGGTTTTGTATGGGCGTGGCGGAATTGGGGAGTTCAGTCCTCCGCGCGGACTACTACGCCGTCGGAGTCGCTGTAGAGCATTTCGCCGGGGATGAAGGTGACGCCGCCGAACTCGACCGGCACATCCTGTTCGCCGCTGCCGGTTTGGGTGCTCTTGCGGGGGTTAGTGCCCAGGGCCTTCACGCCGATGTCGAGGGTGCGCAGGATCGCGGAGTCGCGGACGGCGCCGTTGACGATCACGCCGGCCCAGCCGTTGTCCACGCCGCGGCCCGCGATGATGTCGCCTACCAGGGCGGTGTGGACGCTGGCGCCGCCGTCGACCACCAGGACCCGGCCGTTGCCCGGAGTGCTCAGGGTCTGCTTGACCAGCAGGTTGTCTTGGAAGCAGCGGATCGTGGTGATCCGGCCCGCGAACTCGGCGCGCCCGCCGAACTGGATGAACTGCGTATCGCAGCTGCGGATCTGCGGGCCGATCTCGTCGGCCAGATCGGCGGTGGCCACAACATTGCCTGATTCGGTCATGACTGAGATTGTGTCAGGCCGGTCCGGTTTCGCCAGTGCGAGGCTGTCAGGCTCGGCCGTGCCGCTGCTCGTACGCGGTGCGCTGCACCTGTTCCTTGGCACGTGCGCCCGCGTCGGCCAGTTCGGGGTCGAGCCCGTGGCGCAGCAGGCGATTGCGGCGGAACACGTACGTCAGCGCGATGGTGAAGTAGATCAGCGGCAGATACAGCAACGCCGCCATCGACAGGCCCATCCACGCCGGGCCGGGCACCAGCAGGAACAGGGCCATCACCGGCAGCAACGGCACCAGGATGCGCAGCAGATAGCGGCGGGTGGCGCCGGGGCCGGTGAGGTCGCGCAGCACCCAGTCGCGCATCGACGGCGGCAGGGTCCGGCCGCAGATGTAGCCGACGCGTTCGGGGAGGTTCGGGGTGCTGCGCGCGCTCATCTCAGGACTGCTGTTCGCGGTAGTTCTTCTCGATCTCCCGAATGAGGGAATCGGTGGTGTGCTTGACGGCGATCTTCACGAACGGCTCGATGGTCTTGCCCAACACCTTGCCGGCGATACCGCCACCGACATTGAAGTCGATCAGCGCGTCGACGGTGCACGTCGCGTCACCGGTGGGAATGAACTTGAAGGTCGACACGATCTCGATGCCCTTGATCGACTTCGTGGCGATCAACCGGCCCTCCTCCCAGCCCACGACCTCGATACGCGAGGTCAGCGACGCGGGGCCCAACTTCATCTTCCCGTCGAACTTCGCGCCGACACCGTCGGTCTGCGCGGTGACCGGGGTGAAGGACTCGATGCCGTACCAGAATTTCGGCAGATTGCGGTAGTCGTTGATGAACGCGAACGCTGCTTCGGCGGGGGCGTTGCCGTTCTCAACAATCCTCACTTCGGTCATGCTCGTCACTGTAATAGGTGCCGGATGTCTGAAATAGCGCTCGACACCGAACGTGACCGAGGCGACTACGCGGTGACGGCCAGGGTTGCTGCCAGGCCGAATGCGACTGCCATGACCACGACCTCGAGGGTTGCGTTGCGTAGGGAGGTTTGGGCGGTGGTGCGGTGGGTGGTGGCTTTGTGGACCCAGGTTCGGCGCCACCACCAGCCCAGTGCGATCAGGCCGCACAGGATGGTGAGCTTTGCCAGCAGGATTCTTCCGTAGCCGGTGGTCAGCAAGGGGGTGAGGCCGCCGACGCGCACCAGGCCGTTGATCAGGCCGGTGAGTGCGACGATGGCGACCAGGGGAGCGGCGGCGGTGGAGAAGCGGGGGAGGGTGGTGGCCCAGGCGCCGCGGGTGCGCAGGGTCAGGGCCATGGCCAGTAGGAGGCCGAGCCAGCAGGCGGCGGCCAGTGCGTGCAGGGCGGCTAGGACCGAACCCAGGGTTTGTTGGGACATGTGGCCGGTGATCGGGCGTAGCGACAGGGCGACGGCGGCGAAGACCAGCACGAGGTCGGCCGACGCTATGTCGGGGCGGCGGAAGGCCATGGCCGCGTAGCAGGCGATCGCGCCGGTGCAGAACAGGATCGCGATGCCGATCTGGCCGCCGCTGAGTCGGCCGAGGAAGGTGGTGAACTCCGAGGCGGTGAGCTCTGCGACGGTCACGCCGACGATCTCGGCGGCCTCGCACAACAGCAGCGCGAACTCCGCGGCGAACCAGATGCCTGCCAGCACGGCCAGTGGGCGCCAGGCGACGGTGAGCCGGTCGTCGAGGCGGGGTAGCGCGGCCAGTCCGAGCACCACCGCGCCCGCGCCGTCGGCGGTGACCCGCGCGAACGCCACCCACGGAAAACCGTTGGTATGACGCAGAATCCACGCCGAGAACACGCCCGTGAGTGCGGCAATGACGACCGGTGCCAGGACCCGTGTAGAGCCGGATACCCGGCGACCGGTCGTCATCGAACTACTTCTTGCGACCGGAACGGCCGCCGAGCAAGGCCACCGCCAGACCCGCACCGAACAGCACCACACCGCCGACGATGAACACCCACACGGGCACACCGCCGCCACTGCCGCCCTCGGACTCATCCGCACCGGGGCGCGCACCCGGCGTACCGGTGCCCGCCTTACTCAGTGTGAAAGTCCTTGTCCCGGTGACAGAGTGACCATCAGCGGAGGTGACCCGGAACGCGATCGTGTACTCACCGACCGGCCCCAACTCACCGACTTCCACACTGACAGTTCGCCCTTCGACCTGCGCGTTGCCCTTCGACCACAGCCTGCCGTCCGGGCCGACCACGGTCAGGGTCGGAAAGGTTTGCTGCAGTTCCTCATTGAAGGTGATGCTGGCCCGCGCGGGGCCCACATCGACGGTCGACTTGTCCTCGGGAACGCTGCTCACCGCACCCGAATGCGCACTGGCCGCACCCGCCGCCGCGAACGCGCAAGCGAACAGCATGGCGAGCAAGGTCACGAGCAGGCGCGCGGGGGTACGACGTCGTGCGGAGGGGCCGAGTGTCGTGGGCTGGGGCGAACCGCTTGCGCCGCGCATCACGACGACCGCTTGGATCGGAACACCAGACCGAGGCCCAGCGCCGCGGCGAACAGGCCGAGCGCGAGACCGATACCACCGAGCCAACGCGCGACAGTGTCTGTCTCCGCAGGACTTTCGGCTGCGGCTACCTGATGATCGCTACCTTCGGCACCGCCCTTCGCGGTCAGTGTGAGTGCAGGCGCCGGGTGCTCAGGTTCGGCACCACCCGTGCTCGGCTGATCCCAAGCAACGACCTTCCCATCGCTATACGTCTGCTGCGCAGGGAAATTCACCGTCTCCTGATCAGGCAGCGGCCCGATCGAGAGCACGAACCGCTGGAACTGCCCCGGCCCGACGCCTGTGTTCCCGGGTTCGACGGTCCAGACAACGGCCACCGACTCGCCCTTGTCATTGCGCTCGACCTTCGACGTCCATCCCGGCATCGGTTCGGTCCGAACACTTTTCAGGTTCGGCACGGTGACGCGAAGTCCAGTGGTAGACGCGGTGTCGGATTCGGTGGGCACCTTGAAGGTGGCCACGGTGTACTTGCCTTTGGCAGCGCCCGGCGCGTCGACGGTCACATGCGCGGCCGCCGAACCGCAAGCGGCCACGACCAGTCCCGCCGCGAGTGCGACGGTGCCGGTGCTACGAGTAATGAAGTTGTGCAATGGATTTGCCTTGTCGTCCGAAGAGTCATGTCATCGCGAATCAAGCGAATGACGGCGGTGCGCGCGGACATCGCGCACCCTTCGCACGTGCCACGCGAACAACGCGGACAGTGGCAATCCATCGAGCAACCCGTGCCCCGATAACAGGCGAAGGCGCACCGAGCACCGCCCGAACAACGCTGGACGCAACGAGATACAGCCGCTCAGCAACGAGAATCAGTGCGGCACAGGCGAATGCAGCAACCAAGTGCGCCGCGATCATCGGCACGCTCGGCAGATGAAACCACCCGCCGTGGTGATCCAGCGTCGCCGACAACGCGAAGTGCCCAGCCCACTGTCCCGCGATCAACGCACCGGCCGTTCGCACCACCGGGTACCCGCTCATAGCCGGAACAAGCTCGCGCCATCGTCGGCCAATCTTCGGCACCGAATCATGCGCGGCCGCACCGGACTTCGTCGCGAACACTCCCGCCATCGCGGAAACCAGCAGCAGCAGAGCAACTTCCGCGGACCGCGGCACCCCACCATCACCGACCCCGTGCGCGGCGACAGCCAGCGCCCCCACGAGTACGCCGCAGCCACCACCGCGCAAGCGGGAGGACAGCTGCGGCGTGATCACAGGATCAGCGAACGCCCAGGCGGGCGAGCACGTCGTTCTCCAGCACCGTGAGCTCGGCCGAGATCGACGCGTGCACAGCCTTGCGTCGCGCGGCGGGCATCTGCTCGGCGGTCTTCACCGCGACGTTCAGATCGGCCAGTCGCGAACGGGCCGCTTCGACGAACTTCTTGGTGTCGCCGTCGGCGCCCTTGTCGGCCGCGATCTTGTCCAGCGCTTCCTCGGTATTGGTGATGCGAGCCTGCAGCCGCGCACCGTGCCCGCTGAACTCGCCCAGCTGGTCCATCCCGATGCCCAGCTGCTGCGCCTTGCGCGCGTCGAGCTGCCCGCGCACCAGCGTCGCCCCGCGGTAGGCCAGCGGCGCCAGCACCGGGATCAGCACCCGCGCGACCCCGATGTACTTGCGGATCTGGCCCGCGCTGAACAGTTCGCGCTCGGCCTTGGCCGCGGCCTTCTGTGCGGCCTTCTCCTCGGCCTGCAGGGTCGCGATCTGCGCCTTGGCCACCTTGTCGGCCGTGCGCGCCTGTGCCTTGGCGGTGCGCCGGTTCACGCGCTCGCCCGCTTTGGCGGCTTTGCGCTCGTTCTTGGCGCCCAGCTTCGCCTCCACCGCCGCTTTGTGCTTGAGCGCTTTCGCCTCAGCGCGACGGCTGGGCCGCCGCTTACGCTTGCTGAACAACCCCATGAGATCAGGCCCTCCGTCATGCTCGCCATGTCATGAGGCAGCACCGCCTCCAAGCGGCCTGCCGTTCTTCGTAGCGTAGTGGGCTCAGGGTAGCGATTGGGCAATGTGTCGGGGGGAGAGGCCATACTGCTTGCGTGCGACCAGCCGAGGACGACTTCGACGGCGAGCCGGAGCGTAGCCCGGCCCGCCCTTCCGCTGCGCCCGATCGCGGTCCCGACAGCGGGGGTTCGCGCACCGCGTTCCTGGACGCGCGCTCGCTGATCGGGTGCAGGCACCGCCTGCGGCTGGACGCGCAGCATCCCGGCGTGCTCGCGCAGGTTCGCGAGGATCCGGGCGTGCAGCAGCGTCGCGACGCCGCCACCGCCCATCGCACCAAGATCCGCGACGAACTGGTCGCCGCCGCCCCCGCCGACTGGGTGGTGATCGACCCGGAACTGCGCGGCGCCGCCAAGGCCGCCGCGACGATGGCCGCCATCGAATCCGGCGCCGCCCGCATCTGGGGCGGACTGCTGCCCCAGGAAGCCGACACCGGTCGACGCGGCGGTGTCGAGTTCCTGCTGCGCGACAACGACCGCGGCGGCTACATCCCGATCATCGTGGTCAACCACAAGGTCACCGACCCGCGCAGGCCCGACCCGGCCGATTTCCACCCGCTGACCTCGAACCTGTTCCAGTGGCAGCCCCGCCGCGACAAAACGGTGAAACTGCGCCCGCAACCCCGTGACCAGCAACGTCTTGCCCACCTGTACCGGATGCTGCAGCGGTACGGCATGGCCAGCCCCGCCCTGATCGGCGGCGCGATCGGCCTGGCAGGCGACCGCATCCTCGTGCACGACCTGACCACGGTGCTGGCCGATTACGACCAGCGGTACGCCGACCGCATCGCGGTGGTGCGCGGCGAACTGCCGACCCAGCCGTCCAAGGTGCCCGAGTGCAGGCAGTGCCCGTGGTGGGTACGTGGGGCCGACGGTGAGCCCAGTTGCGAGGCGACTTTGGCGCAGATGCGTGACGTCAGCCTGGTCGCGCCGGGTTCGCGCGCGGACGTTTTGCGCCTGCACGGCATCGAAACCGTCGACGAACTCGCCGCATGGGAAGGCGAGGACCCCGAGGACTGGCAGCACGGCCCCTTCGCCGAAACCGTCGTCACCGCCCGCGCCTGGATCGACGGTGCCCCGCTGGTGCGCCGGTTCGAGCAGGTCAGCGTGCGTCGCGCCGATGTGGAAATCGACGTCGACCTGGAGAGTTACCAGGAGGACGGCGCCTACCTGTGGGGCACCCTGCTCGACGGCGTCTACCGCCCGTTCGTCACCTGGGACCCCCTGCCCACTCCCGACGAAGGCCGCTCGTTCGGCGAGTTCTGGACCTGGCTGATGGAACGTCGCGCCGAAGCCCACGCCGCGGGCAAAACCTTTGCCGCCTACTGCTATTCACGCACCGCCGAAGACAAGTGGCTCTACGAATCGGCCCGCCGCTTCGCCGGCCGCCCCGGCATCCCCACCCACGAGGAAGTGCGCGCCTTCGTCGATTCGAAGGAATGGGTCGACATGTTCCAGGCCGTCACCGAGCAGTTCATCTGCCCGAACGGCAAGGGCCTCAAGAAGATCGCGCCCGTCGCGGGCTTCGGCTGGCGCGATCCGGAAGCGGGCGGCGAGGCGTCGATGGGCTGGTACCGCCGGGCCGTCGGCTACGACGACGACATCGACATGTCCCAGCGCACCCGCCTGTTCGTCTACAACGAAGACGACGTTCGCGCCACTCAAGTCCTGCGCGAATGGATGTCGAAGCGCGCAGTTGCCGAGGTTCCTTCACTGGCGGATTACGGACGGTAATAAAATCGGCGGCGTGACTGAGCAGAACGTCGAAACCCTCGAGTTCCAGGCCGAAACCCACCAGCTCCTCGAGCTGATGATCCACTCGGTCTACTCCAACAAAGACACCTTCCTGCGCGAGCTGATCTCGAACGCTTCCGACGCGCTGGACAAGCTCAAACTTGCCGCCTACCAGGACAAAGACCTGGGCGCCGACACAGACGACCTGCACATCGAGCTGGAGGTCGACCAGGACAAGCGCGTCCTGACCGTGCGCGACAACGGCATCGGCATGTCCCGCGCCGAAGTGATCGACCTGATCGGCACACTCGCCAAATCCGGCACCGCCGACCTGCGCCGCAAGCTCACCGAGGCCAAGTCCGACGCCGCCGCCGAGGAACTGATCGGCCAGTTCGGCATCGGTTTCTACTCCACGTTCATGGTCGCCGACAAGGTCGTCCTCACCACCCGCAAGGCCGGCGAAACCGAAGGCACCCGCTGGGAAGCCGCCGCGGGCAGCTCCACCTACTCCATCGACACCGTGCCCGACGCCCCCCAGGGCACCACGGTGACCCTCGAACTCAAGCCCGCCGACGAAGACGACCACCTGTTCGATTACACGCAGGAATGGAAACTGCGCGAGATCGTACGCAAGTACTCCGACTTCATCGCCTGGCCGATCCGCATGCAGGTCGAGCGCACGGTGACCGAGGGCGAGGGCGAGGACAAGGTCGAGAAGATCCTGGTCGAAGACCAGATCCTCAACTCGCAGAAGGCATTGTGGACGCGGCCCCGGAGCGAGGTGAGCGACGAGGAATACAAGGAGTTCTACCACCACGTCTCGCACGCCTGGGACGAGCCGCTCGAGATCATCCCGATGAAGGCCGAAGGCACCTTCGAATACCAAGCGCTGCTGTTCATTCCGTCGATCGCGCCGTTCGACCTGTTCACCCGCGAGCACAAGCGCGGCGTGCAGCTGTACGTGCGTCGGGTGTTCATCATGGACAACTGCGAAGAACTCATGCCGGAGTACCTGCGGTTCGTCAAGGGAGTCGTTGACGCCCAAGACCTTTCGCTCAACGTCTCCCGCGAGATCCTGCAGCAGGACCGGCAGATCCAGATGATCCGCAAGCGCCTGGTCAAGAAGGTGCTGTCCACGATCAAGGACATGCAGTCCGCCGAGGATCAGACCAAGTACCAGACGTTCTGGTCGCAGTTCGGTCGAGTCCTCAAGGAGGGCTTGCTGTCTGACACCGACAACCGCGAAACCCTGCTCACCGTCTCGTCTTTCGCGTCCACCCACTCCGAATCCGAGCTCACCACGCTCGCGCAGTACGTGGAGCGGATGAAGGACGGCCAGGACTCGATCTACTACATGACCGGCGAAAGCCGTGCGCAGGTGGAGAATTCGCCGCACCTGGAAGCCTTCACGGCCAAGGGGCTCGAGGTCCTGATCCTCACCGACCCCGTCGACGAGATGTGGGTCGGCTCGGTTCCCGAGTTCAAGGGCAAGCCGTTCCAGTCCATCGCCAAGGGCGAGGTCGACCTGGAAACCGAGGACGAGAAGAAGGAAACCGAAGCCCTGCGCGAACAGCAGGACAAGGACTTCGGCGACCTGCTCACCTGGCTGGGCAGCACGCTGGGTGAGGTGGCCAAAGAGGTCCGCCTCACCAACCGCCTCACCAGTTCCCCCGCCTGCCTGGTCGGCGACGTCTACGACTTCACCCCCATGCTCGAACGCATGTACCGAGCGTCGGGCCAGGCCCTGCCCGAGTCCAAGCGAATCCTGGAACTCAACCCCACCCACCCCCTGGTCACCGGCCTGCGCGACGCCTACGACGCCCGCAAGTCCGACGCCGAAGCAGGCAAGGTCCCCGAACTCGCCGAAACCGCCGAACTGCTCTACGGCACAGCGGTTCTCGCCGAGGGCGGCGAACTCAAGGACCCGGCGCGGTTCGCTCAGTTGCTCACCGAAAGGCTCACCCGCACGGTCTGAGCCTGGTTCTTGGAAACTGCCCGCTGCCCACTTCCGGCAGCGGGCAGTTTTGTTCACCAGCAATTCTGGTGCTGACAGGCCTGAGCAGGTCCACCATTGAGTAATGGTGGGGCACAACATCCGTCGAGCAAGACCCGACGACTACGACCGAATCATCGCCGTCGTCGACAACTGGTGGGGCCGAGCAGCCGTCCACAACCTCCCCCGAATGTTCCTCGACCACTTCCACCGAACCAGCCTGATCGCCACCGACAACGACGAACTCACCGGCTTCCTCATAGGTTTCGGCTCCCCCTCGGACCCCCGCACCGCCTACATCCACTTCGTAGCCGTCCGCCCCGAAACCCGAAAATCCGGCCTGGGCCGCACCCTCTACGAAGCCTTCTTCACCCTCGCCCGCTCCGACAACCGCACCACAGTCACCGCCATAACCTCCCCCACCAACTACACCTCGATAGACTTCCACCGCAGCCTGGGCTTCACCGTCACCGGCCCCATCCCCAACTACAACGGCCCAGGCAGATCCCTCATAACCTTCACCCGCCCGGTCTGACCTCGCTAATCGGTCTCCTTCGGGTGAGCGGTCATGCAACGCTCGAGCAGAACCCGCCCAGCCGTCCGGCTCCCTTTGGGTGCAGGCTCGACGAAATACCACAGGCGGCCACCATCAGTGATCTTGTACTGAAATCGCTCGTAGGTGGTGCCCGCGTACGAGCCGTACCGAAGTTCACCTTTGAGCGGGTACAGTCGCGCCGAGATCTCCTGCGGATTCGTCGTGAGTCGCTCCCAGGCGTCGACCGTCGCGTTCCGCGCGACTGCCAGACAGTCGATCCAGCCCTTCTGCGCTTCACTGGAGATGAACACGATCTCGTATTCGGTGCGCTTCAGTGGTCGAGGTACATCCGACTTCTTGCTCACCTGTGCGCCTCCGGTGCCGGGACGGGCTCGGGGGTTTCCAGGTAATGCAGATCTGACCCATCCACGCTGATTTGCGGATCGGCGTAGGCGCGTGCCGTTTCCTTCCAGGCTTCGAGCATGGTGGCGAGCCGGTCGACGCGACCGACGGCCAGCCCACCACGAGCCAAGCTGAGAAACTCGCCCATGAACTCGACGCGAGAGGCTTCAGGCAGCAATTCGATCCACGGGAAGACCAGCGCGAGCCGGTCGACCATGCGGTCGAGCATCTCGTCATCGAGCGTGACGGCGAGCAACTGCATGATCGCCGACAAGGTGTCGTTGCTCGCGGCAGAGGCATCAGCGCTGGACAGGCGCACGGAGGGTGCCGACCGACGAACGAGGATGACCTCCCCGTTCGCCTCCATCTCTTCGACGACCCGATTCGGGTCGCGTAGGAAGTCGGACCATTTCGCCGTCACACTCATGCGGCAACAATATCAGAACTAGTTCTGAATTCGGATAGGATGTGTGCATGCCATTGGTGGGCAAGGTTGTGTTTGTCGAGGAGGCGGATCTTGCCGCCATCAAGGCGGCTGCTGATTCGCGCGCCGACGAGGTTGAGATCATTCGTGAGGCGATCCATCTGGCAGCCGTGCGAGTGCGTCGGCGAAAGGCGAACGGCGCCATGCTCGGTGAGCAAGGCGCCGTTCGAGAAGACGATCTCTAGCGCGGGGCCATGCGTAGGGCGCCGTCCATGCGGATGGTTTCGCCGTTGAGGTAGTCGTGGGCGGCGATGTATTCCACCAGCTGGGCGTATTCGTCGGGGCGGCCCAGGCGGGAGGGGAAGGGGACGCCGGCTTCCAGGCCTGCGCGGTATTCGGGGGTGACGCCGGCGAGCATGGGGGTGTCGATGATGCCGGGGGCGATCGTGTTGACGCGGATGCCGAACTGGGCGAGGTCGCGGGCGGCGGGGACGGTCATGCCGTGGACGCCGCCCTTGGACGCGGAGTAGGCGATCTGGCCGATCTGGCCTTCGAAGGCCGCGACCGAGGCGGTGTTGATGACCACGCCGCGCGAGCCGTACTCGTCGACCGGTTCGGTCTTGGCGATGGCGTCGGCGGCCAGGCGCATCACGTTGAACGTGCCCAGCAGGTTCACGGTGATGACGGTGCGGAACAGCTCGAGGTCGTGCGGGCCGTTCTTGGACAGGATGCGTCCGGCCCAGCCGACACCGGCACAGTTGACCACGATGCGCAGCGGCGCGGGGCCCTCGGTGACCTGGGCGATCGCGGCGGCAACCTCGTCGCCACTGGTCACGTCGGCCGCGATCAGGGTGACACCGGCGGGGACGTTGTCGCCCGCACGCTCGATGGACGCCGGAACATCCAGCCCGAACACGGTCGCACCCGCATCAGCGAGACGCTTGGCGGTAGCGGCACCGAGGCCGGAAGCGCCCCCGGTGACAATGGCTGCGGAACCCGAAATCTCCACGAACGGTCCAATCTGTAGGTGAGGCGGCTTATTGCGCCGCTTGCCAATAAGGGCACCTTAGCGCGTGCGGGGTGTGGTCTGGAACACCCATTCCGGGTGGGGTTCAAATCACCGTGAACACCGGTGTTTACCGGTGGTAGCGTGCCGTCATGAGATCGTTCGCCGGTCGAACCGTGGCCGGACGTAAGGTCCTGATCACCGGGGCCGCACGCGGGATCGGGGCCGCGCTGGCTCGGCGGTTGGCCGCGAGCGGGGCGCACGTCGCGCTGCTCGGGCTGGAACCGGAACTGCTCGCCGAGGTTGCCGCGGAATGCGGTGGGGTGCCGTGGCGGTATTGCGATGTGGCCGATCGGGCGCAGGTCGACCGGGTGGTCGAGGCGCTGGTGGCGGAGCTGGGTGGGCTCGATGTGCTGGTGGCCAATGCCGGCATCGCCAAGCAGATGGCGATGATCGGCGGGGACATCTCGGTGCTGGAGGAAACCCTGGCGGTCAATGTGCTCGGCGTGGCCTATGTGGTGTCCGCGGCCGGCGCGCATCTTTCGCACCCGCGCGGGTATGTGCTGATGATGTCGTCGATTTCCACCTCGGTCCAGCTGCCGCTCGGCGGTGCGTACAGCGCGTCGGCGGCGGCGGTCGCGTCGCTGGGCGCCACCTTGCGCACGGAATTGCGGTCCACCGGCGCGAAGGTGGGTGTCACCTATTTCGCCGGGATCGACACCGAGATGACCGTGCGCGGTTTCGGTACCGCGGCCGCGCGCACGGTGCTGGGGGAGACCTCGCTGACCGGGAACTCGCCGATCGGACCCGCGGTCGAAGCGATGGAACGGGCGATCGCGCGACGACGCAAGACCGTTGTCTCGCCGTGGTGGGTAGCGTTGGTCCGACCGTTCCGGTTGCTGGCCCAACTGGTCGTGCAACGAGTGCAGGGCGACCGCCTGGCCCGCGCCGTCGAGATCGCCCGCGTCGAAGACGTCCCGTTCACCACCGAACAACCCGCCCGACCCCGCAAAATGGAACGTCAGTCCTGACCGTGAACCCCCCGTGGCGTCAGCCGCAAGAGTTACGGAGTCACCATCGTGAGCGAATCACTGCGCCAGCTTCCCCGTGGACGGCACCACCTGTCGCGCGAAGAAGTGGTGGCTTCCCAGCGTGAACGCATTCTGATCGCGCTGGGCGAGGCGATGACCGTGGGCGGTTACGTCGGCACCCCGGTCGCGGCCGTGCTCAAGCGAGCCGGGGTTTCACGGGAAACTTTTTACGAGCTGTTCCGGTCGAAAGAGGACTGTTTCAACGCGGCCTTCGACCGGGTGTCCCAGTCACTGGCCGAGAAGCTGCAGGCCGTGATCGCTGAGTGTGCCGACACCGACGCGCTGACCAGAATGGACCGCATCCTCACCGCCTACTTCGACCACATGATCGACGACCCCGCCTCCGCGCGCCTGTTCCTGGTGGAGGTCTACGCGGTGGGCCCGTCGGCGATCGAAGCGCGAATGGCCTTGCAACACCGTTTCGTGGCGGTGGTCGCGGCGATGCTCGGCGCGGAGACCGAGGAACAGCAGTTCGCGTGCGCGACCCTGGCCGCCGCGATCGGCGCCATCGTCACCGGCCGGATCGCCGCCGACGACCCGGAAAGTCTGCGCGGCATCAAGGACCAATTGATCGCGTTGGCCGCGCGCTCGGGCACGCTCTACGGCAACGCTTTCGCCTGATCTCTCAGCTCGCGATCTGGGCGAGCTCCCGGTCGTGCGCGGCAGGCTTGCCACCCCGACGCCACACCACGACCCCCGCCATCGCGGGCGCGATCAGAGCCAGCCCCGCCGAACCCCAACCACCCAGCCCGGGCACGAACGCGTCGAGCACAGTCTTCGCCGCGAAGAACAGAAACAGCAGACCCGAAGCGATAGCGATCCCACGCTCGGGCAAATGCTTGCCCGCCAGCTTGCCGACCGCGATCGCGAGCCCGCCCGCGGCGACCATGCCCAACACCGAGCCGATCCACACCGCCAACCAGCTGTTGTGCGAGGCCAGGGCGGCGGCGGCGAACATGGTGCGGTCGCCGAGTTCGGCGAGGGTGAACGCGGAGATGACCACGAGCAGGGCATTGCGCGCACTGGGCGCGAGCGGCGCGTCGTCGACGTCATCGGTGCTGGTCAACGCGTCGCGCAAGGTCCACAGGCCGACCACGAGCAGGGTGAGTGCGGTGATCACGGCGATGACGTTCGCGGGAAGTGCGGTGCCGAGGAAATGGCCGACGCCCGCGGCGATGAGGTTCACGGCAACACTGGCGACGCTGATGCCCGCCAACACCACCCACCAGCGGTAGCGCAGCGAGAAGGTCAGGGCCATGAGTTGCGATTTGTCGCCCAGTTCGGCGAGGAAAATGACGCCGAAACTCAGCGCGATGGTGGCGATCATGGATTCAGCTCCCAGGGAAATACTCCGGCCTGCGGCTGAGACGGGTGCCTTCAGCCACACCGGTCAACGGATCGGTTGTGTGGCCGAAGGTCTCGCCCACCGGTGGTGACCGGTTCGCGCAGCCGGACCGCGCCTGAGGCGGCGATCAGTATGTCGACTGTGCGATTGCGGGCTACTCCCCTTCGCTGTTGACCACTGTAGTCCGGTTGCTCCGCGTATGCCAACCTCGAGTAAGCCAAATCTCAATGGACACAAGAAGTTTGGGTACGCGGCGGCGATAGTTAGGTTTCCCTGATTCGGACATCACGCAAGCCCTTTGCCGGCCGTTCGCTGAGCCGGCGAACCGTGAAAGTTTCAGGCCGCGAGCAGCATTGCGAGCACGGCCGTGTCGGGATCGCTGATCAAATCCATCCCCACCCGACTCACCAACGACGTAATCGTGCCGTCGAGTTCGGCCTCGGCCCACGCCGCACGATGCTCCAAACCCAGATGCGGCACACCGGGCAACAGCACACAACCCGACGCCGCCCCCGCGCATTCGGGCAGCGACGGCCGAGTCTCCGACGGCGGATGCAGCATCAGCAACGCCGGCGGCACATGCGCGGCGAACCGACCTGGTTCGATCGCCTCCGCCCCCAGTACCGGCCCCTCCGCCATCACCAGCCCGACCGTGCCCGGTTCGGGATCGTCGGGCAGCTCCTCGCGCACCCCGAACACCGTGCTGGTCACCAGCAACCCTGGCATCGACGCCACCCGCACCGCCAACACCAACACCTGCGCCCACTCCTTGGTGGTATCGGGCCACCGCCCCGAAACCACGAACCCCCGCAACTGACCCCGCGCCTGAAACGGCGTGATCCCGATCGGACCCTGCGTGTTCATGATGGCCTCCCGACTAACGGGGGCGACTGTGCCCGTATACACAGGAAAGCCCTATACCCATCTGGCACACAAGTACCAACGAGTGCCAGAACGGGCAATCTACGCAAAAAGACCCCCCAGTTTCCTGGGAGGTCTTTCGCGCAACGCCTGATTTCGCGAGGACATGGGTAACTCGTCGGGCACGCCCAGAAGCCTGGGGCACCCGACCGCCGGTCCGGTTACGAACCTGCGGCGCTACCTACGACCGGCAAAATACCCGGAGAGGCGGATCAGAAGATCAGGCCCTTGCCCTGCGTCACGGCGCGGGAGAAGCGGTCCTGCACGTCAGCCCAGTTGACGACGTTCCAGAACGCGGTCACGTAATCGGCCTTGACGTTCTTGTACTGCAGGTAGAAGGCGTGCTCCCACATGTCGACCTGCAGCAGCGGGATGATGCCGGTGGGCACGTTGGCCTGCTGGTCGTACAGCTGGAAGGTCAGCAGCTTCTGGCCCAGGGTGTCGTACCCGAGCACGGCCCAGCCGGAGCCCTGCAGGCCGTTGGCGGCAGCGGTGAACTGCGCGCGGAACTTGTCGAACGAGCCGAACTGGTCGGCGATGGCCGCGGCCAGGTCGCCTTCCGGTGCGTCGCCGCCGTTGGGGGACAGGTTCTTCCACCAGACGGAGTGGTTGTAGTGGCCACCGAGGTGGAAGGCCAGGTTCTTCTCGAGCAGCAGGATGCTGGCCAGATCGCCGGACTCACGGGCTTCCTCGAGCTGCTCGAGGGCCTTGTTGGCGCCTGCGACGTAGGCCGCGTGGTGCTTGGTGTAGTGGATCTCGTTGATCTCACCGGAGATGTAAGGCTCCAGTGCGCCGAAGTCGTAATCGAGTTCCGGCAGCGTGTAGACGGCCACGATGTCCCTTTCCGTATGTCGGGCTGTGTGCGCCCAGTTCGGACGACAACACCAACCATCATTCGTACACCCGCACCGTGCAACCCGCGACCAGTGCCCCCGATTCCCCGACGGCCTGAGATGTCTTTCCCGAAGCGACGCGCCCCGCCCGAGCGCGCCAAAATTACAGCGGCGGTGCGATATCGGCCTTCGACGTCCGGGCATCACCCGAAGCGTGCGCGTCCCACCAGCGACGACCACCGTCGATGAACTCCGCCATCGGAATTTCCATCCCGGCCGGGTCGGTGATCACGATCTTGTCGAACCACACCCGCACATCCAGTTCGCGCGGGTCGATCCCCTCTTCCTGCGAGAACTCGATGACATGCGCCGCGATCCGCTGATCCAGCACGGTGTCGAAGCTGAGCAGTTCGCTCCACAGCGTCCAGCCGCTGTCGTCGAGGTCGATGAACTCCCACCCGTGCAGCCCGCCGCCGCCGAAGCTCTCGATGGCTTCGTCGAGCTGATCCAGCGTCAGTGGGAGCACGCGCGGGTCCACGTCGTCCCAGCGCTGGATGCGCAGCGAGGCGGCGACCCGGGTGACTCCGGTGAAGGTCAGCAGCACTTTCGTGTCGATCGGCGCGGGTCCATCCGTGGGTAACGTCAGCACCTCGAGTGCGAGCTGCAGCCGTCCTGCCGCGGCATCCACATCTACCCCTAGACACGTGGATTCGGACAAAGCGGTATTCAAGCCGTTGATGTCGAAACTGTCGAGTAGCCCCCTGCTCACGTTCATGCGCTCAGGCTACCGATCCGACCGCCCAGATCCCAGGATTTAAGATTTTCTCTATTGATCTCGTTTTTATGGAACCGAATGGGCCCCGCTTGCGTCCAAGTAGATGTCGGGACAGTTCGAACTTGCGAATCCCGACGTCAGCGGCGAACGACCGCTCCGGGATGACATGGAGGGGAGTCTCGGATCGGTCGTTCCCGAACAAGCCCGCGGGCCCGTCAGCGCGGTTGACGCCCGCCCGCCGGCGAAAGTGTGCTGACCGATTGCTGGACCTCGACGATTCGATCGTCGCAGCACAGGCTCGCCCGAGCACGCGCGCGGCATGGCAGGATCGAGGCGTGACGAGCTCCGATGTCCCCACGGTGCCGGTGGGTGCGGTACCCACCGCGTTCGACCGCGCGGACCCGGCGCCGGGCGCGCAACTGCTCGACGTGCGCGAACCCGACGAATGGAACCTCGGGCACGCCCCCGGCGCGATCCACATCCCGATGGTGGATGTGCCCGCCCGCCTCGACGAGCTCGATATCGACGCCGAGCTCTACGTCGTGTGCAGGCAGGGCGGTCGTTCCATCGAGGTCGTTCGCTACCTCGCCCATATCGGGTACGAAGCTGTCAACGTCGCGGGGGGAATGGTGGCCTGGCAGCAGACCGGCCGCCCGGTCGTCGCCGACGGCGAACATCAAGCCAAGATCTACTAGTCCGGAAGCGGGGTGCGCGGGTGAGTTCGGTGGTGCAACCATGTGCGCGCTGTGGTGCGCGCTGGGCCGTGCAGGGCGCGCCGATGCACTGGTGCCCGCGCTGCCGTGGCGTGCTGTTGTCGCCGGGCAAGGTCGACGCGCCGCCCACCCAGCGCAACTACCGCTGGGTCGCGCGCAGACCCGACCACCGCACCCGCAAGGCCGCGGGCACCACCCAGGCCCCCCTGGACCCGACCCCGCGCTACACCCAGACCCCACGCTGGGGCCTGCTCGACCCGCCCGCGATGCCCGCGCCCGCCCCGCAGCGCCCGCTGCGCGGCCTGGCCGCCCACCGCGACCGCCTGCTGGTGTGGACCGCCCTCGCGTTCCTGCTCGCCGCCTGCGCCGAATACGGTCGCTACCTGATCCTGTTGCAGAACCGCACCCGCCTGATCCCCAGCTGGCTGCTGTGGTTCTCCGACGCGACCGTGTGGATCTTCGGCCTGCTCGCGCCGATCTGCGCACTGGTGACCGCGGTGTCGCTGGTGGCCTGGCTGATCGAAGCGCGCAAGGCCGTCTTCGCCGCGCACGGCAGGCGTGATCCGCGCAGGCGGTGGTCGCTGATCGCGGGCTGCCTGGTGCCGGGCGTGAACCTGGTCTGGCCGGGTGTGTTCCTCACCGAACTGATCGGCGCTAAGCCCGAACCGCGCAAGCTCAAAGCCGTGCGAATCTGGTGGGCCGCTTGGGCTTTCAGCGGTCTGCTGTTGATCGCGGCGACGCTGTGGCGCGACGCAGGGACCCTGCAGGCCGAAGCCGATGGCGTGTCGTTCAGCGGCTTCACCAACCTGTGCGCGGCCGGTTTCGCGGTGCTCACGCTGTGGACCGTGCGCACGCTGGAAGGCCGTGACCTGCGCGGACAGGTCAGGTCGGCACACCGCTGGGTGATGGCCGCCGATCCCGCCGAGGTGGTGATCGCACCGGTCGAGCCGGGCGCGATCCCAGAGCCGATCGATGAGGTCGAACGCGCGAATTCCGGTCGCATGGAGCAGAATTCGCAAGAGGAGGTCGGGGCCAAGTGAGCCAGAGCAATCGCCCGCCATTCGTGGTGGCGCATCGTGGTGCGTCCGCGGCGAAGCCGGAGCACACCCTCGCCGCGTACGAGTTGGCGTTGCAGGAGGGGGCCGACGGCGTCGAATGCGACGTCCGGCTCACCCGCGACGGGCACCTGGTCTGCGTGCACGACCGCACCATCGACCGCACCTCCGACGCCACCGGCCTGGTCAGCGAACTGACCCTGGACGAGCTGCGCGACACCAACTTCGGCACCGAGGACGAACCGCAGAGCGTGCTCGCCCTCAGCGACCTGATCGGCCTGGTCCTGGACTGGCGCACCCGCCCCACCAAGCTGTTCATCGAGACCAAGCATCCCGTGCGCTACGGCGCGCTGGTGGAGAACAAGGTGCTCGCCGAACTGCAGCGTTTCGGCATCGCCACGCCGGCCTCGGCGGACCATTCGCGCGCGGTCGTGATGTCGTTCGCGGCAACCGCCGTGTGGCGAATCCGCCGCGCCGCACCGCTTCTGCCGACGGTGCTGCTGGGGGAGTCCTCGCGATTCCTCGGCGGCGGCGCGGCCACCACGGTCGGCGCTACTGCAGTAGGACCATCGGTGAAAACCTTGCGCGAGCACCCGGAACTGGTCGATAAAGCTGCCGCGGCGGGCCGGGCAACCTACTGCTGGACCGTCGACGATCCCGAAGACGTGACCCTGTGCGCAGACCTGGGCGTCAGCTGGGTCGCGACCAACCATCCGGGTCGAACGAAAGCACTACTGGCACAGGTCTGACGGCCTGCACGCCCGCAGTGCGACGGCGCGCACACCCGCGGTCCGACGGACTGGGCGCGACGTCCTGTCGACACCATTTCGCAACTCCACAGGGGTCGCGGTCAGCGAACATGCCGCACGCCCATAAACTCCCCCCGTGGGTAAAAGCAAGCGGAACAGTCCGAAGCCCGACAGTAATCGGGCTCAGCGTCTCGCGCAGCGGCGTGCGGCGCAGGAGCAGGCATCAACGGCTGTCACCCGGCCGTTCGAAGGGCTTGCCGCCGAATGTGATCTGGTGGCGCTGCGGGAGTTCGTGCCGTCGGCGACCGCGACCTTGAAGCTCGCGCCAGGTGTGGCCGCGCAGCGTGAGGTCACCCTGGCCACCGTGCTGCCCGGTGCGGTCTCCGCGCTGGTGCGTGCCGGTGACGAGCCCGTCGGTTTCGTCGGCACCCAGATGCAGTTCCGTGGGCAGGACCCGTCGGCCGATATCGCCGCCGCGATCCTGTGGACCCAGTCCGCCGAGCCCGGTGAGTCGCTGGAGTCCGCCGAGTCGATCGAGGGTGGTCCGCGCCTGGCCGACGTCATCGATCCCGGCGCCGACCTGGAACTGACCGTGCACCAGGACTTCGACTGGTGGGTGCCCGAGGGCGTCACCCCCGATCCGCAGGTGGCGGCCACGATCGAGCAGGCCAAGCAGGCCATCATGCCGTCGGCGCGCCTGAACCTGGGCCCCGATTCCGTCGGCGCGGCCTGGTGGGTCGACGCGGGCGAGAAGGCGCATGTGCGCTGGGTGCGTCCCGAGGACGAGGACGCGCTGATGCTGGCGCTGGCTCGCGTGCACGCCACCGGTGGCCTGCACATGGGCGAGGGTTCGCGTTTCGCGGGTTCGTTCCGCACGCACGGCCTGCTGGTGCCGGTGTTCGATCTGGATCCCGAGCGCCACCCGGCCGAGTGGGAGGCCCCCGCGCGCGAGTTCGGTGCCCGCCTGGCCGAGGCACTGGCGTCGGACGAGCCGATGACCACCGAAGAGCGTCGTTCGCGCGATGGTCTGCGTTCGCGTCAGGTCACCCTGCGCTGAACTTAATGAAACATGCCTCTTTCACAGGGGTGTGACGGCTAGATTCACGATCGAGCCGGACACTCGGTGATCGAACGAAAGAGGCATCGTGGAATTTCTCGGATCTATCGCAGGACTGGCCCAGATCGTGATCGGCACCCTTTTCGCCAACACGGGTTCGGGCGGTTCCGGCTCCGGCTGGTGATATGCAGAAAGGATTCGGCTCGCCGCGTGCGAGCCGAATCCTTTTCGCGTTGGTAGCTAGACGCTGCCGCCGGCCACCGACGGCGCGCCGGACGCGTCCTTCGGGGTGCTGAGCTCACGCCACATGAACGCCTCCAGGTCGAACAGGTTCGACCCGGCGCGATCGGCGATATTGAGCAGCGTGGTCATGTGCGCGACCTCTTCGACCTGTTCCTTCAGGAACCACTGCATGAACTGTTCGCCGAGGTAATCGCCCTCTTCACGAGCGGTGCTGGCCAGCTGGACGATCTGATCGGTGACCGTCTTCTCCTGGGCCAGTGCCAACTCGATCGGCTCGCGCGCGGATTCGAACTTCGACTTCGCCGCGTCGATGCCCGAGATCTCGACGCTGATGTCGCGGTCCACGAAATACTGCACGATCATCATCGCGTGATTTCGTTCTTCCACCGACTGCGCGTAGAAACGCTTGGCCAGCTGCGGCAGGTCGTTGTTGTCGAACCACACCGCAATGGCGATGTACTGATGTTCGGCGTTGAACTCATGCCGGATCTGGTCTTGGAGCAGAGTGTGGAACTTGCTTCGCGGGGCTTCCGGATGAATCGACATGCGGCCACATTAATGCTGGTCACACCGCGTTGTCATCCAAGTGCAACCTTATTGAGGGCAGTATTGCCTAAGTAAGCAATTCCTAACTAGCACCGGCCATTCGGGGTGCGGTGGTGTCCACGGGGGCCTTGCCGCGCAATTCGCGTCGAATGAATTCCTCGACGTCGAACAGGTTGTCCTGCCGGTCGAGCACGGTCAGCAGCGTGGTCATCCCCGCGACATCGTCGACCTGTTCGCCGAGGAACCACTGCATGAATTGCTCGCCGAGAAAATCATTGGCGACACGCGCGGCCGCGACCAAACCGCTCAGTTGCGCGGTGGTCACGCGCTCCCGATCGAGCAGGAACGCGATCGCCGCGCGCGGGGAATCGAAATCCGGGCGCACCTCGTCCAGCCCGCCGATCGTGAACGGCACATCGCGATCGAGCAGGTACTGCACCATGCGCATCGCGTGCCCGTGGTTGGCCGTGGAGCGCGCGTAGGTCTGCGCGGCCAGCTCCGGTAGGTCCTGCGCGTCGAAGTACACCGCGGCGGCCAGATACTGATGTGCCGCGGTCAGACCGTTCCTGACCTGGTCACGAAGCAGTTCGTCGAATGTCGAGTTCTCGGCCATACCTCGACGTTACCGCGTGAGCAGCTCCTCCGGGATCTGCTGATCGGTGGCCAACGCCTCGAAGAACCCGGTCGCCTTCGCCTTGTCCCACAGCAGCACATTGCCCACGTCGGTGTCGTCGAATCCGCCGATCGGCACGCTGGTGGTGACGGTCTCGCCGCGCATCGCCCAGCCCAGTGCGGCCAGGTTCCAGATGTGGTCACCGTTGTCGACCTTCAGCGACCCGGCGACCCCGGTGGCCATGGGCCACAACGCGAACGGGTTCGCCAGCGTGCCGATGCTGGTCGCCTTCTTCAACAGCGCCGCCATGAACATGCGCTGATGGTTCATCCGGTCCACGTCGGCATTGGGCGTCGCGCGGGTACGCACGAAACCCAGCGCCTGCGGGCCGTTCAGTTCCTGGCAGCCCGCGGGCAGATCGAGCCCGGCCAGCGGGTCCACGATCGGCTGGTCCAGGCACATCTCGAGCCCACCCAGTGCGTCGACGACGCCGGCGAAACCGCCGAAACCGATCTGCGCGTAATGGTCGATTCGCACACCCGTGGCCACTTCCACCGTCTGGACCAGCAGTTCCGGTCCACCCAGCGCGAACGAGGCGTTGAGCTTGTCCTTGCCGTGGCCGGGAATGCTCACGTAGGAATCGCGCGGGAGGCTGACCATCGTGGTCGGACCCGACGACGGGATGTGCACCAGCATGATCGTGTCGGTGCGCTCGGGGCCGGTATCGCCGCCGGTCGCCAGTTCCTGCTGGTGCTCTTCGGAGAGGTCGCCGCGGCCGTCGGAGCCGACCAACAACCAGTTGGTGCCAGGGGTGTCGCGCACGCGGTCGCTGTAGTTCGTCAGCGCGGCGATGCGGGTCAGCGAGTTGTCCAGGTGCACGACCGCGGCGATCATACCCACGACCAGCAGCCCGATGATCACCGTGAACCACCGGAACGGATGACGTTTGCGCCTGCGTCGCGGCGGTTGCGCCTGCCTGCCCGGGGCGACGGGCGGACGGTTGCGTCGAGGCGGGACGCCGTCGTGATGGTGGACCGGTCGCTGCGTCGGCGCGTGCCCGCCCTGCTCGCGACGGGGCGGTTCCCGGCGCGGCGGCGGCTGGTTCGGCGGCGGACGACGCGGCGGGAACTTCTCGGGCGGGGTCTGCGAATAGGCCAGCGGCTGGTCACCGGAGTTGCCGCGGTGCATCACCTGCGTGGGTTCCACGTGCGACGCGCCGCGCCGAGGCGCCGGGTTGTAGCGGACCGTGGGCCCGTCCTGGGGATCCGGACGGCGATCGTGGCCGGGCGGACGGCCGTAACGGGGGTCTGGACCGCGGCCCTGCGGAGGCATGGGAGGACCACCGGGGCGGCCCATAGGCGGCGGCACCCGGCGTGTACGGGGGTCCTCGCGGGGTTCGTCGCCGTTCATCACCGTCAAACTCTACTGATCGTGGGGGACGCGCAGCGGTTCTGCGCGCTCGGTCACTACTGGATACCCCGTGAGAGGGTGCGTGTTAGCGCGAAACGCGCCGATGTGGTGAAACTCGCCGCGACACGCTGCCCGCGCGATGTGCGGACGCCCCGCTCACGGCGTTGACGGCTCAGTCCGCATTGCTAGCTCAGCGCGTTAGGGCTCAGGGCAGCCAGCCCACTCGCCCCCGCAGCACGTTGTAACCGAGGTAGGCGACCGCGTCGATCGTCGCGTGGGCCAGAATCAGCGGCCACAACCGGTTCGTACGCTGCCAATATCGGCCGAAGATCACCCCCATCACGACGTTTCCGAGCCCCCCGCCCAGCCCCTGATACAGGTGATAACTGCCCCGCAGCAGCGCCGAAGCCGCCAGCGAAGAATTCTCCGACCACCCCAACTTGCGCAGCCGCGTGATCAGATACCCCACCACCAGCACTTCCTCGGCGACCGAATTCGCACACGCCGACAACACCAACACCGGCAACCGCCACCACTGCTCCGCCAACGAACTAGGCACGATGGTCACACTGACCCCCATCGCATGGGCGATCAAATAAAGCCCCAACCCCGGCACCCCGATCACCGCGGCCAGCACCAACCCCGCCACCACATCCCCACGCCGAATCCGAGCCAGCCCGATCAACCGCGGCCCGATCCCGCTGCGCCACAACAGATAAAGCCCCAGCGCCGCCCACGCCAACAGCCGCGTCACCCCCACGAGCTGAAACAGCAGATCCAGAAACGAATTATTCGACCGAGAGGCGTTCAACGCCACGGTCCGCCCACCGATCCCACCCGGCGACAACGCCGAATCCAGCAGCGACAGACCAGCACTGATCCCACTCAACCCAAAGGTCACCAGCAGAACGACCGCGATCTCCACCCGCAACCCGAACCGGTCCCGCTCGCCCAACTGACCATCCGAAGGATCCACGCGCATGCCGCGCAGTGTAAGCACCGAACCACCGAGGGATGCGTAGCCACCGCACCAGCCCCCGACACCACCCCAACACCACCCCACCTTTTGAGCCGGGTAACCACCGACAAGGCCAGACCCAAAGACACAGCGCCTTTTCGGTTCGGGAAGTCACCAGGAAGTCCCTACCAAAGGGCCCCGCCCTGATCTGGACTGACCGGAGGGTGCGACGAAGGAGTACCCGGAGGGAGGGAAGATCAGGGCCCCCAGGGGCCCGCTCGAGCGCGCCAGCGCTCCAAAAACACAGCTCAAATACGCCGAATGCCGTTCAAGAACGGACACCCCGCCAGCACACGAACCGCACGACTCAACGACTCGATATCTTCGACCGGCGCCGGAAAAGGCAGGCGCACATCATGATCGCCATCAATACTCTCGACACGAAGCGTGAGACCGTACCGGTCGATAGCCAGCGGATGCACGATCCCGCCACGCAGCCGAGTCGGCAGATGCCGAGCCAACAACGCCACCACATCCGCATGATCCTCCGACATATGTTGCAGCCAAGCACTTTCCATCTCACAGAACGGATCAGCCGTGGCGGCCCGCAAGTCGGCATGGTCGACGGATTCGGCCCCCGTCGTATCAGCGAGCACCGCCGAATTCACCACGATCCGCAACAAAGTCACCCCGTGCCCGACATCGAGCAGCCCGGGATGCGGGTACTCCTTGGCGATCTCGACCGCGAGCGCCCGCTGAGCCTGCGCGGGCACCTGCCGCACCCACCCCCGCAACCACACCAGCGCCCGAACCGGCTCACGCAAGGGCAGCGGCGCATGATCGGTGAGCTCGAGCACCGCCGAGGTCTCATTGGCCGTAGCCGCCAGCGCCGCCGCGAGACAGGACTCGGGCACCGCGATCACCGCGTCCCCACACCGACGCAGATGATGCAGCGAGGTAGGAACCGGATCGATACCCGGCAGCGCGAGCACCGCCGTCTCGGCATGAGCGCACGCACTGCGCACTCGCTCGGCGATGGTCGGCGCGAGGAGTGTGGTGGGGCTCGACATGACAACCTCCGGCAACGTTGAATTAGGTAAACCTAAGCTAAGTTACAAACGCCCGCCACGCAAGAGGACACCCCGACACCCCAGCCGATACGGTGAACAAATGACGCACGACGACCACGGCGAAGCCCACCCCACCCCCGCCGAACCCGTCCTGCTCAACCTCTCACCCCCCGCCCGCCGCAGCCTGGTAGCGGATTTGATTCGCCCCCCAGGCACTTCCCCCCACCCGGTCGACGCCGACATCCCCGACCCAGACCTAGCCGCCTACCTAGCAGGCGCCGCCCACGCCCCCCAAGGCTTCACCGCCCACACCACCAGCGGCCCCCGAGCCCTGGCCGTAGTAGCAGGCACCGTAGCCGCCCTCTGCGGCGAAGACATCCCCACCGCCCTGAAAACCCCAGACCTGGCCTTCCTGCGTTCCCTGAAACCCGCCGCCATAGAAGCAACCCGCACAGTCCTACTGGCAATAGAAACCCCCAACGAACAGGCAATAACCGAAGCCCTGAGCGTCCTGGACAACTAACCCACTACGGGAGGGCCCCGCTCGAGCGCGCCAGCTCCAAGAACACCCCCACCTTTTCGGTTCGGGTAGTCACCAGGAAGTCTCTACCAAAGGGCCCCGCCCTGATCTGGACTGACCGGAGGGTGCGACGAAGGAGTGCCCGTAGGGAGGGAAGATCAGGGCCCCCTGGGGCCCGCTCGAGCGCGCCAGCGCTCCAACAAACACAGCAAGGCGCACAGCCCAGGACCAGTCTTACCCAGGACAAGTCGCTAAAGTTGCCTATGTGCCGCGTATAGCGTATTTCGGACCATCCGGAACCTTCACCGAAATGGCCCTCGCGAAGTTCGAGACCTCCGGAGCCTTCGACGCCCCCGTCGAACGAGTTCCCGCGCCCACCCAAGGCGCCGCCCTCGACCTGATCCGCACCGGCGAAGTCGAAGCCGCAGTAGTCCCGATCGAATCCTCAGTAGAAGGCTCGATCCCCGCCACCCTCGACTCCCTGGCCATCGGCCCCCGCCTACAGATCATCGCCGAGACCGAACTAGAGGTCACCTTCACCATCCTGGCCCGCCCCGGCACCACCCTCGCCGACGTCCGCACCCTCGCCGCCTACCCGGTCGCCGCAGCCCAGGTCCGCGAGTGGGTAGCCCGCAACATGCCAGAAGCCCGCCCCTTCACCTCGGCCTCCAACGCCGCAGCCGCTGAAGACGTCGCCGCGGGCACCGCCGATGCCGCCATCTCGACCGCGCTGGCAGGCGAACGCCTCGGCCTGGTCACCTTGGCCGACGGCGTAGCCGACCACGACCAAGCCATCACCCGCTTCGTCCTGGTCACCCAACCGGGCGTGGCCCCGCAACCCACCGGCGCCGACCGCACCTCCGTGGTCCTCGAGCTCCCCAACGAACCCGGATCCCTCATGCGAGCGTTCGCCGAATTCGCCACGCGCGGCGTCGATCTCACCCGCATCGAATCCCGCCCCACCCGCACCGGCATGGGCACCTACCGCTTCTATCTCGACTGTGTCGGCCACCTCGACGATCCGGCCGTGGCCGAAACTCTGAAGGCTCTGCATCGTACGACACAGGTCCGATACCTGGGCTCCTGGCCCGCGACCGCGGCGGTGGGCACCCCGCCGCCGTCGGACGAGCCGGCGGCTGAATGGTTGACGCAATTGCGAAAGGGGGTCGCGGACCTATGACTTCCCGCGCGAAACTGATTCTGGTGCGCCACGGCGAGACCGAGGGCAATGTGGCGAAGATCCTGGACACGAAGGTGCCGGGCCTGCCGCTCACCGAACGTGGTGTGGCACAGGCGAAAGCGTTCGGCGCCAGCCTCGAACGCGCACCGCAGGTGCTGGTCTCTTCGGACGCCTTACGTGCCCGCCAAACCGCAAGTCACATCGAAGAAGCAACGGGCACACCGGCTTTAGTGCTGGATGGCCTGTTCGAAGTGCAGGTCGGCGACCTCGACGGCCGCTCCGACCGGGAGGCGCACGAGCTGTTCCAGGAGATCTACCGCGGCTGGCACCACGGCTTCCTGGACGTGAGCGCCCCCGGCGGCGAAACGGGCCACGACGTGCTGGCCCGCTTCCTACCCGTACTCGACGGCCTACGCGAGGAATTCCTCACCGACGACGCCGACGGTGACGTGGTGATCGTCAACCACGGCGCGAGCATGCGTCTACTGGGCAAGTGGCTGGCCGGGGTGGCCCCGCCGTTCACCACGAACAACCACCTCGACAACACCGAAACCATCGAACTGCTGCCCACCGATGACGGCGGCTGGGAATGCCTACGGTGGGGCAAGTTCACCCCACCGTTCACCATCCAGGCAGAACCCTCAGCCGACGACCCGATGGGTTAAGACCGGGAATCAGCTGTCGCCGAAGGGAATTCGGTGCGCACCGGCAGCGACTCGATCAGATCCGCCACCGCCGTGCGCAGGCGAGCGTTGGTCCCGCTGGCGATGGACGACCACTTCACCCCGTCGTCGGCGACGCTGGCGGTGATGATGAATCTGCCTGCGCGCGTGTTGAATACGGCGATGTGGTTGTCCTGGATGTCGCGGGTGCCGTCACCGTAGGCCACCCCGACGATCTCGGCGTAGGAGTTGATCTCCACCAGCGCCGAGGCCAACGTCTGCGCGTCGGTGGCCGGATTGCCCACCTTGCTCAGGCGCTGCGCGGTAGCGGCCGCGTCACCGGTGTCGCCGAAGATCGGCGCCAAATCCTCGGTGGGAGCGTTCATTCCGTACAGCTCGAGCGCTTCCACCGGGCCCAGTGCCTGCAGCACCGCACCGGGCAGATCCAGCCCCGCGTCGTCGATGACGTACGACTGCGGCCCGCGCAGGGCCACGACCGCGCGGTCGTCGCCCTGCGCCAGACAGAATCGGTTCACCTGACCGGCCACCACCCACCGCATCGCGATGATCCACTGCGGCCGGTAGAGCACCCGCAGCCGTTCGGCCAGCTCCGGTGCCACCACCTGACCGAACAGCAGCTCGCGTTCGGTCAGGGCGTCTTGTGCCGCGTTCATGGCGGCGTCGTGCGCGGTGACGTTGTCATAGCGGCCCATGGCGTCGAGCACCACGGGCATCTCGTCGAACTGCAGTGTTTCCAGCAGGTACTGCATGTCGTCGAGCGAGAGCACGACGGCGCCGAGCAGCGAACCTCCGCTGCCCGAGCCCAGAACGGTCACTTGGCCGTTCCGGCGAGGTCGGCGCCGATCACGCCTTCGGCCGCGTAGCGACCGTCGGTGAATTCGTCGGAGCGCACGTAGTCGATGCCGTCGTGCTCCTCGTCTTCCTCGCCCTTCTGGCCGCGACCCATCAGCGGGTTGCCCGCACCGGTGCCGGTGTTGCGCACGGGTGCGGAATCGGCACGGTTGACCACCGCTTCGGACACCGGAGCACTTGCCGTCGCGTTGGCGGCGGGTGCGCCCCAGCCCTCGGGCAGCTTCAGCGAACCGGCGTTGACACTGCCCAGACCGGCCGACGCGGTAGCCGCGCCACCGATCGCGGCACCGGCGCCACCGAGCCCACCCATCATGGCGGGGGCAGCGGCGGTGCCGGCGGGCACGGTGGCCGTGGCCGCCGAGATCGCCGAGGCGCCGATGTTGCCCACGGTGCTGACACCGCTGGTGAGCACGCCACCGGCGGTGTTGGCGGCCTGGGTGGCCGCGCTGACCACGCCCGGGTTGGACACCAGGGCCTGTGCTGCGGCCATCGCGGTCTGCACCGGGTCGCCGCCACCGAAGTCGCCACCCTGCGCGGAGCCCGCGCCACTGGCGATCGCGGGCGGCATCGAGAACTCACCGGGCGTGACGACCGTGGCGGTGGTGGCGGCCTCGTAGGTCTCCATCACCAGCGCGGCGCGGATGTCCATCGCGTGGCGCACGACCTCGGCGGCCTCGAAGGCACCGGAGACCACACCGGGCGGGTTGGCCGAGGCGGCCACCGCGGTGTTGGTCGCGAGGATCTCGGGCAGGCTCGGCATCGCGATCGAGGCGACGGTGTAGGCGGTGGCGTTGGCCGCGCACTTGGTGCCCATGGTCGCGGCCATGATGCCCTGCTGGCTGGCCCAGCCCGCGAACGGCGCGAGGCGGGCCAACACGGCCATGCCGTTGACGCCCTGCAGGCCGACACCGACCTCGGCGATCACGCGGGTGATGGTGAAGGCGGCGTCGCCCCACACGGCGGCCAGCGTGCCCCACGAGGTGGCGGCGGCGCTGATCGGGACCGCGTGCGCGCCCGCGTTGAGAGTGGTGGAGTTGACTTCTGCCATGCGAGGCAGCCAGAACACCCCGGTGATACCTGCGGTCATGCTTTTTTCTCCCCTGAGTAAATGATCATCGACGGGTTCGCAGCGTCAGATCTGGACGGCGTTGATCGTCGCCGCGCGAACCGCGTCTTCCCCGATGTGCGTGGCCAGCTGCGAGCGCAGCGTCGCGGCCGCGTGGTGCAGCTCGAGGATGGCCTGGGCTACCGAGCTGTCGTGCGTGGCCGCGGCCTTGTTGAAGTGCGATGCCGCCAGCAGCGACACCTCTTCGGCGCCCGAGGGCAACACATGCGTCGTCGGCCCGGCGAGGCCGGCGGCGATCGCGATGCGTTCGGCGAGCAGATCGAGCTCGGCGGATGCTGCGAGGACGATTTCAGGTGCTACGAGAACGTGTCCAACCATGACCCGACTCCTTCTGGTGGCGGCTATCGGGAACCACGAGAATTCCCCCTACGAGTACTTGGACGCGAGAGCGGGTCGATCGGTTCCATGAATTCCCCACCCAATTTCGCTAACCCCATCCCAGCTCATGCAACCGGTCGTCGTCAATCCCGAAATGGTGTGCTATTTCATGGATCACGGTGATCGCGACCTCTTCGACCACTTCGTCGTCCGAGCTACAGACGTCGAGAATAGCCTCCCGGTAGATCGTGATGGTATCGGGCAACGATCCGGCGTAGTAGCTGTCGCGCTCGGTCAGCGCGATGCCGTGGTACAGCCCCAGCAGTGACGGTTCCTCGTCGTTTCGGGGTTCTACCAGCACCACAACATTGTCAATGGCACTGGACAACTGCGCCGGGATCTGGTCGAGCGCATCGCTGACCAGTTCCTCGAAACGCGCCGCCGGCATCCGTTCGGACAACGTCACCTCGGCTGTGGTTGCGGCGGCAGCGGCGCGGCACCCGGCAGCGGCGCCGGAGTGGACCGTCCGGAGTTCGGCGGCGGCACCGGAGCCTGTCCGTCGATCAAGATCTCCCCGCGCGCGGACCCGACGATGGGCGCGAAACCCTCACGGTCGGCACCTTTTCCGAGCCAGCAGTCCAGTTGATCGCTGTCCGCGAGCCAACTCGTGGGCTCGAGCACGTCGAAGAACATGGTCAGTGTCTTGTTGCGAATCGCGTCCGGACTGCCCAGGTATTCGCTGGACAACCGGTTGCATTCGGCCTCGACGTACTTGTCCTGATCGGCCTCCGACGGCGGCCCGCCGGTGAAGTGATTGCCCAGGTCGACCGTGCCGACGATCTCCACCGAGTGCGGCTGCGCGCAGTCGATCGGATCGGTGGGCAGGTTCTGGTTGATGCCCAAGCAGGTGCCCACCGCGTGGACCTTGGACTGGCCGGTGGCGGGGTCGGCGATGCTGCCGGTGGTGGCCGGGCTGCTGGCGGTTCCGCCCACCTGCACCCCGCACCGCAACGTCCGGTCGCCGTTGCCCCAACCGGCGGGACTGGGCGACATCACGTTCACCATGTACTTGCCGCGCGGGTCGAACCGCCCGCCCAGATACTTCTGGACCGCGGTCACGCAGTGTTCGTCGCGCAGCTCGGTCATCCGCAGCGAGTCGGGGTGCCGGGTGCCGGTGGCGAACTCGCGCCCGGGATAGGCGCTCAGATCGATGACACCGGCCACTTCGAACAGATGCTTGTCACCGCAGTTCACCTTCACCAGGTCGCTGCGATCGGGCTTGGACCAGGTCAGACAGTCGCCCTGCTGAGCGCTGCTGAACTCTTTGTCCCGCACGACCGGTTCGGCGCCGGGTTGGTGCGCTTCCACCTTGTCGGTGTCGAAGCCCGTCACGGCCATGGTGACCGTGGCGGCCAGAATCGCGCCGAGGGCGGCGATCAGCAGCCCCCAGCGCAGTTTCGACGCGGACACGTGCAGGGCACCGCCGCGGCCGGGCGCGGCGGGTCCCTGTGCTGGATTGCTCTGCTTCTTCGACATCGTCGACGAGTGTATTTGTCCGCGCGAACTACCGGGTCAGCCGCGCAGTGCGGAGAAGAAGATGCCGGGCAGGCGACGCAGTTTCCCGTCGCCGTAGAAGTCGGTGAGCTTGCGGCCGGTGGAGCTACCGGTCTTGTTGGATACGAACCACGGCGGCTTCGGGCTCAGGGTGAATTCTCCGCCGAGAATCGCGCGGGGCGCGGGTCGGAAGGGGCCGCGGACCACGGTCCGTTCGACGTCGTCGAGCAGGAACGCGTTGTGGACAACGCCGATGCCGCTCTGGATGTCGTCGATGGTGTGACCGGGGTACGCGCCCCAGCTCGCGCGCGGGGTGAGGAACGCCAGGCCCGTCCAGGCGTTCAGCGCGACGGTGCCGTAGCGCAGTTTCTCGATCGCGGTGTCGAGTGTCGTGCCGAGTTCGGTGATGGTCGCGGGGTCGGCGATGATGTTGGCGCCCAGCGTTCCCATCAGTTCGTCGTTGGCGAAATCGACGGCGTTGCTGAGGAATTCACCACCGAGGCCGGGCAGTTCGACCACGCCGAGCACGGGGGAGAAGTACTCGGTGCGCAGCAGGGGAGTGTCACCGGCGGGCAGGTTCTCGACCAGCAACCGCCCGTTGGCGCGAGCGGCGTCGGGGTACGACGCGAGCGCGCCCGACACGCGACCGTCGCTGCCCGGGTAGTAGGCGGTGCGCGCCGGCGCGTTATCGATCGCGGCCCGCAGTTCGACCAGGAACTGCTCCTTGAGCGCCCAATCCGCACTGAGCACCACGGTCTGCGCCGCCACGCAGTTGTAGCCGCCGTTGTGCAGCCGCTGCGTGGCCACATGCTCGGCCTGGAACTTCAGATCCGCCGCCGACCAGTCACCGGGCACCACGATGCACGGCGCGACCCCGCCGAGTTCGCTGGTGATCGGCTTGTCCAGCACCGGCGCGCCGGTCTTGTCCGACCCCGGCCCCCACACGATCGCGTCGTGCGTGGGCGCGCCGCCGGTCATGTGCACGTGCGCGACCTGCGGGTGATTCACCAGGTACCCGCCCTCGGGCGCGCCGCCGGTGAGGATCCGCACCACGCCGAGCTCGATGAACGGCGCGAAGATCGCCTGGAACACCGGCAGCAGCGGGTCGGTGATCGGGTTGAGTTTCAGTGCAACGACCCGGTTGTTGGCGTACAGCTCGTACAGCGTGTCCAGCGGCGCGATCGACATGATGTTGCCCGCGCCGAGCACCGCCCCGACCCCACCGGTCTTCGTCGGCTCGAGCTGCGCCAATCCGGCCTTGCGACGCGCGGTCCCGGCGTCGACACCCGGCTTCAACCACACGTCCGCGCTGAAACCGCTCAGCAGCAGCTTGTCGAAGATGCCGTGCGGCAGCGCGGGCACGGCCACCCGACCGCCCGGCGCGCTGGTGAGCGCGACACCGTCGATCGGGCTGACGCCCTTCTCCAGCGCGGCCATCGACTCGCTCAACGCCTGCGCGCCCGCCAGCATCGTCATCGGACCCGACATCCACTCCTCGCCCAGCAGCGGGCTGTCGATGTCGAGCTTCTTGATCGTGCGCGCCGCGGCCACCCAGGCCTCGGCGTCGCGGGCGGTGAGCGCGTGCAGTTCGTCGAGGAGTTCGCGGCGGCGTCGCAGACCCGTCGCGGCCCAGGTCCGCTCCCCCTCGGTGAGGTCGGCGAGCGCGGTGTCGATGACGGCGGTGTCGAAAGAGGTACTCACACCGCAACTATGCCCGTGCGCGGGCCGATTGGGATAGGCCGCGGCGATTAAGAGTTGCGTAAACAACTAGGCTGTTTTTCATGATCGACCTCCGATTCCTGCGCGAGAACCCGGAAGCCGTCCGTGCCTCGCAGCGGGCCCGCGGTGAGGACCCCGCGCTCGTCGACGCCCTGCTCGAAGCCGATGCCGCGCGCCGGGCCGCGGTGGCCACCGCCGACAACCTGCGCGCCGAACACAAGGCCATGGGCAAGGTGATCGGCAAGGCGAGCAAGGAAGAACGCCCCGCGCTGTTGGCCGCCGCCACCGACATGTCCGCGAAGGTCAAAGAGGCCGAGGCCGCCCAGAACGCCGCCGACGCCGACCTGGACGCCGCCCAGCGCGCGATCTCCAACGTCGTGCAGGAAGGCGCGCCCGCCGGTGGCGAGGACGATTACGTCGTGCTCGAAACCGTCGGCACCCCACCGGTTTTCGACTTCGAACCCAAAGATCATCTCGAACTGGGCGAATCGCTGCACCTGATCGACATGGAGCGCGGCGCGAAGGTGTCGGGCTCGCGGTTCTACTTCCTCACCGGTTACGGCGCGTTGCTGCAGATGGCGCTGCTGCAGCTGGCCGCGCAGAAGGCCGTGGCCAACGGCTTCACCATGATGATCCCGCCGGTGCTCGTCCGCCCGGAGATCATGGCGGGCACCGGATTCCTCGGCCAGCACGCGGCCGAGGTCTACCACCTGCCCGCCGAGGATCTGTATCTCGTGGGCACCTCGGAGGTGCCGCTGGCCGGTTACCACTCCGAGGAGATCCTCGACCTGAGCCAGGGCCCGAAGCGGTACGCGGGGTGGTCGTCGTGCTTCCGCAGCGAGGCCGGTAGCTACGGCAAGGACACCCGCGGCATCATCCGCGTGCACCAGTTCGACAAGGTCGAGATGTTCGTCTACACCACGCCTGAGCAGGCCGATGCCGAGCATCTGCGGCTGTTGGCGTGGGAGCGCGAGATGCTGGCCGCCATCGACGTGCCCTACCGGGTGATCGACGTGGCCGCCGGTGATCTGGGCAGCTCGGCCGCGCGCAAGTTCGACTGCGAGGCCTGGGTGCCCACCCAGCAGACCTACCGCGAGCTCACCTCCACCTCGAACTGCACCACGTTCCAGGCGCGCAGGTTGTCGACCAGGTACCGCGACGAGAACGGGAAAACGCAGATCGCGGCCACGTTGAACGGCACCCTGGCCACCACTCGCTGGATCGTGGCGATCCTGGAGAACCACCAGCAGGCCGACGGTTCGGTGCGCGTGCCGCAGGCGCTGGTCCCGTTCGTGGGCACCGACGTGTTGAAGCCGTAAGATGCGCTCATAGTTTGCTGGCAACCCATTTGTGGGATGTGGCAAACACCGTGACCCATCAACATCTAGGCTGGTGCTCGTGCGAGGAATCGGGGCGCGCGGCGATACCCGAACCCGGGTGCGGGCGGCATCGGCGTTGGCGACGGCGAAGGTTATGGCCAGGACAACGGGGGCGTTCTACGTTCTCGGCGGTGTCCTCGGCCTGATGATCACTGCGGTGGCACCGGGTGACGACGGCAATCGCACCGTCGTCGGTGTCGCGGCGGCCATCTCCGTGCTGTTGGGTCTCACGCTGCTGCTGTGGGGTCCGCGGATGCCGCACGCCCTCCACCACGCCTACCTGGCCACCGCGACCGTTCTCGTCGCGATCGCGGTCTTCGACTTCCCGAACCTGGTCGGCGGCATCACCCTTGCCTCGTTCTTCGTGTTCGTCGCCTGCGACGCCGCGCTGTTCTTCGCCTGGTCGCAGGCCGCCGCGCACATCGGTTTCGCGATGGTGCTGTGTCTGCTGGTGTTGCCCGCGCGCGGGTTGCCGTGGTGGTCCGGGCTGATCCCCGCCGGTGTCACCTTCGGCGCGGGCGTGTGCGTCGGCGTGCTCACCAGGATGGCCGCCGAAGCCGATATCGACGTGCTCACCGGCCTGCTCAACCGTCGCGGTTTCGAGAAACAGCTCAACCCCGCCATCGACGCGGCCAGTCGCGGCGGGCAGGGCATGGCCCTTGTCCTGGTCGACCTCGACCGCTTCCAGAAGATCAACGACCACCTCGGCCACCGCGCAGGCGACGCCGTGCTGCAACGCGTCGCCGACACCTGGCTGGACCTGCTGGCCCCCGGCCAAGTGCTGGCCCGCTTCGGCGGCGACGTGTTCGCGCTGCTGTTGCCCGGCACCACCGAACAGGCCGCGATCCTGCTCACCGAGCAATTACGCGCCGCGGTGACCATGGGATGTTCGGCCGGTGTCACCTCCTGGCAGCCCGGCGAATCCGGTTCGCTGCTGATCAGCCGCGCCGACGTGGGCCTGTACCGGGCCAAGCAGGCGGGCCGCAACCGCACCGTCCTGGAATCCTCGCGTCAGCTGCCCCTTGCGGTGGAACTGCGCGAGGCCATCGACACCGGGGCGTTGGACGTGCACTACCAGCCGATCGTCAGCCTCACCGAGGACGGCGGCCAGGCGGTCGGTGTCGAAGCGCTGCTGCGCTGGTCGTCCAGCGCGCAACCCGAGGTCACCACCGAGGGCCTGATCCGCGTCGCCGAGGAATACGACCTCATCTCCGACCTGGACGAACTGGTCCTGCGCCGCGCCTGCGCCGACGCCGCCCGCCTGCAGGAAAGCTTCGCCTCGCTGAACCTCACGCTCAACGTCAACGTGTCCGGCCTGGAACTGGCCGAAACCGAATACGCCGAACGCGTCGCCACCATCCTGTCCGACACCGGCTGGCCCGCCGACCAACTCGTCCTCGAGGTCACCGAGTCCGAACTGGCCGCCGAATCCCAGACCGCCATCACCAACTTGCACACCTTGCGCGACCGCGGCGTGCGCATCGCCATCGACGACTTCGGCACCGGCTACTCCTCCCTGAGCCGCCTGGCCACCATCCCCAGCGACATCCTCAAGGTCGACCAGTCCTTCGTCGCCGCCATCCGCTCCGATTCCCCCGCCCCACCCCTGCTCGGCGTCATCGCCGCCCTCAGCAAATCCCTCGACCTGCAGGTCATCGCCGAAGGCGTAGAAACCGAATACCAAGCCGCAGTCCTCACCGAACTGGGCTTCGCTCTCGCCCAGGGCTACCACTACAGCGACTCCCACCCCGTAGCCGACCTCATCAACGACCTCAACGAAGGCCGAGCCCTCCCCCCCACCGACGAGGACGATTCCCTGGCCGCCAACGGCTGGATCCCCCTCGTTTAATCGCTTGACCTGCCAGGTTTCGGCGCGAACGATAGAGCTCATGCGAATGCTCATCTACGGCTGTTGATCTTCTCGGTTTCGGGGGGCGGTGGACTGGTTGAGGCGTGAGCCGGTTCGCGATCTCGCTGTGCGTGCGGTGCTGTTCAAGGGCACGCGTGACCTGTTGCCGATTTACGCGCTGTACGGCGTGCTGTTCGCCGACCATGGGCTGAGTACGGCGCAGATTTCGTTGTTGCTGGCGATCTGGTCGGTGACCGCGTTCGTGCTCGAGGTGCCTTCGGGGGCGTGGGCCGACACGGTGTCGCGTCGTGGGCTGCTCATCCTCAGTTGTGTGTTGCAGGCTTCGTGCTTCGCGATCTGGATGGTGGCACCGTCGTTTCTCGGCTTCGCGGTGGGATTCATGATCTGGGGCGTCGCCGGGTCGCTGGAATCGGGCACTTTCGAAGCGCTGATCTACGACGATCTTGTCGCCCGCGACAAACCGTCGGCCTACGCGTCGATCATGGGGTGGGCGCGTGGTGCGCAGGAATTCACCGTACTGATCGCAATCCTCTCTGCCGCACCACTTTTCGCCCTCGGTGGATACGCCCTGGTCGGCTGGGTCAGTGTGGGCGTCGGCGTCCTACACACCCTCACCGCCCTGGCCCTACCGAGCGCGCCGGTCGCCATTTCCGCCACCGCCGTCGACGACCTGGACGACGACCCCGCCCCCGAACCGGTCGGCCCCCACGTCAAATCGATCTCACCCCAGTCCCGCTACCTCTCCATGCTCAAAACCGGTGTCTCCGAAGCACTCCACGTCCGCCGAGTCCGCAGAGGCGTCCTCCTCGGCGCCCTCCTCTACGGCGTCACCGCCTTCGACGAATACTTCGGCCTCCTGGCAGTCTCCGGCGGCGCCTCCACCAGCACCTCGGCCCTACTCGTCGGCGTCACCGTCGCAGGCTCCCTGATCGGTTCACTACTGGCGGGCCACACAGAATCCCTCTCCTCCCGCACAATCGCGGCAGCCCTGTTCCTAGCCGGAATCCTGTTCATCGCAGGATCATTGACCGTAGGCGCAACCGCAGGTCCGGCATGGATCTGGATCGGATTCATCGGCATAGGCATCGCCTACGGCATAGATTTCAACGCCGAAGTAGTAGCAGGCGCCCGCCTCCAAGCCGCCATCGAAGGCCCGGCCCGAGCCACCGTCACCTCGATCTCCGGCCTACTCTCCGAAATCGTCGCCCTGGCGGTATTCGCGTTCGTAGCCATTGCCACTCAACACCTTTCGATGTCCACCACCATCGCCCTACTCGGCACAGTCCTCCTAGCCTCCGCCCTCCTGACCCCCACCTGGATGCCGCCGCGACACTCGGACTAGCGGGTCTGGTGTTAGGTTCTGGACGAACGACAGGTGAGCTGTACTCCTGCCGTGGCGAGCGTTATCGGGGGAGTGAGAAGTGATCAAGGCGCTGTCGGTAGATGACCCGAATATGGTGTCGCACTACCGAATTCTCGGTGTACTGGGTGCGGGCGGAATGGGCCGAGTACTGCTCGGCCACGGCCCCGACGGTCGTTTCGTAGCGATCAAACAGATCCACGCGCGCCTGCTCGACGACGGCGACTACCGTGCCCGCTTCCATCGCGAGGTAGCCATCTCGACCCGCGTCTCGGGTGCCTTCACCGCCGCCGTGGTCGATTTCGACACGTCCGGCGAAATCCCTTGGCTGGCTTCGGTATTCATAGCCGGTATGCCGCTGGACAGCGCGGTGCAGAAGTACGGCGTGCTCCCGGTCGCGAGCCTGCGAATCCTGGCCTCCGGACTGGCCTCGGCGCTGCACTCGATTCACACGACGGGCCTGATCCATCGAGACCTCAAGCCTGCCAACATCATTCTGGCCTCCGATGGCCCGCGAGTGATCGACTTCGGCATCGCTCAAGCCGTCGAATCGAATGAGATCCTCACCGAAGCGGGCAGCGTCCTTGGCTCCCCGGCCTACATGTCGCCCGAACAAGCCGCCGCCGAACCGGTCACCGCGGCCAGCGACATCTTCTCCCTCGGCTCACTGCTCTACATGGCGGCGACCGGCAAGAGCCCGTTCGCCGCGAGCTCGGCCCCCGTCGCCCTGTTCAACATCGTCCACACCGAACCCGACCTCACCCCGGTCCCCGAACAGCTGCGCGAACTCCTGGCAGGCTGCCTACGCAAAGACCCCCGCCACCGCCCGACCGCGTCCCAAATCCTGGACTACATAGGCGTTCTCGCCATGCAGCGTCCCTGGCCGGAGCCGATCCACCACGACATCAAAGAACAATCCGCAGCGCTACAAGCGTTGACGAACGACCCCGAACGCACCCAGATCATCCTCGACCCCACCCCACGGAATTCGCCCCCGCCGCCGAACCCACCCCCGAAACGTCGCCGTGGGCTATTCATCGGATCGGCACTGGCCGCAATCACCGTGATCATCGCCGCGACCGCGACGGCAATGTTGTTGCGCGGCAACGAGCCTGCCATCGCAACCACCACCGACCCAGCGGCAACTATGCCTACCCTGGCCCAATTGCGCGGAGTCGATACATGCGCATGGGCACGCCAGGCCGTCGGCCCGACACTGCCGGGGGCCATCGAGATGGGAGCGCGCCGCGAAACCGCGTCGTGGGACTGGACGCCGACGACGTCCTGGGGCTGCGATGTCGACTCGGGTGCCGACCGCATCAGCATCGAAATGGGCGTCACCCTGGCAGGATTCGCCTCGACCGGGCGCACTGTCGGTCAGCTCGACCTGCTCAGACGTGGCCGCGAGTGCGCCTTCGCCGTCGCCGGGGGCGGGCAGGCGTCATGGGGGATCAGCGTCGACGCGGGAACAGCCGTCGAATGCGCCCTCGCCGAGCACGTCGTCGAACGTCTCATCGCGTCCGTGTCATCGCTGGTCACGCAACCTGACGCGGCCCGATCGTTGTCCTCGGTCGATCCCTGCGCGCTCGTCACAGACGACGAGGTCACGGCGGCAGGTTCGCAAGCACCGGGGGTGTCGTCAGCGCACGTCTGTCAGTGGGTTGGATCCCAGCGGATTCAGCTCGTCCTTGCCCAACCCACGGATGCGGATGCCTCGATCGCCGCATTCCGTCACGTCGATGTCGGTGGTGGCGCAACGGTTTACAGCAGCGATAGCCCAGTTATCGGCTCCCCTACCGAATCCGGCTGCCTCAGTAGGTACCGCTTCCGTCCTGTGGGGTCGAATTCGCATGAGACGGTCAGTGTCGAGGTGCGAGACAGCGAGATGAGGCCGGATCGATGCGTGGTCAGCGAGACAATCCTCGGGGCGTTGATCGCCAGACTTCCGCAGCGGTAGCGGTCCCGATCCCGAGATGCTAACTTTCGCAACGGGTTTGACATGACCAGCACAATGTTTGAAGACTGGTCTTAGGGGGAGAGATCGTGTGGTTCAGGCTGTCCCGTGCGGCGGGGCCGGCACTACTTCTGGTGGGGTTGCTCGTCGGGTGCGATAGCGCGCAGATCCAGCCGGATCACGGCAGCTACGCGACCGTCCGGCCGTCGGCGGACTATGACATCGGGCCGAGCCACGCACGCGGCATCCTGGTGGAGTCACTGCGATTGGGCGAGCGGATCAGCTTCGCCAGCAGCATCGACCCCGACCTCAACAGGACGCGTGGCGGTGGTGTCCTGGGCGATCACCGCGGGCTGGTGCCCAGTATGAACATTCTCGCCGCTGCCCAGAGTGCTGCGGCGGGCAAGTACGACATCCTCGGGGCGTTCGGTGTGAATGCCTACAACGGGCAGTCGGCAGAAAAGGACGAGAAGTCACTCGCGATCTCGATACTGGCCTTTCCGAGCGAGGACATCGCGCGAACGGCGGCGGCGGAGATGGCCCGCGCGGACTTCGAACAGGGTGCGGACAACGCCCCGATCATCGTGCCGGAATATCCAGGCGCACTGGCACATTGGCGACCATCGGTGCCGACGGTGGGCAGCTGGTTGACGTGGAAGAACCTGGTGATCCGTGTCTTCGCCAAGGTTCTCGAACCGCGGGCCGAGCTTTTGGCCGAAGTGCTGACCAAGACCTACCGTGCTCAGCTCGCCGACCTCGAAGGATTCACCCCGACTTCCGAGTCCGACTTGCCGAATCTGCGTGCCGACCCGGACCGATTGCTCACTCGAGTCGTCCAGACCGCCGGAGCCGAACTGAACGGCGATACGGGCGGCAGTACCTTCGCCGTGTATGGCCCGCGTGCCTTCTCGCTGTTGGCGGGGCGCCCGTCCGAATTTCTTGCGGACCTGCGCGCAGCCTCGGTGTCGCAGATGGCGGTGGCGAACAACCAGTTCCTGCGCCGGCACGCCAGCGCGGAGGCCGCAAAATCGGAGGCAGCGCGACTGCCGGGAACGTTCGACGACGATTACGTCGCGATGGCAGGCGTCGCCTCCCTTCCCGACGTCGCGTGCTGGGAGCGCAAGCAACCCGACAAGACCATCGTCGTCCCTAGCCGTTTCAGATGCCTTGTTCACCGTGGCATGGATTTGGTGATTCTGAACGGCTACCTCGAACTCGACATTCGGCAACGCGCGGCCGCGCAGTACGCGCTGCTCGCAGAGGACAGGTGATACGGCGATGCAACCACGTGATCGACGAGATCCCGACATGCTCGGCCGGTACCGAATCCTCGCGGTAATCGGCAGCGGCGGCATGGGCAGGGTGCTGCTCGGTCGGGCACCCGACGGCAGGCTCGTCGCGGTGAAGCAGATTCACGAGAATCTGACCACCAGTGCCGAGTTCCGGGCCAGGTTCGAACGGGAAGTCGTCGCTTCGGGTCGGGTCACCGGTGCCTATACCGCCGGTGTCGTCGGGCACGACATCAGCGCCGAAAAGCCTTGGCTGGCTTCGGAGTACATCGCCGGTCCATCGCTGTACGAGGTGGTCGCCGACTTCGGACGGTTGAGTCCCAGCGGCCTGAAACTGTTGACTATCGGGCTGGCGATGGCACTGCTCGAGATCCACCGCACCGGTCTGGTGCACCGCGACCTCAAACCGAGCAATGTGTTGCTCACCAACGAGGGACCGCGACTCATCGACTTCGGCATCGCGCGTGCCGTCGAAGGCGACGTCAGTTTGACCGCCACCGGCGCGGTGATCGGGTCCCCGGCATATATGTCGCCCGAGCAAGCCGAATGCCGTCCGCTGACCGCTGCCAGCGATGTGTTCTCGGCAGGGGCCGTTCTGGCGATGGCCGCCACCGGCGTGAGTCCGTTCGCCGCCGGTTCCACGCCGCAGACGCTCTACAACGTGCTCTACGTCGAACCGGATACCAGCGCGGTGCCGCAACCGTTCCGCGACATCGTCGACGCTTGTCTGGACAAGGACCCAGCACGGCGACCCACGCCGACGGAGCTGCTCGCCGCGGCGCAGCGGCTGGAAATGGAGCCGGTGTGGCCGGTGCGGATTCGTCGACGGGTCGCCGAGTACGAGCGCGACGCGGCCGCGTGGGCAGCGGGCACCGCCGTCGTAGCGCCGCCGCCGTCGCCGCCGCAGCCCGGTCGGCGTAGATACGGCATCCGGTCGTTGGTCGCCGTGGCGTTGGTTTCCGTCGCTGTGCTCGTCGGATCGGCGCTGGTCGGGGTCGGTATGCCGGGTAACGCGGTCGCGATGGTGGATCCGCCATTGGCGCTGAGCGACCGGGAGTCCATGCTCATCGACGTCTGCGCGCTGTTGGGTCCCGACGTCCTCGGTGAGCTCGGTACGTATCGGTCGGCACAGAAGGGAACTGGGACGACTGACTGCTCAGTGGGGATGATCGATCCCAACGGAAAGAAGTTGGCGCTGGATCTGTCGATCGGCAAGACCTTCGCGTCGGACAACGCACGGCCGAGAGGCAACACCATCGCGTGGCTGCCGGTGCAGGGTGAACGCGCCGAGGGTCCGCTGTGCGATCGTTTCGTGGAGACGCAGTCAGGCCTGCAAATGCCTGTGAATATGCAAGCGCAGGGCCTTACCGACAGCTGTCCGCTGGCTGAGCGCGCGCTGGCGTTGGTGATCCGCCGCTTGGCGGTCAACCCTCCGCTGCGGAAGGTCGCTGCGGGCTCGATTCACCTGGTGAACGCCTGCGAGGTGATGGATCGCTCGGTGAACCTCCGTACCGTCGGCGACCCGGCGAAAAAGTACCCGGCCGGTAGCAAGAGTTGCTGGGTCACCGGCAACCACGGCAGATTCACGCTGACGTTCAAAGAGCGCGAACGCGTCGACAACAAGCCGCCTTCCCCGTCGAGCAACTACAAGCCGGTCGATCTCGACGGCTGGCTCGGCATGGTCGACGACCGCGGCGCCAAGTGTGCGTACGAACTCACGATCAAACCCACCCGCGACGATGAGGCCGAAATGATCTTCGCCGAATTCGACCCCTACCAAATCAACGTCGACCGCAAAGTCGTCACCGACGGTTGCGAGCGGGTCCGAGCAGCGCTGGAACCCATTCTGGCGAAATTCGCGAAACCATGACGATTACCCCGCCCTCACCTGCCGATCCGACTCAGCTCGGCCGATTCCGAGTGCTCGGCCTACTCGATCCGCAGCCGAACTTCCGCGTCCTGCTGGCCGCCGCACCCGATGGCTCGTTGCGGGTGGTCGAGCAGGTGTTGCCTGGATTGCTCGAGCAAGACGACCTGCGGATCCGGTTTCGGCACGGCGCGGTGTCGGCGATGCGAGTCGGTGGTCCGGGTAACGCCGCAGTGCTCGACGTCGACGCAGACGATGAAATGCCTTGGTTGGCGCGCACATTCACAATCGGCATGCGTTTGGATCGAGCCGTCGCAGAGTTCGGTCCGCTTCCGGTCGAGGCTGTGCGAGCTCTGGCCTTCTTCGTTGCCCAGGCTCTGCAAGGGGTGCACGCGGCCGGGCTCGTTCATCAACGGGTGCGTCCCGACACCGTGTCGTTGACGCGCGACGGCATCGAACTGGTCGGCGTCGATGTCCTGGGTGACAGCGGCTCCGCACCGCCCGACTATCTGTCACCGGAACAGTCCGTTCGTTCCGAACTGACTTCTGCCGCAGATGTATTCGCACTCGGTTCGGTACTCGCCTTTGCCGCGGGCGCGGTCGCACCGTTCACCGCCCCATCGGTGCCCTACACGCTGTTCAACATCGCGCAACGGGAGCCAGACCTCGCCGCGGTCCCCGAACAGTTGCGCGAACTGATCGCCGCCTGCCTGCGCAAGGATCCTCGATCACGACCCTCACCCGCGCAGATCATCGCGTACGTCGGTGCGCAACGGCCGGAGTGGCCGAGTGCGGTCATCGAGGAGATCGACAGCACGGCCGGCACAGTCGCCGGGCTGCTCGATGCCGCCCAGGCACAAATCCACACCGAGGACACCGAGCCCGACGGCTCTCGGTTCGACTCGATGGTGCGAGCGTCGGCGGACTTCGCGCGTGACCGGTATGCGTGGACGAAGTCTCGGATCGATGCATCGTCGTCGCGAGCTCGTCGAGCGCTCGTGGTCTCGGCCGCGGTGTTGATGCTGGTCGTCACTTCGGGTTTGTACTGGCTGGTGCAAGAGGGCGACGGCTCGAAAGTTGCGCCACCCGTGGGAATTTCGCTGGCCGAGTTGCGACAGATCGATTCCTGCGCCTGGCTCAGGTCTGCGCTGGGTGACAGCGTCGCACTGAAGACCGGGCCGACGCCGATCGCATCGTGGCGTTTCGACGTCGAAAAACAGTGGGGTTGCTACGCCGATCAGGAGCAGTTGGTCAACGGGGACGGGATGCGGTTGGAGCTCGGGGTCGATCTTCGCGATGTCCCACCCAACCGCAAGGTCGTCGACGGTGTCACTGTGCTCGAAGGCGCGCAATACTGTGGCCGTGCGATCGCGAGCACCGATGACGACGGGCGATCCGGAATCCTCTTCGAGCTCGACAAGTCTTTCGCCGAGCAGCACGGGTGCGCGATCGCCGACCGGGTCATCGCCGATCTCGCTCGGACATTGCGTACCGCTCCGCGCTCGGCCGACGCCGCCATCTCGCTGGCAGCGGTCGACCCGTGTGGGCTCGTCGACCGCGCTGCCCTGTCCGCGGCGTTCAGCCGCCTCACCCCGCGGCCGACCACTCACGAATCCGTGCATCAGTGTCGTTGGTACGGCAGTAGGGTGTTGATAGTCGACTTCTCGCGAGAATTCGTCTTCTCGCGAGAAGCTGCCGAACCGGAAGGTTCGGTGGTCGTCGACGGCATAACACTGCGCGGCGCGAATCCGATGGTGGGGGCGACAGATGGGTGCTCGCGGACGTACCGGCACCGGGCGCTGGACGAAAAGCGATACGAAACGGTGAAACTGTCGGTCTCCGGACCCGACGTAGACAGGGCGGCAAATTGTCAGATCGCCGAATCGCTGCTGGTTCAGGTGGTCCGCCAACTGCCCAAGATCTGATGATCCGCTGCGCAGGGTAGGAATGAGAACCAACTAGCTCATCACAGCGAGAACATGGGTAACTCCCCAACCACCTCAGACTGCCGAGACGGATAGCGTGAGCCCGACTGCCAACGATCGAGGTTCCGGACGACCCGCTGAATACGCGGGGAGGCGGAAAAAGCTCGGGTTGGTGTTCGGGTTCTGTATCGGGGCTGGTGTCGCGGTGCAGGGGCGGATCAATGGGGCGTTGGGGGCGCGGTTGGGTGATGGGGTTGCGGCGGCGACTGTCAGTTTCGGTGCGGGGCTCATCGCGCTGCTGATCGCCTTCGCTTGCAGCTCAGCGTTGCGAGCCAGGATTACCGAGGTGCGGGTTGCGGTGTCACAGGGCTCCTTGCCTGCGTGGCAACTACTCGGCGGACTGTGCGGCGCGTTCTTCGTCGCAGCTCAAGGCCTCACCATCGCCGCGATCGGCGTCACCGCCTTCACCGTTGCGGTGGTCGCGGGCCAACTTCTCAGCAGCCTCGTTGTCGACCGCCTCGGCCTCGCCCCGAACGGCCGAACCCCGATCACCCCGTGGCGTCTCGGTGCCGCCGCCCTCGGCATCACCGGCGTCCTGCTTTCCGCCGCCGGCAGTTCCACCCCGACCACGGTCACCACCGGCGTCCCCGACATCCCCGCCCTGCTGATCGTCCTCCCGGCCCTCGCCGGCATCTTCCTGGCCTGGCAGCAAGCGGTCAACGGTCGAGTCGCCACCGTCGGCGGCCCCTTCACCGCCACCCTGATCAACTTCGTAGTCGGCCTGACCGCCCTGCTCCTGCTCGACCTCTACACCCTCTCCACCACCGGCCTCCCCGCGGAATTCCCCACCAACCCCTGGCTCTACACCGGCGGCCTGATCGGCGTAGCTTTCATCGCTCTGGCCGCCGTCACAGTCGGCATGATCGGCGTGCTGCTGCTCGGGCTCACCTCGGTGGCCGGCCAACTGGTCGCTGCCGCGCTGCTCGACGCTGCGGAAGGAAAGCTTTCGGCGACAGCAGTCTTGAGCTGTTTGATCGTATTGTGCGCTGTGGTGGTGGCCAGTTCTGCCCGTCGCTAGATTGCGCGGAGTTCGTCGCATAGGACTGCGCCATCGGCGGCGGACCATACTGTCGAACCGCAGAGCGACTGCGCGCTACGGTGGATTGACCCCCACGAAGGAGCAGCGATGGACCAGCTCGGAGTTGCGGTAATCGGATACGGACTGGCCGGGTCGGTGTTCCACGCACCGTTGATCGCGGCGGATCCGCGAATGCGGGTGGCCGCGGTGGTCACCTCGTCCGAGGAACGGGCCGCGCAGGCCAGGGCCGAACACCCCGGCGTGCGGGTCGTGTCCACCGCCGATGAGCTTTTCGCTGACCCAGCAGGCATCGACCTCGCCGTGATCGCCACCCCCAACCGCTCGCACGCCCCGTTGGCATTGCGGGCGCTGGCCGCCGGGTTACCGGTAGTGGTCGACAAGCCGTTCGCGGTAACCGCAGCCGACGCCGAGGAAGTGGTAGCCGCGGCCGAACAAGCAAACCTGCCCTTGAGCGTGTTCCAAAATCGCCGCTGGGACAACGACTTTCTCACCCTGCGCGACTTGATGGACCGAGGCGAACTAGGCGAGATCCGCCGCTTCGAATCCCGCTTCGAACGCTGGCGCCCGACCCCTAAAGGCAGTTGGCGCGAAGTAGGCGAAGCCGAAGACGGCGCAGGAATCCTGTTCGACCTGGGCAGCCACCTAGTAGACCAAGCCCTGACCCTGTTCGGCCCCGTCACCGAGATCTACGCCGAACTCGACCGCCGCCGCCCCGAAGTCAAAGCCGACGACGACGCCTTCCTAGCCCTCACCCACACCAACGGCACCCGATCCCACCTGTGGATGAGTGCCGTTGCGCCCCAACTAGGTCCACGCCTACGAGCACTCGGCTCCACCAACGCCTACACCATCTCCGGCCTCGACCCCCAGGAAGACGCCCTACGAGCAGGCCGCCGCCCGGACGACGGAAAACCCTGGGGCACAGTCACACCCGACAAGTGGGGCACCTTCGGCGCAGGCGAAAACCTCCGCCCCATCCCCACCCTCCCCGGCAACTACCCAGCCTTCTACGCGGGCATGGCAGCCACCCTCCTCGACGGCACACCGGTCCCCGTCAACCCCCTCGACGCCGTAGAAACCTTGCGAATCCTCGAGGAGGCTCGTCGCGTGGCGGGCTCCGCTTCCCGGTAAGGCACCCGCGACGATTGTGTAGTCATCGAGCGGCCTGCATCCGAACCATAATTAATGGGTCAATTAATTATGGTCGATGGGCCGGAGGTATGAACCACCATAATTTTCCGAATCGACGGCCGCCGGGCGTGGCGTGTCATGGTCGCGGCGAGGTCAGGCGATCGGCAGCGCGGACAGATCCAGGTGCGCCCCGACCGCCCCGTCGAGTGCTTCCATGCACAACTGCAACACGTCATCACCAGTAATCCGCTGGTGCAACAACCACTCGATGGAAACCTCCCGCACGAATGCGATCCATCCCGCCAGTGCGGCACCGGCCAGATCCCGGGTTCGCCCGGTTGCCCCGCAGGCGGCGAGAATCCGCTCGCAGATGGCGGCGAGATCCGCCGAAACAGGCCCGCGCACGGCGGGATCGGTGGAGATCGCGCTGCGGTTGGCGATGTACACCAGCGCCGCGTGTCGAGCGTAGAAGTCCAGGTGGGCTCGCAGCGAGTGCTCGACCAGTTCGCGCACCGGCCGCTCGCCGTCCATTCGCGCGGTTTCGAGCAGTTCATCGTGCGCGCGCTTCCAGATGGCGCCGAAGAAATCGCCCTTGGTCGGGAAGTAGTGATACATCAGCGCCCGCGACACACCGGCGCTCACCGCGACATCGTCGAGCGTCACCGTGTCGAACGCGGTCTCCTGGAACAACCGCACCCCGACATCCATCAGTTCGTTCCGGCGTTCTTCCGGAGACAGTCGACGACGTGGCGGCACGGTGCCGATCGTAAGCCTCTTGACCGGCGGGATCAGTCAGGCCTACCCTGAGAGCAGCTATTAGACTGCAGTTTAATAAGGGGTGGCATGATGCGGAAAGCATTGCAGATCTGGCTGGTCATTTTCGGTGCGGGCAGCACCTTGATCGCACTATCGCACCTGTTCTGGGGTACCGCGACCATCATCGGCGGCGGCGAAGTGAACGCCACGATCGATTCCGATCTGCGCTTCTACTCGGTGCTCTTCGCAGCGTACGGCCTGGCCTACATCTGGTGCGCGAAAGATGTTGAAACCAAGGCTGTTCCGATCAACCTGCTCGGCGCGATCTTCTTCGTCGGCGGCCTGGCCCGCTTCCTGTCCATCGCCGCCGTGGGCTTACCGCACGTGTTCTACATCGTGATGATCCCGGTCGAACTGATCGTCCCGGCGCTCAACTACTACTGGGCCGAGGCGGTGCGGAACGAACAACGGTCAGTCCAACCACAGCACGCGGAGTAGATGGACCTCCTGCCGATCCTCGGCGATGAGGTAGACGAGCTGTCCCGCGCCATGCATCCCGAACAGCAGGCGACGGACGGCGCCGTCGGGGTTCGCGCGATTCTGGGGTTCACCGGCCCACGGCTTGATTTCCAGCAGACTCAGCGCTTCGGCGTAGGGCAGCAGCGCGGGAACAGGCAACGCGGCGACCTGATCCAGCGTGATCGGGTCGGGGACGAGGAGGTACGCCTAGCCCTCCAGTCTTTGCCGGATCAGGGCGCGCATCTCCTCGATCGTTGCTGCTTGTGAGTTCATGCCGGTCTGCTGAATCTGTTCGGCCGTTGCCTGCAGGCGGAAGTAGGTGCCGGGTTCGACCATCTCGTCGTAGGCGATATGGCGCCAATGGTTCAGCAGGTTGCGGATCCCGTCGAGCTCCTTGGTGCGCTTCGCTTCGTCGAGCACCAACTCCCATTCGGCGTCGAAGACGGCGATGAGCGTGGGTGTGAGGCACGCGCGGATCTGCGCCGGGTCCGCCGCCGGCGGGACCGGATCAGGATGGGGGACAGCGGCGGGTGCGGCCATGCCTGACACGATAGTCCGTTCAGAGCTTGCGGGAGCGCAGCTCGTGGCCCTTCGATGTCTTGCAGCGTCCCGATTCCAGATCCCACTGCCACCCGTGCAGGTTGCACGTGAGGTTATTGCCTTCCACCACACCGAATTTGGAAAGATCGGCTTTGAGGTGGGGGCAGCGGCGTTGGACTTCCCAGCCGTCCAGTTCGGTGACGGCGGAGTCGTCGTGGGCCTCGGAGAACCAGCCGTCGGCGTAGGCGATGCGTTCGTCGGTGAGGCATTTGAAGAAGGTGTAGAGGAATTCGTTGTAGCCGCCGATGCGCCACGCCTGGAAGCGGGTGGACAGGAAGATCGTGTTGACCCAGTCGGGTTCGTTGTCGCGCAGGACGGTGCGGACCAGTTCGGGGGCGATGCGGAAGCCGTAGCGGTAGCGGCCTTCGCTTTCCAGCGGTGCGCGCACGGTGCGGTGCGGGAAGTCCAGGACGATGGTTTCGTCGCCGATGACCAGGCCGACGGGGTAGCCGATGCCGTCGCTGATCAGCGCGCTCTGCTTCATGATCGGCTCGAACAGTTCACGCAGCGGCTCGAGCAGCGAACCCTCGCCGGTCTCCCACGACGCCTTCTCCGCGGCCAGCACGGGCGCGAAACGCTGCGCCATTTCCTCGATGTAGGCGGCCTTGTCGCCGTAGATCTGCGCAGGGTCGAACGGGTGCGCGAGGTCGAGTTCCTTGCCACGCACATCGGCGACCGAGCCGGGGATCATCAAGATCCCGCCCTCGTTGCCGTGGATCTGCATCTGATCGAGGAACACCATCTGATCAGGGAAGATGTTGCCTTCGTCGCCGCGATCGTCGTTGAGGTAGCGCAGCTCGGCATCGAGGAACACCGGCGGACCGGCCGACGGAACCACCCAGGTCGCCCCGACCTGCTCGATGTAGGACCGCGCGCGATCCATCCCGCGCTGACGCTTCTGCTTGCCGAAATTGGCCTTGGTCCGCGCGGGAATGTCGTACACCGCCGGGTACCAGATCGCGCCCGAGTACTGCAGCAGGTGGATGTCGATGTCGCCGAACGCGTCGTGGATGACGTCCATGTCGACCGGGCGCGCGTCGTTCATGTTGAAACAGGTGGTCTCACCGTCGGAGATGAGAATCCCGGAGTCGCCGATCGGACCGTCGGCGGGCGCGCGCAACGCCACGATCATGAAGTCGAACGAACCCTGGGAATTGGTGATCGTGTGCTTGACCGAGTCCTCGGACTCGAAGAACTTCGTGAAGCCCAGCGCCTCGAGCTCACGGCGCAGATCCAGCACCGGGTAGTCGGGCAGCAGGACCGTGGCGTCCTTGTTCACGTACTTCGCCAGGTGCGCGGCGTCGAAGTGATCGCGGTGCAGGTGCGAGACGTAGAGGTAGTCGACGTCGCCGAGGGTCTCCCAGTCCAGCTGGGAGTTGTCCGGGAACGGGAACCACGACGCGAAGTACGCGGGGTTCACCCACGGATCGCACAGGATCGTCCCGGCCTCGGTTCGGATATGGAAGCCGGCATGTCCGACGCTGGTGATCTGCACGAGCTGTTTCCTCCTACCAGGATCTGATTCGCCGGATCAGTGGCGAGTGACCGCCTCAGTGCCCCCTGATCTGCTTGCGGCGTACCAGCCAACCAGGGTAGCGGCTAAATCGTTACGTCACCGATGCAATAGCCCTCAGCTGTCGTTGTCACCGTGAAAGTGCGGGCCCGCGTGCCGCCCGGCGAGGTGGTCACGGGGACGTGAACTGCCAGGTAGTCGCCACGAATCTGCTCGGATCGTAACTCGTCGCCGGCGAAGGAGGTGACATTGCCTACTTTGCCCGAGTTGCCTGTCAAGGGGGGTGCTACGGGGTTGCCGGTGCCGTCGGGATCCCAACTGGCGGGAGCGGCCTTGCAGGTCAGTGGATGGTCTGCTTCGATGTCGGCCGCGTCGAGGGGTTTGCCGGTGGCGCGGGCGAGGTAGCGGCGCACGGTGTGGCGGGCGTCGGCGTCGTCGTAAGCGGGCTCGACACCGGCTGCGAAGACTCGTCCGCAGGCATAGCCCGAGGCGATGGATTCGCGATCGACGGTGACGGTGGTTGTGCTGTTTCGCCAGGTCACGGCGTCGGCGGTGGCCGTGCCGGGTCCAGTGAGTGCCTTCAGCACCGTCTGTGGAGCGGCGTACATTTCCGCGACGGTGGCAGGCGGGATCGTCCAGCACTTTTCCTGGAGTTCTTCGATCGTGCCGGTCTGTAGATCGGCTGCCCAGCGGCGCACGGCGGTCACCGCGTCGGGATTGCCCGCGACGGCGCCGACCTGCGGTGCGTCGGCGGGTAACGACGGGGTTGCGGGGGGCGGTGCGACGGCCTGAGTCGCGGTCGAGCTGGTCGTCGCGGTAGTGCTGGTGGACGCCTCGACCGGATCGCCCGGAATGCCCGAAACCGAATCGCACCCGGTGACCAGGGCCGCGGCGACAGTCAGTCCCGCGACCAGCGCGTACGGGCGGGTCAGGGCGAGCTGGGCGCGTTCCACTGTTCCTCATTCCTAGGCCGTTGCACCCGCGTGCGAAACCGCGGGCGATGACTGTCGGGCGAGCGGACTCGCCGGGGGTACCGGTGTGCGCGAAGCGGATTCGGTCCGCGAGGCGACCGCCGCGATTCTACGGTGACACCGCCCATTTACGGCACCCTGCCGGAACCGAAGCTGTGCGGCTAGGCTGTCGCAATTGTGGAACCCGTCTACCGGTCGATCATCGGCCTGGCCCGAACCGTCTTCTTCCTCGAAGGTCTGAAGTTCACCGTCAAGGGGGCGGAGAACATCCCCGCCACCGGTGGTGCCGTGGTGGCGATCAACCACACCGGCTACATGGACTTCACCTACGCGGGCCTGCCCGCGCGCACCCCTGGTCGCTACATCAGGTTCATGGCCAAGCAGGAGGTGTTCGACAACAACATCTCCGGCCCGATCATGCGCACCCTCAAGCACATCCCCGTCGACCGCACCGCGGGCGCCGATTCGTACAAGTCCGCGGTGAAGTACCTGCGCGACGGCGAAGTCGTCGGCGTGTACCCCGAGGCCACGATCAGCCGCAGCTTCGAAATCAAGGAATTCAAGTCCGGTGCGGCCCGCATGGCCATCGAAGCCGACGTCCCGATCATCCCGATCACCATCTGGGGCGCCCAACGAGTCTGGACCAAAGGCTTCCCGAAACGCCTGGGCCGCACCAACACCCCCATCTCCATCGCCGTAGGCGCCCCCATCCACCCCTACGAACCCGCCGCCGACCTCACCGCCCAACTGCGCACGACCATGCAGGAAATGCTCGCCGACCTGCAAAAGGACTACACCCACGAACCGGGCGCCTACTGGGTCCCGAAGCGCCTCGGCGGCAGCGCACCTTCCCTGGAAGAGGCCACGGCCCTCGACGACGCCGAATCGGCGGAACGTCATGCACGCAAGGCCGAGAAGGCGCAGGAGCCTGACGCCTGACACGGCTCGTCGCGCTGGGGTTGCTCAGTGCGACCCCCAGGCTGTCAGCGTGGTAGCTGGCAGCGGGTTGGTGCGGGGAGTTTGCCGCGGAGGTAGGCGGCGGGTGGGACGCCCATGAGGGTGCGGAAGTCGGCTGTCAGGTGGGATTGGTCGTAGTAGCCGGTGTGGGCGGCCAGGTGGGACCAGGGGGTGTTGCCTGCGTAGGCCAGGACTTGGCGCAGGCGGGTGATGCGGGCGAAGTGCTTGGGGGACATGCCTGTTCCGGTCTGGAAGATGTTGCGGAGCTGGCGTTCGCTGACGGCCAGGCGGGTGGCCAGGTCGGGGATGGAGGGTGCGGTGTCGGTGGTGAGGGACGAGATCGCCTCGCGCAGCACGATTCGGTGGGCTCGTTCGGTGTCGGTCTCGGAAACGTGGTGGGGGAGTGTGTGTTCCAAGTAGGCGATGGCTTCGTCGGCGGGAATGTTGGTGAGGTCGGTGGCGAAAGTGCCGAGCGGGCCGGGCAATTCGGCCAGTGACACCGCGCGATCGGTGAGTTCGCTCGCGCTCACGCCGAGAAGTTGGCGTGTCACACCGGGTTCCAGCCGCAGTCGCACACACCCGGCAGGCCCCTGTGCCTGTGAGTACGCCGCTTTCGTTTGCGCCCCGATGACGTAAGCCGCACGCCTGCCGGACTTTTCGGTGCGAAGAACTACCGTCGTGGTCGCCTCGGGCGTGTGCGCGAAGGGTTGATCACCCACGTCGAGCACCGGCGTACTGGTGAGCTCGGTGAGCCACGGACGCAACGACTCCGGTGTGGGAACGGGGGTCTCGAGCTCCGTCGAAGTCAGGTATCGCACCCCTGCGATAGTAGGCGTCGCGGGCCCGGATGTCCGTGCCGATTTCTCCTATATTCGCAGGCGGTAGGGCGGCCATGCTGGTGTCATGATCCTGATCACCGGTGCGACAGGCACCATCGGAAGCGGCATCGTCGCACAGCTGGTAGCCGACGGAATCGCCGTCCGAGCGGCAACCCGAGACCCACAGCAGACCGAGTTCCCCGCCGGCGTAGAGGTGGTCCGCGTGGACTACCGCGACCCGACCACCTTCGCACCCGCCATGGCCGGCATCGAGGCCGCGTTCCTGGTCGGCATCCCCGGCCCCGACGGCACCGACACCGATGCCCAATTGATCGCTGCCGCAAAGTCAGCCGGAGTTCGACGGGTCGTGAAACTGTCCGCCGTCGGCACGGGCGACCCACGCCTGGGCGCCCCGGGTTCCTGGCACGCTCCGGGGGAGCAGGCCGTGCGCGACTCCGGCCTGGAGTGGACGATCCTGCGCCCCAACACCTTTGCCACCAACACTTTCAGCTGGATCGAACCGCTGCACGCAGGCCACCCCGTCCCGAACCTCACCGGCGACGGCAGACAAGCAGTAGTAGACCCGCGCGATGTCTCCGCAGTCGCCATCGCGGCCCTGCGCACCCCAGACCACCACGCCCAGACCTACACCCTGACCGGCCCCACCCTGCAAACCACCCGCGACCAGGCCGCCGACCTCGCCGCGATCCTCGACCGCCCGATCACGGTCACCGACATCACCGAAGCCGACGCCCGCACCTTCATGGTCGCCGCGGGCCTGCCGCCCGCCTTCGTGGAAGGCTCCCTGATCGGTCAGTCCTTCATCCGAGGCGGCCACAACGAACTGCTCACCGACGACATCGCCACGGTCCTGGGCCGCCCACCGCGCAGCTACGCGGAGTGGGCGGCGGACCATCGGTCAGCGTTCGAGTCGGTCGTGGCCGTGAGCTAGCGATCCCGCAGCGCTGGGGACCCGCGGCGAGGACCCGGAGTGTGCGGCTCCGGGCCCTCGCGCGGTCAGTTCATCGTCAGAACCCACGACCCGTTGCATCCCCGACGGCTGTTCATCTTGCCGTCGTAGACCCACTTGTAGACGATCGGCGGGTTCGTTCGCACGCTCCAATTTCCGGAAGGTGAGGTCACCAGCTTGCCGTTGCGTGTCAGCACGCCGACCTGATCGTGTTTGAACGTCCACTTCCCACTGCTGGTCGGGTAGTTCAACCGCAGCGTCACCCGCCCGCCGGTGTGGTTCTGCACCACCAGACACGACCCCGGTTCGGTGCGGTTGACCGCGTACTCCCCGAAGCCCTCGTCCTCGACGTTCTCCCCGCTGTCGGTGAACTCCACCGGGTCGGTGAAGTCAGCCTGTGCGGGCGCTGCCCCCACCACAACCGCGGCCATAGCCACCCCCGCCGCAATGAATCCTGCAATCTTCATCCTGTTCCTCCCATAGATTCACCCTGTGAAAAACCTGCCCCCGCAAGGACTTCCGTGAGCGAGTGGCCCGATCGCCGATGCCCGCCGCAGAACGGGCACCGCTCAGTTCGCGGTGTAGATCCACGACCCGTTGCAGCTACCACCGCGGGTGCGGTACGGGTCGAAGACCCAGGAGTGGAGCACGGGCGGGTACACGTGAAGCTGCCAGTTCCCGCTCGGTGAGGTCACCGGGCCGTCGTACCCGTCCAGCCACACCACTGCCTCCGGTTCGATCGTCCAATGGCTGTACCCGGTCGGATAGTCCAGCCGGACCGTGAGCTGGCTGCCGATGTGGTTCTGCACGATCAGGCAGGAATTCGGGTAGTCGGTGGCGGTGTACTCGGCGCTGAAGTTGTCGGTGCCGATGAAGCCGTCGGCCTGAGCCGGGGCGGCGCCGGCGAATGTCAGTGTGATGGCCGCCACGGGCGCGATGAGCAGTGCGTGAACCTTCATGTGTTCCTCCTGTTGGTGGGAACAGCCTCCCGCGCAACGCCTTTCGACCTCTTGTCGCGTGCTTAACAGGGTCCGTCGCCGCTGCCGCCGGCCGGGTCCCGCCGCTGTCGAGTGAGCCCGGATTTCGTAGTTCGGGCGACACCCGCTAGAGTTCCTACTCGCACCACGAAGTCCCCCGGTAACCCGGACAGGCTTCGGAAATGCACGCGGATGTGGCGCAGTGGTAGCGCATCACCTTGCCAAGGTGAGGGTCGCGAGTTCGAATCTCGTCATCCGCTCAACACATGGGTGAGGTCCTCAGGGACCTCGCCCATTTTTTTGTTTCTTATCGTTGTAAACGAATCTGTGTCACCGCGCGATTGCTTGTCGAGTGTCGGAAGTACAGAGACGGAGCAATCGTGAAATCAGTAGTCGTAGCAGCCGCGTTCGTGGTGCTGACCGGGGTGCTCACCGCCTGCAACGGGGCCATCGACCAGGGGGCGGGCACAGTCACCACCGTTGCTCAGCCGGGCGAGTCCACCGAGGCGCCGGTCGAGTCCTCGGACGCACCCGAGGACGGCGCGCCCGCGAGCGGGGCTCCGGCCAATGGCGGCTTCACGCCCGTCGATGCGAGCAAATTTCAGATCGACGGCAGCTATTACTTCCAGTCGCCCACCGGGAACATCAAATGTGGCGTGTTGACCATGGCGCCCCACGGTGTGGGCTGCCAGCTGAGCAAAACCAAGTTCATCACGCCGAAACTGCCGAACTGCACCGACGCCCCCGACCGCAAGGTCGCCGCGCACCTCTACCAGGGCAAGTCGGAGTTCCTGTGCACCAGCCAGGGCATCTTCATCGGCTTCCCGCCGGGCGGCAAATCCGGCGGCACGGTGCTGAACTACGGCGAATCCCTGACCGTGCACGGCTACACCTGCAGCTCGTCCACGCAGGGCGTGCGCTGTGTGGCGGGCGGGCACGGTTTCGCCATCTCCGCGGATGACCAGCACATCTTCTGAGCGCGAAAAGGGCGGGGCGGCAAATCGTTTGCCGTCCCGCCCTTCGCGTGTGAGTTACTGCGCGGTGGATTTGAACCCGCGCAGGCGCAGGCTGTTGGTCACCACGAAGACCGAACTGAACGCCATCGCTGCGCCGGCCAGCATCGGGTTGAGCAAGCCCGCCATGGCCAACGGGATGGCGGCCACGTTGTAGGCGAAGGCCCAGAACAGGTTGCCCTTGATGGTGGCCAGGGTGCGGCGGGACAGGCGGATCGCGTCGGCGGCGGCGCGCAGATCGCCGCGGACGAGGGTGAGGTCGCTGGCTTCGATGGCGACGTCGGTGCCGGTGCCCATGGACAGGCCGAGGTCGGCTTGGGCGAGGGCGGCCGCGTCGTTGACACCGTCACCGACCATGGCCACGACCTTGCCTTCGGCCTGCAGCCGCTTGACCGTGTCGACCTTGTCCTGCGGGAGCACCTCGGCGATGACCTCGTCGATGCCGATTTCGTCGCCGATGGTGCGGGCCGCGCGGGCATTGTCGCCGGTGAGCAGGATCGGTGTCAGTCCTAGCTCGCGGAACTGCGAGATCGCCTGCGCCGAAGTCGGTTTCACCGCGTCGGCGACGACGAGCACGCCGCGTGCCTTGCCGTCCCAGCCGATAGCCACTGCTGTCCTACCCGCTGATTCCGCTTCGGCCATAACGGTTTCCAGCTTGTCGTCCAGCGGCTGCGACCAGTCGGCCAGCAGTCGTGCCCGGCCCACGATCACCGCGTGCCCGTCGACCACGCCCTGCACGCCGAGACCTTCGATATTGGCGAAGCCTTCCACGGGCAGCAGCGTGCCGAACTCGTCGCGTGCGCCCTTGGCGATGGCCTGCGCGATCGGGTGTTCCGACGAATCCTCCAGCGCACCAGCCAATTCCAGCACCTGATCGCGCTGTTCACCGGCAGCTGGGACCACCTCGAGCAGCGTCATTTTGCCGGTGGTGACGGTGCCGGTCTTGTCCAGCACGATGGTGTCGACCTTGCGGGTGGACTCCAGCACCTCGGGGCCCTTGATCAAGATGCCGAGCTGCGCCCCGCGACCAGTGCCGACCATCAGCGCGGTCGGGGTGGCCAAGCCGAGGGCGCAGGGGCAGGCGATGATCAACACCGCCACGCCCGCGGTGAACGCCGCCGCGACGGAACCGCCTGTGCCGAGCCAGAATCCGAGCGTGGCCACGGCCAGGGCGATCACGATCGGGACGAAGATGCCGGAGATCTTGTCGGCCAGGCGTTGGGCCTGCGCCTTGCCGGTTTGTGCGTCTTCGACCAGCTGTGCCATCTGGGCGAGTTGGGTGTCGGCACCGATCCTGGTGGCGCGCACGATGATTCGGCCACCGACGTTCACCGTTGCGCCGGTGACCGAATCGGAGACACCGACCTCCACCGGCACGGATTCACCGGTCAACATGGACGCGTCGACCGCCGAAGTCCCCTCGGAGACCACACCGTCGGTGGCGATCTTCTCGCCCGGCCGTACGACGAACTCGTCACCAACAGCCAACTGCTCCACCGGAATCCGCGTCTCGACACCGTCGCGAACAACCGCGACATCCTTCGCGCCGAGCTCGAGCAACGCCCGCAACGCCGCGCCCGCCTGCCGCTTGGACCGCGCCTCGAAATACCGTCCGGCCAGGATGAACGTGGTCACGCCCGCCGCCGCTTCGAGGTAGATGCTGCCCGTGCCGTCCATCCGCGCGATGGTGAATTCGAACGGGTGCTTCATCCCCGCCGTGCCCCAGAACAGGGCGTACAGCGACCAGCCGAACGCGGCCATGGTGCCCATCGACACCAGCGTGTCCATGGTGGCGGTGCCGTGTTTCAGGTTGGTCCACGCGGCCTTGTGGAAGGGCAGCGCGCCCCAGATCACGACCGGTGCGGCCAGGGTCAGCGACAGCCACTGCCAGTTGGTGAACTGCAGCGCGGGGATCATCGCCATCGCGATCACCGGGATGGTGAGTACGAGCGAGACCAGCAGGCGGGTGCGCAGCGAGGCCGTCGGGTCGGGCTCGGCGGCCTCGGGCTTCTTCGGGGCGGGCAGTGCTGCGGTGTAACCGGCCTGCTCGACAGTGGCGATCAGGTCATCGGGGGAGATCTCGCCGGTGAAGTCGACGCGCGCCTTCTCGGTGGCGTAGTTGACGGTGGCGGTGACTCCGTCGAGCTTGTTGAGCTTCTTCTCGATCCGGTTGGCGCAGGAAGCGCAGGTCATGCCACCGATCACCAGTTCTACCTGGCCGGTGCCCGGTGGGTGTGTCACGGTGGTCATGGGTGCTCCTTCGTTCCTGGTGTTGATTCTTGCTGAGGGGTTGCGGGCGGTCCAGGGCGCGTCAGTGGCCGTGGTCGGGGGTGCCGTGGTCTGCGGGTGCGCTGGTCGGGACCGGGTCGCTCGCACCGGTCGCGTTCGGGGTGGCGACCTTCACCGTGAACTCGGCGGTGCGGACTACGCCTTGGTGTTGGAAGTCGAGGAACAGGCGGTAGTCGCCCGCGCTCGGGGCGTTCACCACGAAGTCGATGCCGGGCCCGGCGGGGGTGATTCCGGGTGTGCCTTCGGGGTGAACGTGCAGGTAGGCGAGGTCGGCGGCGCGCAGAGCCACCAGGTGACCGTAGGCACCGAGGTAGGGCTGCAGGTCGGTGACGGGGGTGCCGTTGCGGCTGACCGAGAGTGTCACCTTCGATGCGGTGCCCGGCGCGACCGTGCCGTTCAGCGTGACCGTGTACTCGTCGACCTGCGCGGTGGCGGACGGAGCCGGGAGCGCCTGCACGTCGTAGTTGCCTGCCACCCGCAGGTCCGCGCCCAGCGTCAGGTTCGACCCGCCCTCGGGGGTGAAGTCGGCGTAGACCCGGTAGTCGCCGGCCCGGCTGAGGTTCAGCGGAACGGTCCAGGTCCCGGCCGGATCGAGGACGGGGTGCACATGCTGGAAGCCGACCATGTCACGCCGGACCACGATCAGGTGCAGGTCCTTGTCGTGGCTGTTCACGTACTTCATGACCGGTGCGCCGTTCGCGTCGAGGATGCGAAAACTTGTCGGCGACTGCGGTGCGGTGGTGGTGTTCGGCTTGTCCAAGGCGAGGGTGTAGCCCTGATCGCTGGCCAGCAGACCACCGGGAAGCTCGGGCGTGGCCGAGTGCTCGTCGTGCTCGGCCGGCTCGGAAGGTTCCGGCCCGACCAGGGCCCCGACACCTGCGGCGATCCCGAACACCGCCACGAGGCCGAGGGTGAATCCGGCGAACTTACCTGTTGCGTTCATCGGGCTGCTCCGTTTCAGTCTGCGAGGTGGAAGCCGGCCGCGGGCGGGCTATGCGGTTACCATACCCCCCTAGGGTAGCAAGCTGCAAGCGCCTGTTGAGGTGCGCCTTCCATACGTGGACAAGCGAAAGCCCGGCTCGCAACAGATGCGAACCGGGCTTGTGGGCCTGATGCCAGACCTGGACGGTCGATCACCAGGCTTTCACGCAAACATCGGCCGAGAAGAAAAATCCCTCAGAGCCTGGTGATCAACTGTCCGAACGGGTCTCAGCTGGGGTCGGAGCCGCGGATGGCGGACAGCCAGGTGAACGTAGCGGCGGCGACCGTGGTGGACGCGACGAAAGCGCCGAGGCCGCCGTGCATGACGTAGACCCAGAGCAGGCCGACCAGGGGTGCGCCGATCGCCGGCTGGACGTCGAGGATCAGGCGGCGGGCGATGCCATACCCGGGTGGGGTGGTGGGACGGGAGGGGTTGTCGATGAGTTTGCCCGCGGGTTCGGTGGTGCGGACACGCCCCGACGGATAGAAGCGGGTGCTGCCGTCGAGGATGGAACGGCCGGTCAGCTCCAGATTCGTGGGGATGAATGTGGATAACTCCGGATCATAGAAAACCGGTTGCCACACCACCCGATCGCCGCTGCTGATCTCCAGCCACGAACGACTGACCAGCCGATACTGCTGCCGAACTCGTTTCCCGCGAACGGTGCCGGTCGCGACCAATCCGGTCTGGAACAGACCGAACGCCAGACCCAACTGATAAGCGGTGTAGGCGAGTACGGCGAGAGCGACCACGACGAGCGCACTCAACTGATCGATGTCGGCGAACGGCACCCACGCGGCGATGACCGCGAGGGTGCCGCTGGTGACGAGCAGCGGGTAGGTGAGTGCGCGCGCCGGGGTGATGGTCACTTCAGGAAGGCTTCCCGGCTCACTTCACGAAGCCGATCTTGGTGTAGTCGTAGGAGGCCAGGCCGGTCGCGCCGAAGTTGGCGAGATTGTCACGCACGGCGACGTTGCCCGGAGACTGGAACAGCGGCAGCGAATGGCCCTCTTCGAAGATCTTCCGGTCGATCTGGTTGGCCAGCTCCTTGGCCTTCGCCGGATCCAGTTCGGAGACGGCCTGCTCGATGAGATCGTTGATCTCGGGTGACCCGATGCGACCGTAGTTGCCCTGGATATCGTCCGGGTTGTAGCCGTAGATCTGGGTGAGACTGCTGAGCGGGAACGGGTCGCCGCCCCAGAACCACTGGCCTACATCGAAATTGCCCGGCTGGAGGACATCGGAGAACAGTCCGGCGCCCGGCTTGGTCTCGATGTTCAGCTTGACGCCGATCTGCGCGAGATTCTGCTGGATGATCTGGGCGATCTGGATGTTGCTCGGGTCGTTGTACATGACGTCGCGGATCTCCAGCTTGCGCCCGTCCTTTTCGCGAACGTCGCCGTTGAGCTTCCAGCCGAGGGCATCGAGCTCGTTCGCCGCGGCCGTCGGATCGAAACCGAGGCTGTTGTCCTGGTAGCCGTCCTGGCCGCGCAGATAGACGTGATTGTTCAGCGGCTGGGGGTCCTGGACCAGCCCCGTCTGCATCGCGTTGACGATGCCCTGTCGATCGATCGCCTTCGAAATCGCTACGCGCACACCCTGATCGGCGAGTAGTGAGCCGGGCGCGCCGTTGAAGGTGAAGTGACCCCAGCTGTTACCGGGTGCCCGGCGAATTGCGACGCCAGGCGTGCTCTGAGCCGATTTCAGCTCGTCTCGGCTGGCCACACCGACCGCGTCGATCTCGTTGTTCAGCAACGCCGGAACGAACGCCGAGCTGTCGAGCACGCTGAACGTCATAGTGTCCAGCTTCGGCGTAGCACCCCACCACTTCGGATTGCGGCCGAGCACGACCCGGCCCTGCCCGCGGTCGACAGACTGGACGATGAAAGGCCCGGAGGACGCGCCGAGAGCATCGACCTGACCGTTGTTGAATGCCTCCGGCGTCGCCGTGGCGGATTTGGGGAAAAGAACCGAGTTGCCCGCGAACTGGCCGCGCCAATCGGCGTAGTGCGCCTTGAAGGTGATGATCGCTTGCTTGTCATCGACACCGCGTTCGACCTTTTCGACCCGGTCGAAGCCGCTGTTGCCGGCGATCAGGAAGGCCTTGTCCCTGCCACTGAGCGCGTTGGCCTGGGACTGAATATCCTCCCATGTCAGCGGCGTTCCATCCGACCAGACCGCCTTGGGATTGATCGTGTACGTCACCTGCTGCGGTTCGGTACTGGTCAGGGCGACATCGGTGAAGTAGTCGTTGTTGACCGTCAGTTCCGCTGCGGCATTGGTTTTGAATGCGCGCGGCATCACCGGTCGCAGCAGTGAACCGGTATCGCCGTCGTTACCGTCGGAGTGCAGGCCATTCCAGTTTTCCGGCAGCGAAGTGAGAGCCAACCGCAGATTGCCCCCGTCGCGCAGTTCGCTGACATCCTTCGGGTTGATGTCGTTGGTGGTGCCGAGTGCGGCATGGCCTTCTCCAGGGCTGCTGTCGTCGGCACTGCACCCGGCCGCGACCAAGCTGACAAGAGCCAGCGGAATTGCCAAACGGGTGGTCAATGAACGTATCCGCATGGACCGCTCCTTTCTTCAGTTCGCTGCGTGGGTTACTTCACGAAGCCGATCTTGGTGTAGTCATACGTTGCCAAACCGGGCGAGCCGATGTTGGCCAGTGTCGTGCGCGCACCGAAATTGCCCGCGTCCTGCGTCAAAGGCAGCGAATGTCCCTCCTCGAATACCTTCCGATCCACCTGGTTGGCCAGGTCGATGGAATTCTCGGGGTTCAGTTCGGAGAGCGTGCGTTCGATGAGGGCGTTGAGTTCGGGGGAGCCGATGCGGCCGTAGTTGGATTGGAGGTCGGTGGGGTCGTAGTAGTAGATCTGGCGGATGCTGCTGAGGGGGAAGGGGTCGCCCTGGTAGGCGTATTGGGCGGCGTCGAAGTCGCCGGGTTGGATGACATCGGTGAACAGGCCTGCGGCGGGCTTGGTGTCGATGGTCAGGCTCACGCCGATGGCTGCCAGGTTCTGTTGGATGATCTGGGCGACCTGGACCCAGATGGGGTCGTTGTACATGACGTCGCGGATGACGAGTTTGCGGCCGTCCTTTTCGCGGACGTCGCCGGTGAGCTTCCAGCCGAGTGCGTCGAGTTCCTTCGCGGCGGCGGTGGGGTCGAAGCCGAGACTGTTGTCCTGGTAACCCTTTTGACCCTGCACGAAGACGTGATTGTTCAAGGGTTGCGGGTTCTCGACCAGGCCGTTCTGGATGGCGTTCGCGATACCCTGACGATCGATCGCCTTCGAAACAGCCACGCGCAAAGCGGGATCCTCGAGAATTGAACCGGGTGCGCCGTTGAAAGTGATGTGGCGCCAGCGATTACCCGGCGCCCGGCGCACGACCAGTCCGTCGGTGCCGCGCACGGTCTTGACGTCGTCGATGGTCGACAGACGGACCAGGTCGATCTCGTTGTTCTGCAGTGCGGCCACCCACGACGTGCGGTCGAGCACGCTGTAGGTGATGGTGTCCAGAACCGGCTTCGCACCCCACCATTTCGGATTGCGCCCCAACGTGATTCGTCCTTGACCCCGATCGGTCGCGCTGACGATGAACGGCCCGGCGGTGAGGCTGATCGCGTCGGCGAGGCTGGCGTTGAACGCCTCGGGCGTGCCGGTCACCGACTTCGGGTAGAGGGTGGAGTTGCCGGAGAACTGACCGCGCCAGTCGGCGTAGGGCTTGCTGAACGACAGCACCGCCTGCCGGTCGTCGGTGCCGCGTTCGACCTTGTCGACGAATTCGAAGCCGTTGGTGATGGCGATCAGGTAGCTCTTGTCGCGGCCGCTCAGCGCGTGCGCTTGCGCGGCGAGGTCTTCCCAGGTGATCGGCGAACCGTCCGACCAGACCGCCTTCGGGTTGATCGTGTAGGTCACCCGCATGGGATCGGTGCTGGTCAGGGTGATATCGGTGAAGTAGTCGGTGTCGACGCTGAGCTCTCCCGCCGCGTCGATCTTGTAGGAACGCGGCAGCATCGTGCGCACGATTTCGCCGATCTCCCCGTTGTTGCCGTCGTTGGACAGCACGTTCCAGTTGGCGGGATAGTCGGTGGTCGCCAGGCGCAGGTTGCCGCCTTCGCGCAGCGCGTCGGTCGGGGTGGGGTTGATGTCGCTGGTGGCACCGATCGCATCGCTGAGTCCGGCGACCTGCTCATCACCGCCGCCACAGCCTGCCACGAACAACCCGGCGGTCAACATCACTGCGGCACAACGCAATCGCGTACCTGCTCGTACTCGACGGGTTCTCATGGTGCCTCCTGTTTTCGGCCGGACCGACGTTCAGCCGCTGACCACCGGTTCCGGGACGGCGGCGATCAGCGAGCGGGTGTATTCGTGCTGAGGATCGGCGAAAATCTGTTCCGCCGGGCCGGATTCGACGATCTTGCCCTGCAACATCACCGCGATGTCGTGGGCGAGATTGCGCACCACCGACAGGTCGTGGGAGACGAACAGGTAGGACAGGCCGTGCGAAGCCTGTAGGTCGCGCAGCAGGTTGAGTACGCCGGCCTGGATCGAGACGTCCAGCGACGACACGGGTTCGTCGAGGACCAGCAGTTGCGGATCCAGTGCGAGTGCGCGGGCGATGCTGATGCGTTGTTTCTGTCCGCCGGAGAAATCCGAGGGGTAGCGGTCGGCGTGTTCGGGTTGTAATCCGACCTGCCGCAACAACTCTGGTACTCGTCGGTTGACCTCGTCGCGGGATCGTCCGTCGATGCGCAGTGGTTCGGCGAGCACGTCGAAGATCGGTAGGCGTGGGTCCAGTGATGCGCTGGGGTCCTGGAAGACGATCTGCATCTTGCGGCGGATCTCGCGGATGCGCGGCTTGGTGAGGGTGGCCACGTCGTTGCCGAGCACTTCGATGCTGCCCGACTGCGGCGCGACCAGGTCCATGATCTGCGACAGGGTGGTCGACTTGCCCGACCCGGATTCGCCGACCAGCGCCAGCGTGCGGCCCGCGCGCACGGAGAAGCTGATGCCGTCGACCGCGCGGACCTCGCCGGTGCGGCGACGCAACAGCACACCCGAGGTCAGTGGGAAGGTTTTGACCAGGTCGGTGACGCGAAGGACTACGTTCTCGTCGGTCCGGTCGGGGTGCGCTGGGGCCGGGATCTCCTTGCGGTAGGCCGCGAACAGCTGCTCGGTGCCGACCTCGGCGGTGCGGATGCAGGCCACGGAATGGCCGGGGCTCACCTTTTCCAGCGGCGGTTCCGCGGCGGTGCAGTCGGCGATCGCGACCGGGCAGCGCGGCGCGAACGAGCAGCCGGGCGGCAGCGCGTGCATGGCCGGTGGGGCGCCGAGGATGGGGATCAGCGGGGTGCGTGGCGGGCCGTCCATGCGGGGAATGGAGCCGAGCAGGCCGACCGTGTACGGCATCCGGGGAGCGGCGAAAAGCTCTGCGACAGAGGCTGTTTCGACGATCTTGCCCGCGTACATCACCGCGACCCGATCGGCGACAGTGGCCGCGATGCCCATGTCGTGGGTGATCATGACCACGCCCGCACCGGTGATGTCACGGGCCTTGCGCAGCAGCGCCAGGATCTGGGCCTGCACGGTTACGTCGAGGGCGGTGGTGGGCTCGTCGCAGATGATCAGGGCGGGGTCGTTGGCGATGGCCATGGCGATCACCACCCGCTGGCGCATCCCGCCGGAGAACTCGTGCGGGAACGCCCGCGATCGGGCCCGCGCATCGGCGATGCCGACGAGTTCCAGCAGCTCGATCGCCCGTTCGCCCGCTTCCTTGCGGCTCATCTTCCCGTGTGCCAGAAGGGCTTCCGCGACTTGATCGCCGACGCGATAGACCGGGGTCAGTGCGGACAGCGGGTCCTGGAAGACCATGCTGATCGACGAACCGCGCAGCTTCGACATCTGCTTGTCGCCCAGGCCCAGCAGTTCACGCCCGCGCAGGCGCACCGAGCCTTGCACGCGCGCCTGGTCGGGCAGCAGGCCGATCACCGCGAGCGAGGACACCGACTTGCCCGATCCGGATTCGCCGACGATGGCCAGCACCTCGCCGTCGGCGACGGTGTAGTTCACCCCGCGCACGGCCTCCACCCGGCCTTCTTCGCCGGGGAACGACACCCGCAGGTCGGTGACCTCGAGCAGGGGCGCGGTCGACACGGTCATCGCTTCTCGGCTTTCTTCAACTCCACCTGCGCCTCGTCCTTGCGCTCGACGACCTTCTTGCGATCCTTGCGCGCACCACGGGCGCCGGGGTCGAAGGCATCACGCAGACCGTCACCAACGAGGTTGGCGCACAACACGATCGTGATCAGCAGGCCACCGGCGAACAGGAACAACCACGGGTAGGTCAGTGCGGATTTGGTGCCCGCCGCGATCAGCGAACCCAGCGACACATCCGGCGGCTGCACACCGAAACCCAGGAAGCTCAAACCGGTTTCGGCGCTGATGGCCGCGCCGACGGCCAGGGTGGTGTCGATGATCAGGATCGAGGCGATGTTGGGCACGATGTGACTGATGATCACCGTGCGGGTCGGCGCGCCCATATACCGTGCGGCACGGACGAATTCGCGATCACGCAGGCTCAACGTGAGGCCGCGGATGATGCGCGCGGCGATCATCCAACCGAACACGCTCAGCAGCACGATCAGGATCACGATCGAACCCGAACCCTTGGTGCGCGGCGCGAACAGCGCGATGATCATGAACGCGGGCACCACCAGCAATAGGTCGACCAGCCACATGATCGCGCGGTCGGTCCACCCGCCGAGCAGCCCGGCCACCGCGCCCGCTGTCGCGGCGATGATGCTGGAGAAGAACGCCACGCAGAAACCGATGATCAGCGACTTCTGCAGCCCGCGCATCGTCTGCGCGAGCACGTCCTGGCCGATCTGCGTGGTGCCGAACGGATGCTCGAGACTCGGCGGTTTCAGCAGCGCCTTGTAGTCCATCTGCTGGTAGTCCCACGGCAGCAGCGGCGGCAGCGCGAAACTGGCCACCAGCAGCAGCACCAGGATCACCGCGCCGACCACGGCGGGCTTGTTGCGCAGAAAGCGACGCCACACCAGCCTGCGGCGGCCGGCGGCCGCCACCTCGGGCGCGCCGACGACGATGAGTTCGGTTTCGGTCACGACACACGCACCCTCGGGTCGAGCAGGGCCAGCACGACATCGGACAGCAGCCCCGACACCAACACGACCAGGCCGGCGAACGCGGTCACCGTGACCACCACGTAGAGGTCCTGGGCGTTGATCGCATCGATCAGCCACTCGCCCACACCGTGCCAGCCGAAGATCTTCTCCACGAAGGTCGCGCCGGTGATCAGGCCGCCCAGGCTGTAGGCGAACAGGGTCGCCATCGGGATCAGTGCGGTGCGCAAGCCGTGTTTGTACAGCGCCCGATTACGGGACAGGCCTTTGGCTCTCGCGGTTCGGATGAAGTCGCTCTGCAGTACGTCGAGCATGGCGTTGCGTTGGTAGCGGCTGTAACCGGCCATGCCGCCCAGCGCCAGCGCCAGGGTCGGCAACACCAAATGTTGTGCGCGGTCGACCATTTGGTTCCAGAAGCCGGTGATCTGGGTGGCCGAGGTCTCGCCGGTGTAGAGGAAGATCTGCGAACCGGTCATCGTATTGATCTGCAGCGCACCGTATTTCAACAGTGTCGCGAGCAGGAAGATCGGCGTCGAGATGATCAGCAGCGACAGCACCGTCGAGAAATAGTCACTGAACTTGTACTGCCGGATCGCGCCCGCCGCACCGATCAGCACGCCGAGCACGGTGCCGATGATCGAACCGAGAATCAGCAGCCGCAGACTCACCGCCACCCGTCGGCCCAGCTCCTCGCTCACCGGCTGCCCAGCAAGGGTGGTCCCGAAGTCGCCGTGCGCGACACCGCCCAGCCAGGTGAGATAGCGCTGCGGGATCGGCTCGTTCAGATGCAACTGGTCGGCCTTGGCGTCGATCACCGACTGCGGCGGGCGCGGATTGCGCTGCTCGAGGCTCTCGAGCGGGTTGAACGTGAGCGAGGCGAGGCTGAACGTCAAAAAAGATGCCAGCAGCAGCAGCACAACGTAATTGACTGTGCGTCGCAACAGGAAGCCGGTCATCAGTCCCCTCTGGATCGGGTAATCAGGCCCTGATCATAGGGACAGTCAGGCGTCGGTGTGTGGTGACGTGCGGCAGGATAGTTGGATGACGCACCCGAAACCACGGCTGGTGGCCAGCGACGTCGACGGCACGCTGATCGACGACTCCGACAAGGTGTCTCCGCGCACCAAGGCCGCCGTCGAGGCCCTGGTGGCCGACGGCGCCACCTTCGTGCTCGCCACCGGCCGACCACCACGCTGGATCGAACCGGTGGTCAGCGAACTCGGGTACGCGCCGCTGGCGGTCTGCGGGAACGGCGCGGTGATCTACGACAGCGCCACCGACCGGGTCCTGGCCAGCCACACCCTCGACGTGGAAACCCTGAGCTGGCTCGCCGACCTGGCCGAACACGCGTTACCCGGCTGCGGGCTGGCCACCGAGCGGGTCGGTGCCAGCGCGCACGACGCCGTCACCCAGCAGTTCGTCAGCTCGCCCACCTACGAACACGCCTGGCTCAACCCCGACGACACCGTGGTTTCGCACGCGGAAGTCATCGACTCGCCCGCCATCAAAATGCTCATCCGACTCAGCTCGGCGCGCAGTTCCGAGATGCGCGCGGTACTGGCGCCGCTGATCGGCGACCGGGCCGAGATCACCTACTCCACCGAGAGCGGTCTGATCGAACTGGCTGTTCCGAGGGTGACCAAGGCGTCCGGTTTGGCCGAGGTCGCCGCTCGCATCGGCGTGGAGAATTCGTCGATCGTGGCGTTCGGGGACATGCCCAACGACGTGCCGATGTTGACCATGGCCGGGCTGGGAGTGGCGATGGGCAACGCGCATCCCGAGGCCCGCGCCGCGGCCGACGAAGTGACGGGAAGCAACACCGAGGACGGTGTCGCGATGGTTCTGGAACGTTGGTGGAGCTGACGTAAAACGGCCGGTGCCCCTCTGAAGAGGGTGCACCGGCCGTTCTTCGCCGTGGCCGGGGTCAACCGGCCGGGGCGGGTTCAGGGGCGGGCTGCTGCGCTGGAATCGGTTCCGCAGCAGGCACTTCCAACGTAGGCGCGGTGAGCTTCGGCTCGTTCATTTCCTGCTTGTAGGTCTCGTCGTACGTTTTCCAGAACGTCGTGACGATCCCCGTCAGCTCGTTGAGCACCAACGACCCGTGCTGGAAATCCGTGCGAAGCCCGTTGGGCACCGAATACGAACCGGCAGTGGGCACTCCGAGCACGCCCGCATCCGCACCCAAGCTCAGGTACCGATCCAGAATCGCACCCACCACCTCGAAGACCTCGCCGTTCTCGCCCGCATACACGAACCCGTTGGCGAACTTCGCGTACTGCCGGCCCTGCGCCGCCGACATCAGATCCGACTGCGGCGCGCCCAACGGTCCGTCGACCCCGCCCTTCGCCACCCAGTGCTTGGCGATGGCGTTATCGCCGGACAGTCCGAGGAACTTGTCGACCATGGCGCCCAGCTCGGCCATATTGCCCTGGGGTGCACGGGCCTGCTGACTTTGCGGACGGTAGGCCGTCGCGGGCGAGGTGTACGTGCTGGAATTGCCCGCCGCGATCGCCCGGATTCGATCCATCATCGCGTAACCGGCATCGCCGGGGCAGTCGGTATTGCCGACATCGCGGTGCGCGAACACCACCGGCAGATCGACCGCCTCGTCCTGCCCGTAGAACGTGAACTCGGTGCCCTCGGAATACATCGTGGTCTCGCCCTGCGGGTCGATCCCGGCCAACTTGGACCGCCAGCCGATGAACTTGCCCATCGCGGTGACCGACTCGTTGCTCGGCTGCTCGGTCTCGTAATTGCCCATCAGCGCCACGCCCACGGTGTTCTCGTTGAAACCACCGGCGTGCGCACCCTGCACCGCCCGATCCAGGCCACCGTAGCGACCCTCGAAGATCTGGCCGTACTGGTCGACCATCGCGTTGTAGCCGATGTCGCACCAGCCCAACGTTTCCGCGTGATACGCGTAGATCGCCCGCACGATGCCCGCCGATTCCGCGCGGCTGTAGTCGTTGCGACCGGCCGTGTGATGCACGGTCACACCGCCCACACCGTCGTCGTAGGTCGGTTCCTGGCAGCGGATCGACTCGTCGGCACCCCACTGCGCACGGGTGATGACCTTCGGACCGCCACCGGGCAGCGCCGCGGCGACATCGTTGAGCGCCGCATCGATCGCGGCCCGGCCCGGGTTGATCAGCACGGCCTTGAGCGCGGCGTCGGTGAGATGCGCCGGGTCGTGATCGGGGCCGGAAGTGGGCTTGCGGGTCACCAACATCTGCACCGCGGTGGTCTCGCCGACGTAGATCGGTTCGGTGCCCGTCGGTGCGTCGGCGGGGGTGTGATCGGTGGCCCTGGTGTCGACCGGATCGGCGTCGTACCACGGACCCCAGACGCCGTCCTTCTGGCGCGCACGCAGTTTCGTGGTGGTGTTGGCCAGGTCGCGTGCGGTGACGGCGACCATGCTGAACGGGGTTTCCTGGGTGAGCTCTTTGACCTGCGCGCCGACCTGGTCGATGACGTCGGAGCCGACTGCGCCCGGGGAGAGGGCGGGGGTGTCGGGGGTGGTGCCGGGTTCCAGGTTTTCGGGGATGGAGATGAATTGTGCTCCCGCTGAGCGTGATTGGGAGATTGGTGCTGCGGCGGGTGACGGGGCGGGGATCGGTGCGGCCTGAACGGGAGCCGCCGGTGGAGCTGCTTGGACACCCGGAGCTCCCGCGGCCTGTCCGGGGGCAGGTGCACTCGGCGCTGGCGCTGCGGGGGCAGGTGCTGCGGGGACAGGCGCGGCGGGGGCCGGAGCGGCCGGGGCCGGGGCTGCTGGCGCGGGGGCGCCCGGAGCAGGGGCTTGAGCTTGGGGTGCGGCCGGTGCCGGTGCCGGTGCGGGAGCGGGAGCCGTCGGGACCGCAGTGCTCGGAACCGGCGGACGTGCGGGCGGGGCGGCAGCGTTGGGTGCCGCGGGTGCGCCGGGAGCCGCCGCGCCCGGTGCGGGCTGCGGGGTCGGCTGCGGTTTCGTCGGTAGTTGCGGCAGCGGGATCTCCGTGGGCAGCGCCACGCCCGGGGGCACCGGCAATCCCGGCGGGATCGGGATCGAGCTCGGCAGCTGCAACATGCGCAGGTCGGACAGGTGTAGGTCCGGTAGGTCCAGTCCTGTCAGGTCGCGCAGCGGGATGGTGATGTCGGGGACGGAGGTGAGCGCGACCTCGGCCAACTGCGTCGGCACGGCCGCGAGCTGGGAATCGTTCGCGCTGCGGTAGTCGGTGGAATCGCTGAGGGCGAACGCGCCGATCGGAGCGCCGACAGCGAGGATCGTGACCACCGGGAGCACTAGGGAACGTTTCGGCTTTCGGTATCGCACGTGCGACTCCTATCAGGGTCGAGCAGGCGTTTTCCGGCGGCTGGTGCCGCGTGTTCGCGGCTCCGTGGGCCTCGACCTTCCGCTTCCGCGGGTACTGCCTCGTCGCAGCCTCTGGCAGTCCAGGTCGAGGCGGGCCGCGAACGAATTCGAGTCAGGCGTTCAGTGCATGTGATGCTTGCTTCCTCTAACCTCACACATCACACTAGTTAACATACGTCACACATCTCAACCTTTACTCGAGACTTATGTGATTGCTCGAATGTAGCCCTCGGATCCCGCCCGGCGACGACGACATGCCGACGCGAGTTCCGCCGGTAGAACCGCGAAACCCGTGGGAGCGCATGATGAGAGCCAAGACCGAGATCACCCGCAACACTCGTCGCCGGACCGTGCCGATCGTCAAGACCGTGCCACTTCCGGTGCTGGTCAGCGGCACTGTCCTGGCGCTGACCGGGGCGATCGGACTGTGGCAGATCCTGCCGGGTCAGATCACGCCCACCGTCGGCGCGGGACACGGCCGCGGCATGAGCCAGGTCGGCGCCTTCGAGAACGCGCAAGCGGGCTGGTCGGCGGAGGACATTCTCGGGCATTACTACCCCGGAGCGGATCTCGGGCAAATCGGCCCCACCACGATCGGCGTTCGACTCCAAGCGCAAGACGACGCCACCCTCGACACCTTCGCCGCCGCGGGCGCACACGTCGCGGGCCGCACCATCGGACCCGGCGAAGCGGCCCACCTCACCCCGCTCCCCGACGGCGGCGCGAACGTCGTCGTCACCCAGGGTTGCGACGGAGAAGTGTTGTGGCAGGACGTAACTGACGATCCGTTCGTCTACCCGCTCGGTGCGGGCGCGGGCCGACCGGCCGACGAACACCTGACCCTGTGCGGCGGCACCGGCTACCGAGGCGCGCTCGGGGTGGCGCTGGACGGCGAGTCCTACCGCACCGTCAACCGCGTCGACCTCGACGACTACCTCGCGGGCGTGCTCCCCGCGGAAATGCAAGCCAACTGGGCCGACCAGGGTGCCTTCGAAGCCCTACGCGCACAAGCGATCGCGGCCCGTTCCTACGCGCTGGCCGAGAGCCGCTACGCCTACGCGCAGACCTGCGACACCACCGACTGCCAGGCGTATCCCGGGACGGTGAAAGAGGATTCGCGCACCACCGACGCCGTCGCCGCCACCACCGGCACCGTCCTGCTGCGCGACGGGCAGATCCTGCGCTCGGAATACTCCGCGGCCCCCGACGGCGGCAGGCCCGCCGACATCGAAACCTTCGAAGTCGGCCCCGCTCCCGACGAACTCGTCGAAACCGCCCCTGCCCCAAGGCTTCCCGAGCCCCAGCCCGATCTGACCATCGAAGCGCTGGCAGGCGAGTCGGTGATCGATACCGAATACCGCCGCATCGGTGGCCCCAACAGTGCGGTGGGCGAGCCGATCGGCCCGGAAATGCTGCTCCCGCAACGGGCAGGCACCTACCGGATGTACACCAACGGCGTCATCGTCGCCACGCAGACGCTGGGCGCCCAAGTCGTCGACTTCTCCACCCTGCTCCAACTCGTCCCCGACGCCGGCGACCAGCTGCCGTCCACGGCTTCGGGCAGGCCGAGACTGAAAACGCCACCGGCCCCTGTGCCCCTGGTGGTTTCGCCCGGCGATCCGCAAGCTGTGCAGATCCCCTCGGAAGCCGACGTCCTCGGCGAGCCGATCCACGGCACCGTGCCCGGACCCCACGACGGGGAGTGACTGGCGTAATCACCCAAAACGCCGTCGAAAAATCAGAAAACTGATTAAAACGACGCGAATTGGGCGATTACGCCGGTCCTTCGGCTCAATCGAGCGTGGTGTCGTCCAGTGCGACGGCCAGCGTGCGCAGCAGGTCGGCGAGTTGTTCGCGATCCCGCGCGCCCAGTGTGGACAGCAGGCGCTGCTCGTTGGCCACGTGCAGGGGGAGCAGTCGGTCGACCAGTTCGCGGCCCTCGTCGGTGAGTTGGACGAAGATCGAGCGGCGGTCGTCGGGGGAGGGGACGCGGCGGACCAGGTCTTTCGCGGCCAGGCGGTCGATGCGGTTGGTGATGGCGCCGGAGGTGATCATGGCGGCGCGGTTGAGCGCGCCCGCGGTGAGGCCGGTGTCGCCGCCGGAGCGGCGCAGGGTGGCCAGCACGTCGAACTCCCAGCGTTCGAGGCCGTGACCTGCGAAGAAGGCTTTCAGTTCCTGTTCGAGGATGCGGGAGATCCGGTTGATCCGGCCGATGATCGCCATCGGCGACACGTCGACGTCGGGTCGCGCTTGGTGCCAGTGCTCGGTGATCAGGTCGACGGCGTCGCGCATCAGTTCCCTCTCGATTGAAACTCTTAACGTTCATCTACTTGACGCGGAGATACCTTCGCGAGTAGATATTTCAATGTTGAGATTATCAATGAGGAGTGATCATGACGACCGTAACCCGCACGACCGGCCTCGCGGGCACCCTCGCGCTCACCGCCGTCACCCCGATCGTGTGGGGCTCCACCTACGCCGTCACCACCGAATTTCTGCCCCCTGACCGGCCGCTGTTCACCGCGCTCATGCGCGCGCTGCCCGTCGGTCTCGTACTGCTCGCGGTGACCGGGGTGCTGCCGCACGGCAAGTGGCTGGGGCGGGCCGCGGTGCTCGGTGTGCTCAATATCGGCGCGTTCTTCCCGCTGCTGTTCCTGGCGGCGTACCGGCTGCCCGGTGGTGTCGCCGGGGTGCTCGGCGCGGTCGTGCCGATGTTCGCGCTCGGCTTCGCGGCGGTGCTGCTGGCCGAAGCGCCGACGCGGCGGAAGGTGGTCGCGGGGCTGATCGGCGTGGTCGGGGTGTCGCTGGTCGTGCTGCGCGGCAATGCGGAGTTGGACTTGGTCGGCGTGGTCGCGGGGCTGGTCGGTGCCGCGTCGATGGCGGCCGGGAACGTGCTCACCAAGAAGTGGGGTCGGCCGGAAGGAGTGGGTCCGCTGGCCATGACCGGCTGGCAGCTCACCGCGGGCGGGCTGTTCATCGCCCCGCTGGCCCTGCTGCTCGAAGGTGCACCGCCCGCACTCGACGGGCGCGCGATCGGCGGCTACCTCTACCTCGGCATGATCGGCACCGCGCTGACCTACTGGCTGTGGTTCCGCGGAATCTCGCGTGTACCAGCGACTTCGGTGTCGTTCCTCGGGTTGCTCAGCCCGATCTCGGCTGCGGTGATCGGGTGGATCGCCTTGGGGCAGGCGTTGACGGTGCTGCAGATCTTCGGGCTGGCTGTCGCGCTGTCGGGCACGGTGCTGGCGCAGATCCCGGCGAAGTCGGTGTCGCGTGACCCCGGCACGCGCTCCGTCGTCCGGCCCGGTCGCGAACGGGTGGCCGCCGGCGCTTGACTTTGACGTAGCGTCAACCTGCACAGTGGAGGTATCGACGAGAAAGGAGCAGGTCATGGTCGGTGAATGGTCCATTCAGGACCTCGCGAAAGCCGCGGGAACCACCAGTCGCACGTTGCGCCACTACGGGCAACTCGGACTGCTGGAGCCGACCCGCATCGGCGCCAACGGCTACCGCTATTACGACCAGACCGCTCTGGTTCGACTGCAGCGCATCCTGCTGCTGCGCGAACTCGGCCTCGGGCTCCCCGTGATCGCCGAGGTCCTCGCCGGGGAACAGGACACCGCCGGTGCGTTGCGCACTCACCTGGAACTGCTTCGGCAACAACAGGATCGGGTAGCGCGGCAGATCGAATCGGTGTCGACCACTTTGCACAAGACAGAAAGAGGTGAACCCCTCATGGCCGCAGAGGTTTTCGACGGTTTCGACCACACACAGTACAAAGACGAAGTCACTCAGCGTTGGGGCAAGGACGCCTACGCCAGCGGCGATCGCTGGTGGCGTTCGTTGACCGAGGCGGAGAAGCAGTCGTTCAAGCAGACCCAACTCGACATAGCCGCCGACTTCGGAAGTGCCGCTGCCGCACAACTTCCCGTCGACAGCGCCGAAGTTCAGGCAATCGTCGACCGCCACCGCGCCTGGCTCAGCGGCGGCACGCAGGGCAAGCCGGTGACCAATGAATACTTGGTCAACCTCGGCGAAATGTACGTCGCGGACCCGCGCTTCCGAAAGAACTATGACGTGCACGGCGAGGGGACTGCCGAGTACATCTTGGAAGCCGTCCGCGCTTATGCCGCGGCCAATCCGACGTAGAGGTGACCACCGCGTCCGGACGATCACTGTCCGGAGGCGGTTTCGTCGGGTGCCGAAACCCGCACGAATGTGTGACAGGGGCGTCCGATCGGCCTACCGCGTGCTCGAACGGGCATCGCGCCGTATAACTGACGGCGACGTCGACACATAGCGGGGACAGTGGTGGAACAGGTGCAGCGGCCTTCGCGGGGGGTGACAGCGCGGATCGCGGGGTGGCTCGGGGTGCTGGTCGGTGTCGCGGGGATCGCGGTCGGGGCGACGACCGCGGTGTTGCGGGTGGTCGGGCGGGAGATCGACCTCGACTACGTGGGGGCCGGGATCGTGGGTGGGCTGGGGGTGGTTTATCTGCTGGGGGCGGTGTTGCTGTTGCGGCGGCGGATGGTCGGTCGGCGGGTGTTGCTCACCATGGCGGGGGTGATGGCGGGGGCGACGCTGCTGGTGATCGGGCTCAACGCGGCCAGTCACGGGTGGCGGTTCGGGCCGCTGGATTTCTGGTTCGTGCTCAACGTGGTGATCGCGCTGCTCGGCCTGAGCGAGCCGACGCGACGGTGGATCATCACCCGGTAGCGCGGCCGCACCACGCCGGGCGGCGGCACGGGATACGGTCGGAGCATGGTCGTGCTGGAGACGAAATCCGACAGTGGTGAGGTGACGGCGATCGTCGCCGCGTGCCTGGCCGGGCTCGCCGCGGTGGCGAATCTGGTCGGCGCGGTGGTGCTGGTGCGGTCGTTCGTGAGCGACCCCGGCGAACTCGACGATTCGCTGACCCTGTTCGCCACCCTCGGCGCACTGGTCGCGACCTTCGTATTCGCTTACGGGGGCGTGCTTTTGGCCCGTCGCGACGACACCGGCCGCTGGATGATCATCGTCGCCGCTTCCGCTCAGATAGGTCTGGGCCTGCTCGGCCTGTTGGCGACACTGGTGAACTACAACTCCGGGTACGGAATCCACTGGTTCGCGCAGGAATCGGTGATCCGTTCGATTCCGATCGGCCTCGGTGGGGTACCCGGTGCGGTGACAGCGATCGTGAATCACAGTTGGGCAGCGGCACTTTCGGCCACCGTGCTCGGCGCGCTCGTACTGCTGCCCGCGGTCCTACCGTGGACCGCGGCCTACACCCGCGCTCGCCTGGAAAGTGTTGTCGGACCGAACGTATAGTTTCAGCAGGTCAGCATCGCCGCCGACGGTGCGGAACCGGGGCACGAGGCAGCGGCGACACGCAAGGAGGGGGACACCATGGGGTATCCGTACGGCCAACAGGGCCACGACCCGTACGCGGGACAGGGGTACGCGCAACCGGGGTACGGGCAGGACCCGTACGCCGGCCAACCGGGTTACGGGCAGCAGCCGTACGCCCAAAATGGTTACGGCGCACCGGCTTACGCCCCGTACCCATACGGCTACGGACAGCCTCGCCCCGGCGGTGGCACCGCGATCACCGCCGCGGTGATCGCACTGCTGCTGTCGCTGGTCTCGCTGGGTGGCCTCGGCCTCGGCTTGGCTTTCCTGCTGAGCACCGAAGCTACGAGCGCGACGGACGAAGCGGGTCGCGAGGAGGCGACGGTCGCTCTCATGGTCGGCGCGACGCCCGCCCTGCTGTTGCTACTCGGCTCCATCCTGCTGTTCCGACGCAAGACCGCCGGTCGGGTACTACTCATACTTCTGTCGTCGATCGCCCTGCTCGCCATCGGGGGCTCAGCGGCGCTCACTCCGATGGATGCCGAAGGCCGGGAGGTGGGCTTCGCGTTACTCGGGGTGGCCGTGGTGGGCGCGACGCCCCTACTGATCCTGCTCCTGGCAGCCGCCCCATCCACCGGCCGCTGGATACGGGCAGGCCGGGCCGGCCACCACCCCTACCCGCAGTACTGAGGTCCGGCGCCGTTCTTCGCGTCGAAGGCAGCGGTGCGAGCCCGCCCGACAACCCCGCTTGCCGAACCGACGGCATAGCCCCAGGTCAAAGACTGGTCGCAGACTCCGCCGGGACAATTTGCGGTCTTCCGATACGCTGGGCACCCGTGACCGCCGCATCGTCTTCGGGTAAATCCGTCAACGCAGATTCCATTGCCCCGGCAAACCAGTACGACCTGATCGTGGTCGGCTCCGGTTTCTTCGGGCTGACCGTCGCCGAGCGTGCAGCGAATGTGCTGGGCAAGCGGGTGTTGGTGCTGGACCGCCGCTACCACCTGGGTGGCAACGCCTACTCCGAGCCCGAGCCGCAGACCGGGATCGAGATCCACAAGTACGGCGCGCACCTGTTCCACACGTCGAACAAGAAGGTCTGGGATTACGTCACCCAGTTCACCGAGTTCACCGGGTACCAGCACCGCGTGTTCGCGATGCACAAGGGGCAGGCGTACCAGTTCCCGATGGGGCTGGGTCTGATCTCGCAGTTCTTCGGCCGGTACTTCACCCCGGAAGAGGCCAAGGCGCTGATCGCCGAGCAGGCCGCCGAGGTCGAGACCGGTGACGCGCAGAACCTCGAGGAGAAGGCGATCTCGCTGATCGGCCGTCCCCTGTACGAGGCGTTCGTGCGCGACTACACCGCCAAGCAGTGGCAGACCGACCCGCGCGAACTGCCCGCGGGCAACATCACGCGCCTGCCGGTGCGCTACAACTTCGACAACCGCTACTTCAACGACACCTTCGAGGGCCTGCCCAAGGAGGGCTACACGAAGTGGCTCGAGAACATGGCCGCCTCCGACCTCATCGACGTGCGGGTGAACACCGACTGGTTCGACGTGCGCGACGAGATCGTCGCCGCCAACCCGGACGCACCCGTGGTCTACACCGGCCCGCTCGACCACTACTTCGACTACGCCGAAGGCGAATTGGGCTGGCGCACCATCGATTTCGAGACCGAGGTGCTGGAACAGGGTGACTACCAGGGCACCAGCGTCATGAACTACAACGACGCCGACGTCCCCTTCACCCGCATCATCGAGCCGCGCCACTTCCACCCCGAGCGCGACTACCCGACCGACAAAACGGTCATCATGCGCGAGTTCTCCCGCTCGGCGCAGACCGGCGACGAGCCGTACTACCCGATCAACACCCCCGACGACCGCGCCAAGCTTCTCGCATACCGCGAGCGCGCCAAGAAGGAAACCGCCACCAAGAAGGTGCTGTTCGGCGGCCGTCTGGGCACCTACCAGTACCTGGACATGCACATGGCGATCGGTTCGGCGCTGACCATGTTCGAGAACGTGCTGCGTCCGCACCTGGAATCCGGCGCGCCGCTGGTGGACGAGGCATGACCAAAGCCATGCTCGAAGACGTGACCACCGAAACCCGCGCCATCTCGCTGCTGCAGCGCGTCATCCTGCCGCGCCCGGGCGAGCCCCTGGACGTGCGGACCCTTTACCTGGAGGAATCCACCACCAACGCCCGCCGCGCACACGCCACCAGCCGCACCGCGCTGTCGATCGGCGCCGAGTCGGAGGTGTCGTTCTGCACCTACTTCAACGCGCTGCCCGCCAGCTACTGGCGTCGGTGGAGCGTGCTGAAGTCGGTCGTCCTGCGCCTGGAACTGGCCGGACACGGCCGCGCAGACGTCTACCGCTCCAAGGCCGACGGTTCGCGAATTCACGTGCAGGGCAAGGAATTCGCTGTCGCACAGGGCGCGGACTCGGTCGTCGTGGAGTTCGAAACCGATCTGGGCCCGTTCGAAGACGGCGGCTGGATCTGGTTCGACATCACCACCGACACCGCCGTCACGCTGCTGTCCGGCGGGTACTACGCACCGCAGGAAGCTCCCGGCACCGGGACCATCGCGGTCGGCATGCCCACGTTCAACCGCCCCACCGACGCGGTGAAAACCCTTGGCGCCCTTGGCTCCGACCCCCTCGTCCTGGAGAAGATCGCCGCGGTGATCATCCCCGACCAGGGCACCCGCAAGGTCGTCGACGAGCCCGGATTCGCCGAAGCCGCAAGCGTTCTCGGCGATCGCCTGGCCATCCACGACCAGCCCAACCTCGGTGGTTCCGGCGGCTACAGCCGGGTCATGTACGAGGCGCTGAAGTCCACCGACGCCGAATTCATCGCCTACATGGACGACGACATCGAGATCGAGCCCGACTCGATCCTGCGCGCCCTGGCCTTCTCGCGGTTCGCGAAGTCGCCGGTGCTGACCGGTGGGCAGATGCTCAACCTGCAGGAACGTTCGCACCTCCACGTGATGGGCGAGGTCATCGACCGCGGCATCTTCATGTGGGGCGCCGCGCCCAACGTCGAATACGACCACGACTTCTCCAAGAACCCGCTCAAGGATCGCGACAACTCCAAGCTGCTGCACCGGCGCATCGACGTCGACTTCAACGGCTGGTGGACCTGCCTGATCCCGCGTCAGGTCGCCGAGGAGATCGGTCAGCCGCTGCCGCTGTTCCTGAAGTGGGACGACGCCGAATACGGCCTGCGCGCCCGCGAAGCCGGCTACCCGACGGTGACCCTGCCGGGCGCGGCCGTGTGGCACATGGCCTGGTCCGACAAGGACGACGCCATCGACTGGCAGGCCTACTTCCACCTGCGCAACCGCCTGGTCGTGGCCTCGATGTACCTGCCCGGCGACGGCAAGCCGATGATCGTGAACACGGTCAAGGCAACGCTGAAACACCTTCTCTGCCTGGAATATTCGACGGTCGCCATTCAGAACGAGGCGATCCGCGACTTCCTGGCCGGCCCCGAAGGCCTGTTCGACCTGCTCCCCACTGCGCTGGGCAAGATCCACGCCATGCGCAAACAGTTCCCGGACGCGGTCGTCGTACCCTCGTCCACCGAACTGCCGCTGGCCAACCGCCACGGCGTCGGCGCGGTCGGCGAACCGGGCAACCCCCTCGCGAAGGTCGCCCGCCTGGCCAAGGGTGTGGTGCACAACTTCCGCAAGGCCGACCCGGCCACCTATGAGACCCCGCAGCTCAACGTGCCGACTCTCGACGCGCGCTGGTATCTGCTCTCGCAGGTCGACGGTGTCACCGTGACCACCGCCGACGGCCGTGGCGTGGTCTACCGCAAGCGCGACCCGCGCCAGGCCCGCGACCTGCTCAAGGAAGCACTGCGCCTGCGCAAGGAACTCACCGCCCGCTTCCCGGAAATGCAGCAGCGCTACCGGGCCGCGCACGCCGAGCTCACCAGCACGGCGGCGTGGGAGAAGACCTTCGGCCTGAACGGAACCGCCAAGTGACCCAGTCAGAAGTTCCCGAGATCGAGATGGCCGAAGACGGTTGCTGCGGTGAAGGCTGCTGCGGCGACTACGTCGAGGTCCCGGTCGAGGTCGCGATCCTCAACGCCGTGCAGGGCACCATCGGCACCAACCCGGCCGTGATCTCCGCCGCCCGCGGCATGTCGCACTTCGGCGAACACGCGCTGGGCTGGGTCGGCATCGCCGCCGCCGGCTGGCTGGTCGACAAGCCGCGCCGCCGCCAGTGGGCCGGGGTGGCCGTGGGCGCCGTCGGTGCGCACGCCGCGTCGATCGTGATCAAGCGCATCGTCCGACGCCCGCGCCCCAACGACCCGTCGGTGCAGGTCAACGTGTCAACGCCGAGCAAGCTGAGCTTCCCGTCCTCGCACGCCACCTCCACCACCGCGGCTGCCGTACTGCTGGGTCGCCTCACCGGGCTACCCTTGCCTGCGGTGATCGTCCCGCCGATGCTGCTGTCCCGGGTTGTGCTCGGGGTGCATTACCCTTCCGACGTGATCGCCGGTTCCGCACTGGGTGCCGCGTCGGCAGCTGCGGTGCTAGCCGCTGAAAAGAGACTCCGACAGTGACTGCAACTGAAAGAACCCTGGCTGAGATGAGCGAAGAACCGTCCGCCGCCGTCCTCGACGAGGGTGCCGTGAAGGGCCCGCCGAAGACGCTGCTCGGCGGTGTCATCAAGGCCATGCGCCCACGTCAGTGGGTCAAGAACGTCCTGGTGCTCGCCGCACCGCTGGCTGTTGGCCCCGAAGCGGTCGGTGACGCGGGCATCCTGCTCAACGTCGCGATCGCGTTCATCGTGTTCTGCATGGCCGCGTCGGGCATCTACCTGGTCAACGACGCCCTCGACGTCGAAGCCGACCGCGCGCACCCCACCAAGCGCTTCCGGCCGATCGCGGCGGGCGTGCTTCCTGTCAAGCTGGCTTACGCGTTGTCGGCGGTGCTGCTGATCGGTTCGATCGCCGGATCGTTGTTGGCATCGTGGCACCTTGCCGTGGTGATGGTGGTCTACATCGTCATCCAGCTCGCCTACTGCCTCGGCCTCAAGCACCAGGCCGTGCTCGACATCTGCATCGTGTCGTCGGGCTTCCTGCTGCGCGCGGTCGCCGGTGGCGCGGCCGCCGATATCGCGCTGTCGCAGTGGTTCCTGCTGATCATGGCGTTCGGTTCGCTGTTCATGGCGGCGGGCAAGCGCTACGCCGAACTGCAGTACGCACTCGACACCGGCGCCAAGATCCGCAAGTCGCTCGAGTACTACACCCCGACCTACCTGCGCTTCATCTGGACGCTGGCAGCCACCGCCGTCGTGGTCTTCTACGGCCTGTGGGCCTTCCAGCAGGACTCCGCTCGAGACACCCAGTGGTACTCGATCTCGATGATCCCGTTTACCATCGCAATCCTGCGTTACGCGGTCGACGTCGATGGTGGCGAGGCCGGTGAACCCGAAGAGATCGCGTTGGGGGACCGCATCCTGCAGTTCCTCGCTATTGCCTGGATCGGAGCGGTAGGTGTCGCTGTCTATCTCACCTGACGAGATGTTGGTAGCGGAGCAGGATTCCACCGAATACGAGCCTCTACGCGACGAAGAATCCGCGCGTAGGGACCTACGTACCTCGGTGCTGTCCCGCGCCACCTTCGTCGGTGGGGTCGTGCTCACCGCCGCGCTGTTCACCTTCGGTGCGTGGCAGCGTCGCTGGATCGCCGATGACGGCCTGATCGTGCTGCGCACGGTCCGCAACCTGCTCGCGGGCAACGGCCCCGTGTTCAACATGGACGAGCGGGTCGAAGCCAACACCAGCACCGCCTGGACCTACCTGATCTGGTTCTTCTCCTGGCTCACCCAGGCCCGCCTCGAGTACGTGGTGCTCGGGGTGTCGCTGGTGGTGTCGGTGCTCGCGGTGGCGTTCGCGATGCTGGGCACCGCCCGGCTGTGGGGCGGAACCGCCGGTCAGCTGCTGATTCCGGCGGGCGTGCTGGTGTACATCGCGCTGCCGCCCGCGCGCGACTACGCCACCTCCGGGCTGGAGAGCGGCCTGGTGATCTGCTGGGTCGGGCTGCTGTGGTGGATGATGATCCGCTGGAGTCAGGCCGCCGTGGTTCGCGTGCCGTCGCTGTTGGGGCTGGTCTTCCTGGCCGGTCTCGCGCCGCTGGTTCGCCCCGAGGCCACGCTGATCGGCGTGCTCGCGCTGGGAATGATCTTCCTCGCGCCGATGCCCGCGTTCCGGTTCGGACCGATCGTGCTGCGCGCGCTGATCGTGTTCGTGGCCGGGGTCGTGCCGATCTGCTACCAGATCTGGCGGATGGGCTACTACGGCCTGCCCTACCCGAACACCGCGGTCGCCAAGGACGCGGGCGGGGCCAAGTGGAGTCAGGGTTTCACGTATCTGTGGGACCTGGTCGGCCCGTACTACCTGTGGATTCCGCTGGTCGTGCTGTTGATCGCCGGGGTGATCGCGGGGATCTCGCGTGGGTTCGCGTTGCCGACGTTGTCGGTGGCCGGAATCCGCGCGTGGCTGCGTTCGCCCAGTGCGGTTGTCGTGATGGTGCTCGGCGCGGGTCTGCTGCTCACTGTCTACGCGGTGCGCGTGGGCGGTGACTTCATGCACGGGCGCATGCTGCTCACCCAGCTGTTCCTGCTGCTGCTGCCGGTGGCCGTGGTCCCGATCCCGCTGCATTTCCGCAGGTCCGACTGGTCGGTGCTGGTGCTGCTGGTCGCGCTGCTGGGCACCGCGGGCTGGTCGCTGTACGCGGCGAGCACCACCGCGATCACCGCCGGAACCAAGATCCGCTCGTCGGGCATCGTCGACGAACGCATCTACTACGTGCTCAACACCGGCAAGGACCACCCGATCCTGGCCGAGGACTACCTCGACTACCCGCGCATGCGCGCCATGGTCAACGACATCGCCGCCAACCCCAAGGGCGGGCTGCTGCTGAACTCGCCCTCGTTCACGTTCTGGTACCTCGACCCGCCGCCGGAACCGATCCCCGAGGGCGGTTCCGGCCACACGGTCTACTTCCTGAATCTGGGCATGACCAGCATGAACGTGCCGCTGAGCGTGCGCGTGATCGACCCGATGGGCCTGGCCTACCCGCTGGCCGCGCACTCGGATCGCCTGGCCGACGGCCGCATCGGCCACGACAAGGCGCTGTACCCGGACTGGGTGGTGGCCGACTCGGGCATGGTCGGCATCCACCCGTGGCTGCCCTGGTACATGGACGAGGACTGGGTCACCCAGGCCCGCACCGCGATGTCGTGCCCGGCCACCCAGGCGCTGATGGTGTCCACCCGCGACCCGATGACGTTCGACCGGTTCAAACACAACCTCCGCAACGCCATGACCTTCGCGAAATACCGCATCGACCGGGTCCCCAAGTACGAAATCCAGCGCTGCGGCCTGGTCGACCCGTTCCCGCAACCGCCTCGCTGAAACCCTTCCGCCTGGGATTTTATAGTGGCGTACACCGCTAAATCACTTTTCGGTAACGCCAGGCTATCGATGTAGCGATATGGTCTCTGAGAGGAACGGCCCGTCGGCGCACTGGTGTGCCGGTAAACAGTCGGCGGTCATTGCAACAGCGGTTCCGCGCGAACCGCATGAGGAAAGGCCCATAACAGAATGCGTGGCGGACGTCTCAGAGCCCGGGGAGCCGGCTGGCTCAAACGATCGGTGCTTCTCTCCCTGGCAGTAGTGCTCCCGGTCGGTGCCATGGTGGCTGGTCCCACCGGTACCGCGACGGCGGCCTTCGATCCCAGTGCTTTCGACTTCTGGGTCGATTCGGAGATGGGCCCGATCAAGTCGCGGATCTTCCGCGCGGCGGATGGCAACACCAATCGCGTGGTCTACGCGCTGGACGGCCAGCGTGCGCAGGACGACCTCAACGGGTGGGAAAAAGACACCAACGTCGCCCGCGCGCTGACCGACGCCAACATCAACGTCGTGATGCCCGTCGGCGGCCAGTCCAGCTTCTACGCCGACTGGAACGCGCCGAGCAGCTTCTTCGGCATCGACGCCGGTTCGGGCGGTAGCTCGACCGGCTCTGCCGCGACCGGCTCCGCGATGACCGGCTCGTCGATCGCGCCCGCCCAGGTGGCAGGCAAGAAGAACACCTACAAGTGGGAAACCTTCCTCACCAGCCACCTGCGCAACGCGCTGTCGGCTCGACTGGGTTTCAACCCCAACAACAACGGCGTGTTCGGCCTGTCGATGGGTGGCTCCGCCGCCCTGACTCTGGCCGCGTACCACCCCGACCAGTTCAGCTTCGCGGGCTCGTTCTCCGGCTACCTGAACATCTCCGCACCCGGTATGCGTGAAGCCATGCGCGTGGCGATGCTGTCCGCGGGCGGCTTCAACATCGACGCGATGGCACCGCCGTGGGGCCAGCAGTGGTTCCACATGGATCCGTTCGTGTTCGCGCCGCGTCTGGTCGCCAACGGCACCCGCGTGTGGGTCTCCGCCGCGGCCGGTATCCCCGGCGCCGGCGATGTGTCCAACCCGATGGAAATCATCCAGGGCGTGCCGCTGGAACTGCTCGCGATGGCGAACAGCCGCGCGTTCCAGGTCCGCATGGCCACCCTCGGCGGCGGCAACGCCCACTTCGATTTCCCGATCACCGGCGTGCACAACTGGCGCAACTGGGAGGCCGAGGTCTACCGCATGATCCCGGACCTCTCGGCGAACATCGGTTAAGTAAACCCCGCTAGACCCCTGAAAACCGCTCGGTGCCTCGTCAGCACCGGGCGGTTTTCTGCATTTCCGTCACGATCCGAAGCATGGTCGGTGACGAATCATGGGCGGTGGATAACCGAGAGTTGTGCTTCGGGTCACTTTCCAGCAACATGTAGAGCATTCGTCACCGATTGATACACAGTGAGCATGCGTCGAGGTTGAATCGTCCGTTTTGCCCTGGATTGGTTCTGATCGACGTCCGTTGAGGGTTCCGATTGCGTAGCTCGGGGTTTGCGCGTTCGGTCCGCGAGAAAGGTCTAGTCGAATGCGAACACTGCGCCGCACGCGTGGGTCGAGCAAGACCGCAGCCTCTGGTTCCTGGGCTCGGCGCTTGGCCGCGGGCGTATCCATGGCCCTGCTGGTTCCGATCGCGACCGCCGTCACCGGGGGGATCACCCCCGCCACTGCCGGATTCAACGGCAATGCCTATGACTTCTGGGTCGATTCGGGGATGGGCCCGATCAAGTCGCGCATCCTGCGCGCCGCCGACGGCAATCGCGAGCGAGTCGTCTACGTTCTCGACGGCATGCGCGCGCCCGAGCACCTCAACGGCTGGGAGATCGAAACCGATATCCCCAACGCGCTGGCCGCGGCCAATATCAACGTGGTGATGCCCGTGGGCGGCATGTCCAGCTTCTACGCCGACTGGAACGCGCCCAGCGAATTCTTCGGCATTCCCGGCCAGGGCGCCCCCAACTCGGGTTCGGGCGCGAGCAACGCCCTGTCGGGTGGCCCCGGCAAGAGCTACCGGTACCAGTGGGAATCGTTCCTCACCAACGACCTACCCAACGCACTGGCGGGCCGCGAGGGCTTCAGCCGCCACCGCAACGGCGTGTTCGGCCTGTCGATGGGCGGCTCGGCCGCGCTCACCCTGGCCGCCTACCACCCCGACCAATTCTCCTTCGCCGGTGCGTATTCGGGCTACCTGAACATCTCCGCCCCCGCCATGCGCGAGGCCATCCGCATCGCGATGCTCGACGCGGGCGGCTACAACGTGGACTCCATGGCACCGCCGTGGGGCCCACAGTGGCTGCGGATGGACCCGTTCGTGTTCGCCCCCAACTTGGTAGGCAACAACACCCGCCTGTGGATCGCGGCCGCCTCAGGCCTGCCGACCAACTCCGACGGCCCGCACATGGGCACCGTCAACGGCATGGCCCTGGAAGCCCTCGCCCTGGCCAACACTCGCTCGTTCGAAGTCAGAATGGCCACGCTGGGCGCCCGCAACGTGCACTACTCCTACCCGGCCTTCGGCATCCACGCCTGGAACAACTGGACCGACGAGGCCCTGCGGATGATCCCGGATTTGTCCAACAACATCGGCTAGCCGTTTCGGGGCATATAACAAGCCCAGTTCTGTTGCCCTTGCAGTTAATTGGTGTGTCGAATATCCTCCAGCGAGCATAAGTGTGACCAGATCGTTGTTTCATCCGTCTGTTCGACCGGGCTGTCGGGGCCGCGTCGAACGACGGTTGACGGATCAGGCACGCCATAACAGCAGAAAGAGAGCGGAATTCACATGCGTTTCGGCAAGGCCGTCGCGCCGGCATCTCGTGGTTGGCGTAATCGAATTCTAGCTGTCGGCGCTGCAGCCCTCGTGCTGCCGATCGCCGCGGGAGCGGCCCCGACCGCGCTCGCCGCACCGTCGGTGTCGGCACCCGTGCTGCGCGCACCGGCCGGTGGCTACGAAGAACTGATGGTGCCCTCGAAGATGGGCCCCGTGAAGGTCCAGGTCCAGTGGGCACGCAACGGTGGCAACGCCGCGCTCTACCTGCTCGACGGCCTGCGCGCCAGGGACGACCGCAACGCCTGGTCCTTCGAGACCAACGCGATGCAGCAGTTCAGCAATGACAACGTCACCCTGGTGATGCCAGTCGGTGGCCAGTCCAGCTGGTACGCCGACTGGACCGCGGCCAGCAACACCAACGGCCAGAAGACCACCTACAAGTGGGAAACCTTCCTCACCGAAGAGCTTCCGGCCTTCCTCGAGGGCTACGGCGTGTCCCGCAAGAACAACGCGGTGCTCGGCCTGTCGATGTCGGGTCCGGCCGCGCTGCGTCTGGCCGCCCTGAACCGCGACCAGTTCAAGCACGCGTCCTCGCTGTCGGGTCCGCTGAACTGGAGCGCTCCCGGTATGCGTGAGGCCATCCGCGTGATGATGCTGGACGCGGGTCGTTTCAACGTCGACGCCATGGCCACTCCGTGGAGCTCGGCGTGGCTGCGGATGGACCCGATGGTGTTCGCGCCCGAGCTGCGCGGCCTGCCGCTGTTCATCTCCTCGGCCAACGGCCTTCCCGGAACCCACGATCGTCCGGCCGGTCTGGGCGGTGCGTTCAACACCAGCACCGCGATGGGCATCGAGGCCATCTCGTTCGTGAGCACGCTGGCGTTCCAGCGTCGTCTCAACAGCCTCGGCATCAACGCCGTGTACGACATCGGCGCCTCCGGTACCCACTCGTGGAAGTACTGGGAAGACGAGCTGTGGAAGGCGCGTCCGCACATCCTGAATGCACTGGGCGCCTAGTAGTTTCCGCTCAGCAACAACTCGAAGACCGGCTCACCCCCAGGGTGGGCCGGTCTTTTTGCTGCGTCATAAGTAAGCGTGTCTTCCCCAGTTATCCCTATTTCCTGCGGTACAACCGACGGTGAGGCTGTGTCCGGTTTTCCGGGATCTTTCCGGGATAAGGAAGGCGCGTGTGATGAAACATCGTGTTCGGTTCCTCGGAATTGCGGCCATGGCGGCGGCGTTGCTCGGACCTGCCGTCACCGTTCCCACGCCCGCGCACGCGGCGGTGTCCGCGGTGCAACGGGTGGAGTGGCTGTCGGATCGACGGGTGGCGCTGTGGGTGCATTCGGCCGCGATGAACACCCCGATCCAGGTGCAGATGCTGCTGGCGCGCGACTGGAATGCCCGGCCCGACGCGAAGTTTCCGATGATGCTGATGCTCGACGGTCTGCGCGCGCAGGACGACGAGAACGGCTGGACCAAAGACGCCGACGCCGAGGGTTTCTACGCCGACAAGAACATCAATGTGGTGCTGCCGGTGGGTGGTCAGTCGAGTTGGTATTCGGACTGGCTGTCGCCCGACAACGGCTTCACCTACAAGTGGGAAACCTTCCTCACCAAGGAACTCCCGCCGATCCTGGAACGTGATTGGCGAACCACGGATGTGCGTGGGGTGCAAGGGCTTTCGATGGGCGGCACGGCCGCGATGAACCTCGCGGGCCGCAACCCGGGGCTGATGAAATATGTGGCCTCGTATTCGGGTCTGCTCACCACCACGACACTGGGCATGCCGCAGGCGATCACGTTCGCCAACAAGGACGCGGGCGGTTTCGACGCGGGCGCGATGTGGGGTCCCCCCGGCAGCCCCGAGTGGGAGGCGCACGACCCGTACCTGCTGGCCGACAAGCTCAAAGGCGTGAGCATGTACGTGTCCAGCGGCAGCGGTCTGGCGGGCAGCCATGATCAACTCGGCGAAGTGCCGCTGGTCAGCGAGAACTGGGCGGGCACGGGTCTGGAGATCCTGTCGCGGTTGTCGACTCAGAATTTCGTGGCCAAGCTGGAGAAACTCGAGATTCCGGTGCAGGCGAATTACCGTCCCGCGGGCACGCATACGTGGCCGTACTGGGATTTCGAAATGCGTCAGTCCTGGAATCAGGCCGCCGCGGCACTGGGCACCGACCCGGGCGGCGCGACCTGCACGCTGGGTGGCGCGATCGCCGGACTCGCGCAGGCGGCCAACTGGCTGGGCAACTGCGTGACCGCCGAGTACCCCGCCGGCACCGGAATCGCGCAGGACTTCCCGAACGGTCGGGTCTTCCATTCCGCCGCGACGGGCACCCATGCCGTGGCCGGTCGGATCGGCGGCACCTACGCCGGAATCGGCGGCGCGACATCGCCATTGGGCCTACCCAACGGCGAGGACCGCGCCCTGCCCGACGGCCGTGGCCGGATGCAGACGTTCGAAGGCGGTTCGATCTACTGGACCCCGCAGACCGGCGCCCAGGTGATGCGCGGCGCGTTCCTCGAGGCCTGGGGCAAGCAGGGTTTCGAGGGTGGTCCCGCCGGTTACCCGGTGGCCGCCGAAGCCCGCACACCTAGCCGTGACGGCTCGGTGCAGGCCTTCGAACACGGTCCGATGTTCTACAGCCCGGCCACCGGCGCCCATCGCGTGCAGGGTTTCGTGCTGGACAAGTACAGCCAGCTCGGGTTCGAGAACAGCCCGCTGGGTTTCCCGGTGGCCGAGGAAGCGCCGCTGAAGGATCTGGGCCGGTTCAGCAGGTTCGAGGGCGGCAACATCTATTGGAGTCCGCTGTCGGGCGCCTGGTCGGTGCGCAACGGCGCCATGGCCGACGCGTGGGGCGCGCAGGGTTTCGAGAACGGCAGGCTCGGCTATCCCGTCAGCGACGAGTTCGTGGTCCCCGGCGGAATCCAGCAGAACTTTCAGACCGGGTTCATCGTGGTGCGAGACGGCAAATCCGAAGTTCACGGCGTGTGAGCTCGGGCTGAGAACTGTCTGAGCATCATCGCGCGCTACCCGATGACGCGGTTCGTCGCGCTAGCCTGGTCTGCGACCGCTTCCCCGCAGCAACTTTCGAGGAAAGACATCTTCATGCATCGGATCACTGGCAAGGTAGCCGGATCGGTCGCGGCCCTGGCTGCCGTGGCCATGTTGTCCGCCTGTGGCGGCAACGACTCGACCGCGTCGCAGACGCCCACCCTCTCGAGCAGCGCCGTGCAGAAGTCGACCACGACGCCGCCGGTGGTCATCGAGCCGCCCGCCGAGGCCCCGTCGAGCACCGCCGCGTCCACCAGCGCGCAGACCGAGGAGCCCACGCCCATCCCGCAGACCACCGCCGTGGCGCCCGCGGCAGGCAAGGACAAGGCGTTCCTCGACGAGCTGGCCAAGAACGGCATCACGCCGGGCGATCAGACGACCGCGCTCACCACCGCGTCGTACATCTGCTCGGTCAAGGGCACCGGGGCCAGTGATTCCGATGTGGCCACCTTCGTCGCCGCGATGGCGGGCACCGACCCGGCCTTCGATCCGGCGAAGATGGACGTCAACAAGGCGGCGCAGATCTACATCGCCGCCGCGAACTCGACCTACTGCTAGTGAACGCCCGACCGACACGTCGCAAGTTCTGGCCCGCGGGTTGCCTGACCGTGGTGGCCCTGCTGGTGCTCGCGATCATCGTCATCGTGCTGCTGTGGTACCTGCTGGCGGGTCGGTTGCGCGAGCCGGGGCCCACACCGCCCGGTCCGCCGCCGCCCACCTCGCAGTCCGCGGACTGTCCCGATGTGATGTTGCTGTCGATTCCGGGCACGTGGGAGTCGTCGAGCACCGACGACCCGTACAACCCGCAGGCCAACCCGATCTCGTTGATGCTGGGCGTGACCGGGCCGCTGCGCGCGCAGTTCCCCGACAACCGGCTCGAGGTGTACACGGTGCCGTACGTGGCCCAGTTCTCGAACCCGATCGCGCTGCCGCCCGACGGTCAGGCCTCGTACAACAACAGCCGCACCGAGGGCACCGCGCGCGCCACCGACATCCTGGCCCAGCGGCACAAGGAATGCCCGCTGACCACCTACGTCATCGCGGGCTTCTCGCAGGGCGCGGTGATCGCCGGTGACGTGGCCGCCCAGATCGGCGCGGGCAACGGTCCGATCCCCGAGGCCAATGTGTTGGGCGTGACGGTGATCGCCGACGGCCGCCGCACCGCCACCGGCCCCGGCCTGCCCACCGAGATCGGTGACCCCCCGCCCGCGGGCGACGGCGCCGAGGTGGCGCTGCGCGGCGTGAACGTGCCCGGCATAAGCATGACCGGCCCGCGCCCCGGCGGCTTCGGCACGCTGGCACCGAAGGTGTTCTCGATCTGCGCGCCCGGCGACATGATCTGCGACGCGCCACGCGAGGCACTGAACCCGCTCAACGCACTGGGCAGTCTCGCCGCGCTGATCCGCTCGGCGGGCAATCCGGTGCACGCGCTGTACGCCTCCAACACCGTGGACGCCAACGGCACCACGGCCACCCAGTGGACCGTGAACTGGGCCGCGGGCCTGATCGAGAACGCACCACATCCGCCACATTCCTGACGGAGTTGTCACAGTCACAGTGGGGGCGTGGTTGCCACCGATCACGCCCCGCTGTGACATCCGCACGCCGGATCGCTCGCACGCTGTAAAGTGCGCTGGGAATTGCGCCCGAGTCCACACCAGCCAGGAGCGAAGAGTTCATGACCGAAGCTGCCGCACCCGTCGGTGAGTTGACCGCGCTGGGTACGCCGCTGCGTCCGTTCCGCTTCGCCGCAGCAGGCGAAGGCAACAAACAGGAGGGCGGCGCACGCAAGTTCGTGCAGACGGCGCAGGAAGCCGAGGAGATGGGTTACGACACGTTCGTCGTGCCCGACCACCTCGGCGATCAGATCGGCCCGATCGCCGCGCTGGGCGCACTCACCCAGGCCACCAGCAAGATCCGTCTGGGCACGTCGGTGCTGGCCAACGGCATGCGCCACCCCGTGGTGCTCGCCAAAGAGCTGGCCACCCTGGATGTGCTGTCCAAGGGTCGGCTCGAGGTCGGCGTCGGAGCGGGCTGGATCAAGGAAGAGTTCGACAACGCGGGCATCCCGTTCGAGCGTCCCGGCCTGCGGCTGGAGAAGCTGGACGAGTCGCTGACCATCCTGGACACGCTGCTGCGTGGCCAGGAGTGCACCTTCGAGGGCAAGCACTACCAGGTGCGTGGCGTCAAGGGCACTCCTCGTCCACGGCAGGGTCCGCGTCCGCCGCTGTGTACCGGTGGCGGCGGTCCGAAGATGCTGGCGCTGGCGGCCAAGCACGCCGATATCGTCTCGGTCGTGCCGCAGACCACCAAGAACGGCAAGGGTCTGCTGTCGGGCATCACGCTCGAGAAGACGATCGAGAAGGTCGAATGGGTGCGCGCCGCGGCGGGTGACCGGTTCGCCGATATCGAGCTGAACTGGGCCATCACCGCCATCGTCATCACCGACGACCGGGAGAAGACCGCGGAGATGGCGTTGCGCGCGATCGAACGCGGCCTGCATCCCGACCTCGAGGTCGACGTCGAACTGACCGTGGAACAGATCCTGGAGTCGCCGTACATCGCGATCGGCACGTTCGAGGAAATCGCCGAACAGGTCAAACGTGTGCGGCAACTCACTTCGATGTCGTATGTGGGCATCTTCCCCACCCAGATGGACGCATTCGCGCCTGTCATTCCGCTGCTGCGGGAGGACTGAGCGGGGGGTTCTCTGTAACATGACTCTGGTTTGAGAACATTTAGCCGATAGCGGTCACCGCGCAGACCGCTTGTGAAAATCCGCAGGTTGTCGACGCACGCTCAGGTGAGTCCGATATCCGGTGGCGATATAGCGAGTCGAGGCCGCAGAGCTTGTCATCGCGTGTCCTCGCAAGGAGAAGAAGGAATGGAACAGACTTTCGACGACTACCTGGACGAGACCGGGAACATCATCATTCCCGAGGGTCGCACCCTGGTCGATCACGTCGAGAAGCACACCCGTAACGACGCCAATACGCTCGCGTACCGCTACATCGACTACTCGCGGGAACGCGACGGTGAGGTACACGAGCTGACCTGGCAGGAATTCGGTGTGCGGCTGCGCGCGGTGGCCGCTCGGCTGCAGCAGGTGACCAACCCGGGCGACCGGGTCGCGATCCTCGCGCCGCAGGGGCTCGACTACGTGATCTCCTTCTTCGCCGCGATCTACGCCGGCACCATCGCGGTGCCGCTGTTCGATCCCGACGAGCCGGGCCACACCGACCGCCTGCACGCCGTTCTCGGCGACTGCGAGCCGTCGGCGATCCTCACCGCGACCTCCTCGGCCGCCGGTGTTCGCCAGTTCTTCCGCTCGCTGCCCGCGGCCCAGCGCCCGCGCATCATCGCCGTGGACGCCATCCCCGACACCCTGGGTGACTCGTGGGTGCGTCCCGACACCGCGGTCGACGACATCGCCTACCTGCAGTACACCTCGGGCTCCACCCGGGTACCCGCCGGTGTGGAGATCACACATCGCGCGGTGGGCACCAACCTGCTGCAGATGATCAACTCGCTGAACATGAACGAGAACTCGCGCGGCGTGACCTGGCTGCCGCTGTTCCACGACATGGGCCTGTTGACAGTGATCCTGCCCGCGGTGGGCGGCAAGTTCATCACCATCATGTCGCCCAGCGCGTTCGTGCGTCGCCCGTCGCGGTGGATCAACGAGCTGGCCGCCGTTTCCGACGGTGCCGGCACGTTCGCGGCGGCACCGAACTTCGCGTTCGAGCACGCTGCCGCGCGTGGTGTGCCCAAGGCGGGCGAATCGCTCGACCTGTCGAACGTGATCGGCCTGATCAACGGGTCCGAGCCGGTGACCGTGTCCTCGATGAAGAAGTTCAACGAGGCGTTCGCGCCGTTCGGGCTGCCCAAGACCGCGATCAAGCCCTGCTACGGCATGGCGGAGGCGACGCTGTTCGTCTCGGCGACCAAGGCCGAGGACGAGGCCAAGTACGTCTACGTGGATCGTCACGAGCTCAACGCGGGCCGCATGGTGCGCGTTGACCAGTCGCACGAGTCGGCCATCGCGCAGGTCTCGTGTGGTTACGTGGGGCTGTCGCAGTGGGCCGCGATCATCGACCCCGAGACCGCCGACACCGCGCAGGGTCGCGAACTGCCCGACGGGCAGGTCGGCGAGATCTGGCTGCACGGCAAGAACATGGGCATCGGCTACTGGGGACGCCCCGACGAGTCGACCAAGGCGTTCCGCAACCGGGTCACCGAGCCGGTCGACGGCGGGCACACCGCGGGCACCGAGCCCGATGCCGACTGGATGCGCACCGGCGACTTCGGTGTGTACTTCGAAGGTGAGTTGTTCATCACCGGTCGCGTCAAGGACCTGGTGATCGTCGACGGTCGCAACCACTACCCGCAGGATCTGGAGTTCTCCGCACAGGAGGCGTCCAAGTCGCTGCGCCCCGGTTTCGTCGCGGCCTTCGCGGTGCCCGCCAACCAGCTGCCCAGCGAGGTCTTCGCCGCCGACAGCCACTCCGGCCTGAAGTTCGACGTCGACGACGCGTCCGAGCAGCTGGTGGTGGTGGCCGAACGTGGTCCCGGTGCCGGTAAGGCCGATCCTGGGCCCATCGCGGACGCGGTGCGCGCGGCGGTGTCGCAACGTCACGGCGTGACCGCTCGTGACATCCTGCTGGTGCCCGCGGGTTCCATCCCGCGTACCTCCAGCGGCAAGATCGCCCGGCGCGCCTGCAAGGCCGCCTACCTCGAGGGAACTCTGCGCGGTGGTTACACCCAGCAGGCTTTCCCCGATGCACCGGAAGAGTAATCGGCCCACCGGTTCGGTGATGGCACTCGGCGTGTGACGCATGCCGGGTGCCATTCCACGGCGCGCCCTGTAGGCAGACAGGTAGCTTGAGGAATTGATGGCTAACAACGAGGGCACCCCCGAATTTCCTTCCGAGTCGACCGCCCCGGCGGAACTGTCGGTAGCTGAGCTGCGTGAATGGTTACGCCGCTGGGTTGCCGACGCGACCGGACAGTCTGTCGACGCGATCACCGTCGACCGACCGATGGAGGAGTTCGGGCTGGCCTCGCGCGACGCCCTCGCCCTAGGCGGTGACATCGAGGACCTCACCGGCGTGATTCTGACGCCGACGGTGGTGTACCAGCATCCGACGATCGCCTCGCTGGCCGAGGTGATCATCAACGGTGAGCCCGAGCCTGCCGCTGTGGACGACTCGGATTACACCGCCGCGTTCGCGCCTTCCGAGGCGCATGACATCGCGGTGGTCGGTCTGTCTACGCGCCTGCCGGGTGCGGGGACGACTCCTGAGTCGACCTGGGAGTTCATCATCGGGCGCGGTGACGCGATTCGTGAGCTGCCCGAGGGGCGGTGGGAAGAGTTCCTCAGTGACCCTGCCGTCGCCGCCGCTGTCGCTGCGGGCAAGACCCGTGGTGGCTACCTCGACCAGGACGTCCTCAAGGGCTTCGATGCCGATTTCTTTGCGACGTCGCCGCTCGAAGCCGAGCGCATCGATCCGCAGCAGCGGCTGATGATGGAGCTCACCTGGGAAGCGCTGGAACACGCGCGAATTCCGGCGAGCGACCTCAAGGGCGCCTCGGTCGGCATGTACATCGGTTCGTCGAGCAGCGATTTCCAGTTCATCGCTTCGCTCGCGCTCGGCAACAGCGATCCCAACGTGCCCGTGACGGCTGAGGCCTACGCGATCATGGGCAGCTCCAACGGCATCATCGCCAACCGCGTTTCGTACTTCTACGACTTCCGTGGCCCGTCGGTCACCGTGGACACCGCGTGCTCGTCGACGCTGGTCGCGGTGCATCAGGCGGTGCGCGCGCTGCGCGACGGTGACGCCGACGTCGCGCTGGCCGGTGGCGTGAACGCGCTGCTGATGCCGATGACGACGCTGGGTTTCGCACCGGGCACGTCCGAAGACGGACGCATCAAGGCCTTCTCGAAGGACGCCGACGGCATGGTCCGTTCCGAGGGCGGCGGTCTCGTCGTCCTCAAGCGCCTTGCCGATGCCGAGCGCGACGGCGACCACATCTACGGCGTCATCAAGGGCACCGCGGTCAACAGCGACGGCCGGTCCAACGGTCTGCTCGCCCCGAACCCGGACGCGCAGGCCGACGTGCTGCGTCGCGCCTACCGTGACGCCGGCATCGTCCCGTCCACGGTCGACTACATCGAAGCCCACGGCACCGGCACCCCGATCGGCGATCCGATCGAAGCCGAGGCACTGGCCCGCGTGATCGGTCGCGGTCGCGACGCGGACAAGCCCGCCCTGCTCGGTTCGGTCAAGACCAACTTCGGTCACCTCGAGTCCGGCGCCGGTGTGCCCAGTCTCGCGAAGGTGCTGATGTCGTTCCAGCACAACGTGATTCCGCCGAACATCAACTACGCGGGCCCCAGCCCGTACATCCCGTTCGAGCAGGCCAACCTCAAGGTCGTCGACGAAGCCACCGAGTTCCCCCGCTACAGCGGCGTCGCGACCGTCGGCATCTCCGGTTTCGGTTTCGGTGGCACCAACGCGCACGTCGTCCTGCAGGAATACGTGCCGTCCGCGCCCGTGGTCCAGGACGTGACCCCCGAGCAGATCGCCGCCGTGGAGCTGGCGGTCGAGGAGATCGAGGGCACCGAGGCCTCCACCGATGTGGTCGCCGAGGCCACCGCGATCACCGAGGCCGCCGCCGAGATCGTGCGGCCCACTGTCGCGGTCGAGTGGGACGGCGAACGGGAGGAGCCGCTGCCGGTCATCCTGGCCGTGTCCGCCTACCTGCCCTCGCGTCGCAAGCGCGCCGCCGCCGACCTGGCCGACTGGCTGGAAGGCGCGGGCAAGGATGTCCCGCTCACCGATGTCGCCCGTTCGCTGGCCAAGCGCAGCCACCAGCGTTCGCGCGGTGTGGTGATCGCCAAGACCCGCGACGAGGCCGTGGCCGGTCTGCGCGCCATCGCCGAGGGCAAGCCCGGTGCGGGCGTGTTCACCGCCGATTCGCCCGCGTCCAACGGCGCGATCTGGGTGTTCTCCGGTTTCGGCTCGCAGCATCGCAAGATGGCCAAGCAGCTGTACACCGAGAACTCGATCTTCCGCACCACCGTCGACGAGGTCGACGAGCTGGTCCAGGACGAGGCCGGTTACTCCATTCGCGAGATGATCCTCGACGATGCCCAGGATTACGACGTGGGCACCTGCCAGGTCGGCATCTTCACCATCCAGCTCGGTCTGGCCGCGGTGCTGCGCGCGCACGGCGCGGAACCCGCTGGCGTGGTTGGTCATTCGATGGGCGAGGTGGCCGGTTCGTACATCGCCGGTGGCCTGTCGATCGAAGACGCGGTGCGCGTGATCTGCGCCCGCTCGCGCCTGATGGGCGAGGGCGAGCAGATGCTCACCGACGACGAAGTGCGCAACATGGCACTGGTCGAACTCAGCGCCCACGACGTGGCGCAGCTGCTGCCCAAGTACCCCGATGTGGAGTGCGCGGTGTACGCCGCGCCGACCAATACCGTGATCGGCGGCCCCCGTGAGCAGGTCGAGCAGATCGTCGCCGAGGTCGAGGCGATGGGCAAGTTCGCCCGGATCCTGCAGACCCGCGGTGCCGGCCACACCTCGCAGATGGACCCGCTGCTGGGCGAACTCGCGGCCGAACTGGCAGGCATCGAGCCGACCTCACTGACGACCGGCCTGTACTCCACGGTCCACGAGGGTCTGTTCTTTAAGCCCGGTTCGGACCCGATCCACAACGAGCCCTACTGGGTGAAGAACATGCGCGGCAGCGTCTACTTCACCAACGCGGTCAAGGCCGCCGTCGACACCGGACACACCACGTTCCTGGAGCTGGCCCCCAATTCCGTTGCGCTGATGCAGGTTCTGGGCACCACCTTCGCGGCGGGCGTGCACGACGCACAGCTCATCCCGACGCTGAAGCGCAAGGAAGACGAGTCCGCCGGTGTGATCAGCGCGCTCGCGCAACTGTACGTGCACGGGCACGCGGTGAACCTGAGTTCGCTACTGCCCGAAGGTGATTACGCCGACGTGCCGCGAACTGCGTTCGTGCGCAAGGAGTACTGGCCCAAGGTGTCGATGTCGTCGGGTGGCGGCAGCGCTCGGGTGCCCGGTGCGCACGTCGCGATGCCGGATGGTCGGCACGCCTGGGAGGTCCAGGCTTCCTCGGTCAGCGACCTGCCCGCTCTGGTGAAAGCCGCTGCGTCCCAGGTACTTTCCGATGTCGCGGTCTCGGTTTCGCATCCGCACGCCGCACTGCCTGCTTCCGGCACGCTGACCACCACGCTGACCCCGCACCTCGGTGGTGCGTCGGTGCAGGTGCACGCCAAGTCCGCGACCGGGTTCACCCTGCTGTTCGACGCGGTCGTCACCTCCGGTGCCGCACTGCCCGAACCCGTTGTCGCGCTTGCCGTTCCGGCCGCCGAGCAGTCGGCCGCCGAGATCGCCATCGCCACCGGTGACCGGTGGGATGCCGACGGCAGCGAAACCATCGAACAGCGACTGTGCGTCATCGTCGCCGAATCCATGGGCTACGCCGTCGAGGACCTCCCGATGGAGATCCCGCTGATGGAACTCGGCCTGGATTCGCTGATGGCCATGCGCATCAAGAACCGCGTCGAATACGAATTCGACATCCCGCAGCTGCAGATCTCCGCGGTGCGCGACGCCAGCCTCAACGAGGTGTCGAAGGTGCTGCGGTACGCGATCGAGCATCGCGACGAGGTCGCGGCGATGGCGGAGAAGCAGGCTGCGGCCAAGGCCGCGGGTGAAGATGTCGAGTTGGGTGTTGACGCCAACTTCGTCGAGGCTGCTCGGGCCGCGATTGCCGCGGGCGAGGATCCGTTGACGGTGGCGAAGCAGGCCGGGGCACAGGTTGCGCCGGAAGCTGGTGCGGGCGAAACGGTTTCGACTGCTGCCGTGACCGAAAGCGCTGCCGTTGTCGCGGATCCTGTTGCTGCCGAGCCGGAATCGGCCGTCGCCGACATCGACTACTTCGCCGATGCCGCGGCCGGTGACGAGGACAACGTTCCCCCGCGCGACGCTGCCGAACGTCTGGCCTACGCCACCTGGGCTCTGGTCACCGGCGCATCGCCCGGCGGCGTCTACAACACGCTGCCCATCCTCGAGGAGGACGTCGCCGAGAAGATGGCAGCGCGCCTGACCGAGCGGGTCAAGGCTGAGGTCACCGTCGACGACGTGCTCGATTGCGAGACCATCGAGCAACTCGCCGAGATCGTGCGCAACCTGCAGGACAGCGGCGCCGACGTGGACGGTTTCATCCGCCCGCTGCGTGCCCGCGTCGAAGGTTCTTCGGCCACACCGGTTTTCGTGTTCCACCCCGCCGGTGGCAACACGCTCGTCTACGAGCCGCTGCTCAAGCGTCTGCCCGCCGACACCCCGATGTACGGGTTCGAGCGGGTCGACGGCTCCATCGAGGAGCGGGCCCGCGAGTACCTGCCGGAGCTGCGCAAGATCCAGGGCGAAGGCCCGTACGTGCTGTACGGCTGGTCGCTGGGTGCGGTGCTGGCCTTGCAGGTGGGTCAGCTGCTGCGCGAGGAAGGCGCCGACGTGCGTTACGTCGGCCTGATCGACCTCGCGCGCACTGTCGAGGACGAGGACAACAGCCCCGAGGAGCGCGTGCGTCGCCTCGAGCGGTACCAGGCCTTCGCCAAGAAGACCTACAACGTGCCCGCCGAGCTCGACCGGGAGCAGATCGAGGAGCTGGCCGCCGCGTCGGACGACGAGCAGTTCTCCATGATCAGCGATCTGATCAAGCTGTCCGGTGCCAAGATCCCCGGCGGTGTGCTCGAACACCAGCGCACCTCATGGCTCGAGAACCGTGCGCTGACCGTCGCCGAGCCTCGCCAGTACGACGGTGACGTCGTGCTGTACCTGGCCGACCGCTACCACGACGGCGCGATCGAACTCGAGCCCCGCTTCGCCGACCGCAAGCCCAACGGCGGCTGGGACGAGTACATTCCGAACCTCGAAGTGGTCAATATTCCGGGCGACCACCTGCAGATTGTCGATGAACCGCGGATCGGCCAGATCGGTGCCGACCTCGCTGCCAAGCTGGCCGCGATTTCCGCCAAGGGAGAATGAGTAAGTGAGCACGACCGCCGAAAAGCTTGCCGATCTACACGAGCGGCTCGAGCTCGCCAAAGAACCCGCCGGTGCCAAGGGCATCGCCAAGCGGGCGCACAAGGGCATTCCCAGTGCCCGCGACCGGATCAACCAGCTGCTGGACCCCGGCACGTTCGTGGAGATCGGCGCGCTGGTGCGCAAGCCCGGCGACGCGAACGCGCTCTACGGCGACGGTGTGGTGGTCGGGCACGGCAAGGTCGAGGGCCGCCCGGTGGCGGTGTTCTCGCACGATCAGACCGTGTACGGCGGGTCGGTCGGCGAGGCGTTCGGTCGCAAGCTGTGCGGTTTGATGCAGTACGCGTCGAAGGTCGGCATTCCGCTGGTCGGCATCAACGATTCCGGTGGCGCGCGCGTGCAGGAGGCGATCAGTTCGCTGGCCTGGTATGCGTGGATGGCGACCAATCTCGAACCGCTGTCGGGCATGGTCCCGCTGGTGTCGGTGATCCTGGGCAACTGTGCCGGTGGCGCGGTGTACGAGCCGATCTGCACCGATGTCGTGGTGGCCACCGAGTCCGCGCACATGTTCGTGACCGGCCCGAAGATCATCAAAGAGGTCACCGGCGAGGACGTGAGCCTCGAGGAACTCGGCGGTGCGCGCACGCAGGCCGAGTACGGCAACATCCACCACGTCGCCAAGGACGAGGAGGCGGCGTTCAAGTGGGTGCGCGAGTACCTGGGCTACATGCCCAGCAGCTGCCAGGAACTGCCGCCGGTGGTCAACCCCGGTCTGGAGCCGGAGATCACCGACTCCGACCGTGAACTGAACTCGTTCATGCCCGATTCCGACAATGCCGGCTACGACATGTACGACATCCTGCTGCGCATCTTCGACGACGGTGAGTTCAAGGAGATCAGCGTCGACACCGGCCCCAACATCATCACCGGTTTCGCCCGCATCGACGGTCGCACCGTCGGCGTGGTCGCCAACCAGCCGATGGCCGCGGCAGGCGCCCTGGACGCCCGCGCGTCCGACAAGGCCTCCCATTTCGTGCGCCTGTGCGACGCCTTCGAGATCCCGCTGATCTTCGTGGTCGACACCCCCGGCTTCCTCCCCGGCGTCGAACAGGAAAAGGTAGGCGTGATCAAGCGCGGCGGCCGCTTCCTGTTCTCCTACGTGGAAGCCTCGGTCCCCAAGATCACCCTGGTGGTCCGCAAGTCCTACGGCGGCGGCTACGCGGTCATGGGCTCCAAGCAACTGGGCGCCGACATCAACCTCGCCTGGCCCACCGCCCGCATCGCCGTCATGGGCGCAGAAGGCGCAGTAAGCCTGCTAGGCGCAGCCCAAATCGCGGCAGCCCCCGAAGACCAACGCGCCGCCATCCGCCAAAACCTGATCAACTTCTACAACGAAAACGTAGCCACCCCCTGGGTAGCAGCCGAACGCGGCTTCATCGACGCCATCATCGAACCGGCAACCACCCGCCTCGAACTCCGCCGAGCCCTAAAACTGCTGCAAGACAAGAAAATCCAACGCAACCCCCGCAAACACCACGTCCTGCCGCTGTAAACCAAACCCCCGAACGGGCCGCCCCGGAAACCTTCCGAGGCGGCCCGTTCGCGCATTCTTCGCGGATCGTATCGCCGCTGGGTATCGTTGTGGCATGACCGCAGCGCCTGAGCCGCTCATGACGACCGGGGAGTTCGAAGAACTTGCTCGCGTTGCCGGTCGCGTCTCGGATGGTGTTCGACTGGAGTACGTCGAGGGGAAGCTGGGGGCCAAAGCCGTGCCGGACGGGGACCATGACTGCGTGCTCGAGTGGTTGATGCGGATCTTGCTCGTCCTTCGGCCCGAACTTTGGCTCTTTCCGGAACGCGGCCTGAAGATCGACTCCTACCGCACGGGCCGAGCACGCCCGGACGGCACTTTGGCGCCGACCGGAGTATTCGCGGGCCAGTCGGAGTGGGCCGACCCCACCCCCGTCTTGATGGTGGTCGAGGTGACCTCTCACGACCAAGACACCGACCGCCGGGATCGTTGCGAAAAGCCCCGCGCCTACGCCCGAACCGGCATCCCGATCTACCTCCTGATCGACCGCGAAAAGGGTTGCGTCGTAGTGCGTAGCAACCCGGTCGATGGCGAATACGAACGAATCCTGATCCAGCCCTTCGGCGCCGAAGTCCCGATCCCTGATCCGGTAGGAATCACCCTCGATACCGAACCGTTGAAAGCCTGGGTGTCCTGACGCGCTCCTCCCGGGAATCATCGGGGCGGGCCGGAATCCCGCTGGACCAAGTCTAATCGGTGGACGGGCTCGGGCCGTCACCTATGATTGTGGTGACGGCCCGAGTGATGTCGAAAATCAGGCGACGGAGGCGGATTCGATGATGACGTCGTCGACGGGAACATCCTGGTGCGGTCCCGCGCTGCCGGTGTTGACGGCGGCGATCTTGTCGACGACCTCGGTGCCGTCGACGACCTTGCCGAACACCGCGTAACCCCAACCCTGACCCTGGGGGGCGGAGTGGTTGAGGAAGGCGTTGTCGGAGATGTTGATGAAGAACTGGGCGGTGGCCGAGTGGGGGTCGTTGGTGCGGGCCATCGCGACGGTGTACTTGTCGTTCTTCAGGCCGTTGGTGGCCTCGTTCTGAATGGGCGCCTGAGTCGGCTTCTGCTTCAGGCCGGGTTCGAAGCCGCCGCCCTGCACCATGAAACCGGGGATGACGCGGTGGAACACGGTGCCGGCGTAGTGGCCCGAGTTCACGTAGTTCACGAAGTTGGCGACCGTGTTCGGCGCGGCCTGGTCGTCCAACTCGAGCACGATCGGTCCGTAATTGGTTTCGAGATTCACCTTGGTCATGGAGTCGAGTCTAGGGAAGTCTCCCCGTAAGGCGTGCGACCCCTCGTAAGTACCGGGAGACAGATACCATGTCGAACCGTGCCAGACGCCGCAACTGCTGTTCTTACCAAGCCGCCCGCTGGACCGGTGGCGTCCGCGAGGGACTTCCGGGTCGCGCGATGGATCGCGATCGTCGCCGGGATACTCGGGGCGCTGTTCGCGGTGGCTACGCCGTTTTTGCCGGTGAGTCAGACCACCGCGCAGTTGAACTGGCCGCAGAACGGGAACCTGGGCAATGTGCAGGCGCCGTTGATGTCGCAGGTGCCTATTGATGTGAATGTGTCGATTCCGTGTAGTTCGGTGGCGTCGTTGCCCGAGCAGGGCGGGATGTTGTTGGCCACCGCGCCTGCGCAGGGTGATCGGGCGGCGTTGGAGGCGCTGTTCGTGCGTGTCTCGGAGACGTCGGTGGATGTGGTGGACCGCAATGCGGTGGTCGCGTCGGCGCCGCGGTCGGAGATGGGCGGGTGTTCGGCGATTCGGATCAGTTCCGATCAGTCGCGCACGACCGCGGAGTTCGCTGGGCTGACGAAGATGATCGAGCGGCCGATCGTGGGTCAGCCGGGTGCGGTGGAGACCGTGCAGGTTCCGGTGCAGGGTCAGCTGCCCGGTGATCTGCGGCCGCAGATCGTGGGCGTGTTCACCGATCTCAAAGGTGACGTCCCGCAGGGTCTTTCGCTGACGTCGACGATCGATACCCGCTTCTCGTCGAGCCCGTCGCCGATCAAACTGGTCGCCATCATCGCGGCCGTGTTGTGCACGTTGCTGGCGCTGGCGGCGCTGGGCCGTCTCGACGGCAGTGACGGCCGCGGCCACCGCCGCTTCCTGCCCCGCAACTGGTTGAAGCCGACGTGGGCCGACGCCGCGGTGATCGGCACCCTGTTGATCTGGCATTTCGTCGGCGCCAACACCTCCGACGACGGCTACATCCTGTCGATGGTCCGCGTGGCCCCCGACGCGGGCTATACGGCCAACTACTTCCGCTGGTACGGCGTCCCGGAGGCCCCGTTCGGCTGGTACTACTACGTGATCCAGGTGTTCGCCGAGATCTCCACGGCCAGCCCGTGGGTGCGCGTCCCGGCGCTGATCTGCGCGATCCTGTGCTGGATGGTGATCAGCCGCGAGGTGGTGCCGCGCCTTGGCAACGCCGTGAAACGCAGCCAGGTGGCGCTGTGGACCGGCGGGTTGGTGTTCCTGGCGTTCTGGCTGCCGTTCGACAACGGCCTGCGTTCGGAGCCGATCGTGGCGCTGGGCGCGCTGCTGACGTGGGTGTCGATCGAACGCGCGATCGCGACCGGTCGCCTGCTGCCCGCGGGTATCGCGGTGCTGATCGCAGCGTTCACTCTCGCCGCCGCGCCCACCGGTTTGATGTGTGTGGCCGCGCTGCTGGCCGGTATCCGTCCGCTGGTGCGGATCATCGTGCGCCGTCATCGCGAATTCGGCACGGTCGCGCTGCTGGCCCCGATCGCTTCGGCCGGTCTGCTCGTGCTGGTGGTGGTCTATGGCGACCAGACTTTCGCCGGTATCCAGGAAGCCAACCGGGTGCGTCAGGCCACCGGCCCGAACCTGGCCTGGTACGAGGACTACCTGCGCTACTACTACATGTTCGTGGAGACCGTCGACGGTTCGCTGGCCAGGCGTTTCGCGTTCCTGGTGATGCTGCTGTGCCTGTTCACCACGTTGCTGGTGCTGCTGCGCCGCCGTCAGGTGCCGGGTATCGCGTCGGGTCCGACCTGGCGTTTGATGGGGATCGTCTTCGGCACGATCTTCTTCATGATGTTCAACCCCACCAAGTGGACCCACCACTTCGGCGCCTACGCGGGCATCGCGGGTGGCCTGGCGGCGGTGACGGCGGTGGCGGTGTCGCAGAGTGCGTTGCGGTCACGCAAGAACCGGGCGATCTTCCTGGCCGGGTTGCTGTTCGTGCTGGCGCTGTCGTTCTCGGGCATCAACGGGTACTGGTACGTGTCCAGTTACGGCGTGCCGTGGTTCGACAAGACCATTTCGGTGAGCGGCATCAACTCCAACACGGTGATGCTGATCCTGTTCGGCGTCGCGTTGGCGCTGGTGGGCTGGTACGCGCTGCGCGAAGACTATGTGAAACCGCAACCTTCGGCGAAGAGCAAGCGCGGCAAGCGAATTCGCAAGTTCGCGGCGATCCCGCTGACCGTGGTGGTCGGGTTGATGGTGCTGTTCGAAGTGGCGTCGCTGGTGAAGGGCGCCACCCAGCAGTACCCCGGTTACTCGCTGGGCCGCGGCAATATCGACGCGTTGAGCAACAACTCGTGCGGCCTGGCCAACGACGTGCTGGTCGAAGCCGACCCCAACGCGGGCAGGCTCGAGCCGATCGTCGACCCGGCCCGCCCGTTCACCGACCCCAACGACCCGCTCGCGGGCATCGGCGCGGTCGGTTTCACCCCCAACGGTGTGCCGGGCGACCTGTCCGCCGACGCGGTCGAGGTGAAGCCGGGCACCGGTAATACCAGCAACCAGTCGGTCGGCGCGGCCTTCGCGGAGGGCGAGAGCGCGGGCACCGGCGGCGGACAGGGCGCGCGCGGCATCAACGGTTCGACCGTGGCGCTGCCGTTCGGCCTCGATCCCGCCGTGACCCCGATTCTGGGCTCCTACCAGGAGGGCATGCAGCAACCCGCCCACCTGGAGTCGGCGTGGTACGGGCTGCCGGAACGCTCGGCGGACTCGCCGCTGGTGGTGATCAGCGCGGCCGGCCGCATCGCGTCCAAGGACGACACCGGCGACGACAACTACGGTCAGGCGCTGTTCGTCGAATACGGCACCCGCAACCCCGATGGCAGCGTCGCCGTGCTCGGCGCCTACCAGCCGCGCGATATCGGCCCGGCGCCGTCGTGGCGCAACCTGCGCGTGCCGCTGGCGGAGCTCGCGCCCGAGGCGAACGCGGTGCGCGTGCTGGTCAACGACCCGATCCTGATCGGCGACCAGTGGTTGGCGTTCACCCCGCCGCGCGTGCCCAAGCTGCAGACCCTGGACACGTTCATCGGTCGTGACCAGCCGGTTCTGCTCGACTGGGCGGTCGGCCTGCAGTTCCCCTGCCAGCGTCCGTTCTCGCACAAGAACGGCGTGGCCGAGGTGCCGAACTACCGGATCCTGCCCGACCGTCCGCTGGCGATCTCGTCGACCGACACCTGGCAGGCGCAGGAATTCGGTGGACCGCTGGGCATGACGCAGATGCTGGCGGCTCGGGTGACGATCCCGACCTATCTGAACCACGACTGGGCCCGTGACTGGGGTTCCCTGGAACGCTACGACCAGTACGCGAAGGCGACGCCGGCGAAGCTGGAGACCGGTCGTGAGGCGCGGTCCGGGCTGTGGACACCGGGGCCACTGCGAGTCTTCTGAGCACAGTAAAAGGCGCGGACCACGTTATGTGGTTCGCGCCTTTTGGTTGTATGGGGACCAGGAGTCAGACGTTGAGCATGCGACGGTTGAGATCGCGTCGTAATACCTCTTGTGAAGGCAGTCTTCCCAGTACCCGCATTATGGCCGGTCGTAGTTCTTGCTTCTCGTCGTCGCTGAGCAAGTCGACGAGATCTCGTAGATCCATGTCATCGAAGGCTCCTGTCATACCCACCAGCGTACGTGCTCAAACGTGCAGGTGCAGGTCCTTTACGCTGTCATTTACAGGTGTTTCACGTAAGCGAAACCCTAACGGGGACTGAGCGTTTGGTAAGCGTCACACACAAGTGCGTGCCACTGCCCTTGCGCTGCCACAGTCCTACCCACTGGTAACCGTCAGGCCTACTGTGCCCGAATCGCCGGTTCCTTCGCGCGACCCGACTGGTTCACCACCTCGACGGAGATTTCGGCGGGCGGGGCGGGCTGAAAGGGCGTGAACCGTTCCAGCGAGCCCCAATCACGGCCGAGATCGTGATCGAGATATGTCGGGACAGTCTCGGCCTTCAACAGCAGGTTTGTCCACCCGAGCGGTCCGCCGCCGATATCGTCCTGCCAGGCATTGGACGCGTCCGAACCGACCCTGTCGGGCAGGATCCGCCATTGCGGGGCCTCCGCGACGCCGTCGTGGTGCTCGAACGGGCGCTGGCAGGGGAAGGCCAGGCCCACGTGCCAGTCCAGCAGCACGGGGTCGGTGCGACCCACGACCGAGTCGAGGGTGACCAGGCGCGGCAGGCGCGGGGGCGTGACGGCCAGCCACTGCTTGCCGGTGATGTCGTTGTCGGCGGCGACCAGGCGCACCGCGTTCACCCCGTCGGGCAGCTGGTCCAGCGGCACGCGCAGGTTGCGCCACGACGGCGCGGGCCCGATATCCATCGGCGCGACCGAACCGGTCACCTGCACGGAGCCGTCGGCGGCGCGGGTGCCGTATTCCAGGCGCAGGTCCTGGCCGTAGTGCACGACGCCGTCGGTGTCCACGTACCGGATCCGTCCGGCCGCGGTGATCACCAGGGCCTGGTAGGCGGGATCGTGGCGCATGCTGTCGACGAGGTCGTAGCGGTACCACTGTGAGGTCAGCTTCGCCTGCTGCTGCACGCCGTCCTGGAACGAGCCGAGTACCGGCGTGCGGGCGGGGTCGAGGCCGAAGGGGAGCGCGACGGTGCTGCCGTTGATGCCGGGTTGGGCGCTGGTGCCGCCGCCCGTGCCCGCGCCGGTGGTCTTGGTGGTCTTGTTGGCGGAATCGTTGTCCACGGAGTTGGCGCCGCCGACCACGGTTTCGTCGGCGTCGGCGGTGAGGTCGGCGGCTACTCCGTTGGGGGAGAAGCCTGTCGACTCGGCGTTCAATCCGTCGGCGGGGGAGCCGTCATAGGGCGCGAGTAGCGAATCGGGTGTATTCGCTTCCACCAGAACGCTATTCGCCATCGCGCACGTATTGCCTTGCAGCGAACTGATATTCGACTTCGCGATGGAGTAGGCCGGGTACTGGGTGATCGCACCCTTGGCCATGGACGCCACTTCGAACAGCACGAGCAGCGCGGCCGCGATGGTCAGCGGCATGGTCGCGAAACGATCGAAACGACCTGTGTCCGAAGGGGTTCGGTATGGGGCACGCAGGTGGAAATACAGCGCGACCAGCAGGGCCAGGATGCTGAGTCCGAGGAACAGTGTCGAGACACCCTTACCCGCCAGCATCGGCGCCTTGTCCCAGAACGGGACACCGAAACTGGACACGTACCACCAGCCGTTGGAGCCGGTGAACGTCATCGCGAGCAAAAACAACACCGCCGCCGCGAACAACGCGCGATTGCGCGGGGCCTTGATTCCGTTGGTGCCCACCGCAACCGCGGCCAACGCCGCCAGCGAACCGGCCAGGCCCGCGTAGACGCCGAAGTGGTGGGTCCACTTGGTCGGCGTCCACATCATCAGGAACAGCGCCGCGAACACGATGCCCAGGATCCGCACCGACGGGCCGCGCGCGGTGCCGGGGATGCGACCCTTGCGCAACACCTGCAGGATGCACACGAGCAGGCACAGCAGCATCACCAGCACGCCGAAACGGCGGGCCAGGGAGCCGTCGGGGGACAGCATGAACAGGGAGTCCCAGCGGGTGCGTTCGTCGAACCAGGCGACGTTCGGGCCGACCAGGGTGCGGACTCGGGTTGCCTCCATGACGGTGGACAGCGTCTGGTCGGCGAACACGATGATGAGGACGAGGGTGCCTGATGCGAGGCCGGGGGCCAGTAGGACGGCGTAGCGGAATATCTTGGTGCGCAACGACAATCGTGGTGCGCTCACCGCCGTGCTATCCGAGCTAGCTGCCCGCCCCGGCTTCGCGGCGTCGACTTCGGTTATCGGTCGGTCGTCCGCGGGGTCGACTTCACTGTCCGCCGCGATCCGGCGCGGACGCAGACCCTGTGCCCGTTTGATGATGATCTGCATGACCGGCCGCGTGCCCGCGATCATCGCCGCGATACAGATCAGACCGGTCGGCCCCGCTGCCAGCGAGAACGCGGCAACCAGGATCGCCAAGGCGGCAGGCAACAGCCGCGCCGTGGCGATGGCGCGTTCGATGAGGCACCACGTCAGCAGCGCCCCCGCCGCGATCAACGGTTCGGGACGAAGCCCGTTGTCATAGGGCAGCCAGAACGCGAGGAACACCAGCCCGGCCGTCCACAACGCCACCTTGTCGCGTCGCACACGAGCCCCCAGGCGCGGCAACACTTCTCGACTGATCACCGCCCAGCACACCAACCCCGCGGCCAGCGCGGGCAGTCGCATCCACGGGCTGGCGTCGGAGATCTTCGTCATCCAGGCCAGCACCTCGTACGACCAGCCGAACGGCGCCTCGGGCACCCCGAACCAGCGGTAGTAGTTGGCCATGTACCCCGACGGTCCCGACGCGCGCGCCATGTTCAGGATGTAGCCGTCGTCAGAAGTGTTGGCGCCGATCACATGCCAGACCAGCAGCGTCCCGACCACCACCACGTCGGTCGGGGTGATCCGCCACCAGTGCCGGGGCAGGAAGCGGCGAGCGCGCCGGCCATCGGAGGTGTCGAGCAGATGCAGCGCGATCAGGGCGAGCAGCGTGAAGACCCCGGCCCCGATCATCGCCGCCAGTTTCAGCGTGGTCGGGGTGGAGGTGAAGCGGGAGTCGATGTCGGCGTGCAGCCGGGCGCCGGTCAGTGCCGTCGCGGGCAGGTCGGTGTACACGCCCACGATCTGCGGGCGCTTGTCGACGGTGACGGTGTTACGGAAGGGGGTGCCGTCCTTGCGCGCCGCCCCGACGAACTCGACGGTCGTGGCTTCGATGGTCGACACGATGCTGATCCGCTCGCACCCGCCGATCTCCGCGATCGGCGCCGACAGCATCGGCACATCGCGCGCCTGCACGCCCACCACGCCGTCGCGCACGGTGACGCTCAACCCGCGATCGACCTTGCCGGAAGCGACCGGGATGGTCGTGAGCAGGGTGGTGGTCTCCGCGCCGGGCAGGCCGCTCAACATCGTGCACGGCAGCTGCGCGTCCAGCCGCTGCGGCACATACGACACCAGCGGCGCTTCGACGCTGGTGGCGCCGGCTTGCGGCCAGTCCAGGCTCGCGCGGTCCTGGCGCACCGGTAACAGCGGTGTGAGCAGGGCGAGCACGAACCCGAGCAGCCCGCAGACGAGGGCGATCAGGCGGTATCGGGGCAACGCGCGTTCAGATCGGTCCGGCACGGGAGTTGATGCTATCCATCGAACCTGTGCGTGGGTGGGCGCCGCCCGCGACTAGCCGGTTTTGCGAGCCGCCCATTCCAGCTGCGAGCGGGCCCAGTCGGGGATTTCGGCGTCGGGCCGCGGGAAGGCGATGAACTCCGCGGTCAGGTCGTCGGCGGTGACTTCGGGCATCCAGTCCGCGATGTTGCCGGTGGAGTAGTTGGTCTTGTACCGGGTGGGTCCGGCGATGAAGATCTCCGCCGACAGCCATGCACCGGTGTCGGCGCTGTAGGACATGCGCTTGTGATCGGTGAGGTACTCGAGCACCTCGGCGGGCGGCATCAGGTTGGTGACCGTTCCGTCCCGCTCTTTGATCTGCACGCCGGCGACCAGCTGCTCGCCGACCTGCAACGACCACAGCAGCGCGAACTTCTGTCCCGGCGACAGCATCGCGATGGTGGTGTCGATGACTACCCGCTCGATCGCGCCCAGCGATTCCAGCTGTTCGCGAGCTTGCGGTTCACGGCCGAGGCGTTGCTGGCGTGTGAGTAAAAGATCGATCCGCTCCGGTCTGCTGAGCGTCATAGCTATACCTCTGCATCCGTACCGATCAGCGCTACCAAAAACTGATTTCGGTCGGCCGAACTTCCAACATTTCGCAGCGTACCCGCCGCGCGACACCGACCGCGCGGTTTGTAGACCCTGACCGCACATATTGTGGTCTATCGGGCATCCGCACACCAGTGGCTATCGGGTGTCCATCGACACACGGTTAGCGAGGTCACCCAGTGGGTACCTGGTCAGGCCGCTGACGCACGCAAAGCGAACCAGCCCTCGCGCGGATCGGCGAACCCGTGATACACCAGCGGAATGCGCTGATCGATCGCGAAATACCGGTACACCGCCTCCATCGCCTGTCGAATCGAATGCGCCTGGAAATCGTCGATCCGCCGCACCCCGATCCGCCGTTCGGGCAGCATCGCCAACCGCGTCATTTCCTCGGGATCGTCGACGTCAAGACCCCACGGCTCGTCGATGAGATGGTCGTGCAACACCTCCCGCGCCGCGGGCGGATCATGCACCGGCCCCGAGAACGCCACCCGCTGCGCGCGAGCCAACCCCCGCGTATCCAACGGCAACGTCGCGGCTTCGATCAGATCGATCAAGCCGATATCCGGCGCGGGAATCCGCCCCGCGACCGGCGCCTGCTCGAGCAAATGCATCATCTGCCCCCCGCGCACCAGCGGTTCGGGCACCACGAAAAAACTGATGCTCGGGCAAGAACAATCGAGACCGGTAAGACACACCCTCGTGTGCAACGGATCGGACATGAGTCCTCCTCCGATAGCGGGTCGCCGGGACCCGTGACGTGCAGGATCAGGTTTCCTACGCCATCCGCCGAGGGGCCTACGAGCCCCACCGGCGACGACCGTGCCGCACCCGTCAGTGTAGTGCCGTCCAGTGGGATGAACACCCGCTTCCGGCAACGATCCGCACCACCTGCGGGGCGACCGACTCGGTGTGACGGCAACCCGGAGTGCGTGCACAGATCACGGAGTTGCCCGCCACAGCGACTCCATCGGCAAGGCACGAAGGCGGTCGCCGAACGACAGCGAGTGCTGGCCGGTGTAGAGGATCACTCCCGCCACGAACCGGTCGCCGACGCGATCGCGAAGATGGCGCAAACCATTGAAGTCCGGCTTATGCAGTGTCGCACCAGATTTCACCTCGACCCCGACGATCCGGCCATCGGCGGCTTCCAGGACCGCGTCGACCTCGACGTGGTCCTTGTTGCGGTAATGCCACAGCGAAACCCGCTCCTCGTTCCAGCTCAACTGCCGCGCCAGTTCCATCAGGACGAAATTCTCGAGCACGGTCCCCGCGGCACCGCCGGGCTCGGCGAGTCGTGCCGGAGATTGTCCGAGCAGATGACACAGGATCCCGGAATCCACGAACGCGAGTTTGGGGGTACCGATCGCCCGATAAGTGGGTCCGCCGGACCATGCCGGAATCGTCTTGGTGAGAAATACGGTTTCCAGCAGGGCCAAATAGCGGCTCACGGTGGTTCGGTGCAGCTCGAGATCTCTGGCCAACGTGCTGGAGACCACGAGATTCGCGCTGCGTGCTGCGAGCAGTTGGAGGAGTTTCCGAAGCTGCGTCGGTCGTTCGATGGCGGCCAGATCCTGGATATCGCGGGTGATAAGCGTTGTCAGGTAGCTCTCGAAGAACGCCTCGCGGCGCCGACTGGTTCGGCGGACGGCCTCGGGGAATCCGCCGATCGATGCCCGCTCCAAGTAGTCGCGTCGTCGCAGGTCGGAATCGATGGACAGGGAGTGACCGTGGGTGAATATCGCGTCGATGAACCGGTCTGGCGCGTCGTCGATCTCGCCCTGGGAGAACGGCCACAACTCCAGCGTTTCCATCCTGCCGGGGAGCGCGTCGGGCAGCGACTTCAGTGCGAGGACCTGCGCGGATCCGGTCAGCAGGAACCTGCCTGGCCGTGGATCCAGATCCACGTTCGCCTTGATCGGTAGGAACAGTCCCGGCGCTCGCTGGACTTCGTCGATGGCGAGCAGTCCGTCGTGCTCGACGAAGCTGATCGGATCGTCGATGGCCGCCCGCAGAATGACCGGATCATCGAGCGTCATCGATCGCGAATCCGGCCGGTCGGAGGTGATGATCCGCGTCAAAGTGCTCTTGCCGGATTGCCGGGCTCCGTTGATAGTGACCACACGCGTGTCCGTCAACGCTTCGTCCACCGTGACCTGCAGTTTTCGGTGAACGAGCGAGGAGTCGAAGTTGGCCGCCATAGGCCAAGTATGCACGCTTAGACGGTAGGTTGCTGCACACTTGGACGGAGTCTCATGCACGACTGGACGGAACTCTGTGCACACATGGACGGACACGCAAGTGAGGAGATGGCATGGAAGCGTTTGCTCGACTGACCTCGAACGGACGGGTCACCATTCCCGTTGCCGTTCGCAACGCACTCGGAATACGCCCAGGCGACGACGTGCACTTCCGCGTTGAGGAGGGCGTTGTGTTGCTGGCGCGAACGGTTGAGGCGTTGGAATCAGCCGGGAGCATGAACTTGCCGTCGCACGAGGCGCCGCGTTCCTGAGGCGGCTCAGTGGTTCAAGCTCGGTCGGGCTTCGTCAGGGGTGGCGGGGCGGCCGTTGTCGAGCCAGAAGGCGTATTCGACGAGATAGGTTTCGAGGCCGTTGGTCAGGTAGGTGTCGTAGGCGTGCAGTCCTCGAAAGTCCTCTTCGTGTTCGCCTGTCGGCTGTGACGCGATGGCCTGGTTGATCCACTCGGCGAGGCGGCCGCGGTCCGCCCACCAGTCGCGGATCAGGGGCAAGGTCCAGTGTTTGTCGCCGTCGGCCGCGTAACAGGAGTAGGGGTCTTGCCTCATGGCTTCGAGAAGGACGTAGGTTTCGCGTGGATTGCCGGGCTGGCGATAGATCACTTCGTAGTAGTCGTCGTCGTACACGATGTGCGCGGGTGCGGTGAATCGCCCGGTCAGGCAGTTGTCGGTGCCTGCGCCGTAGAACGGGCCGGGGACATTGCGCCAGTCCCTGTTTGCCCACTTGCCGAGCAGGAACGACGCGGGAGCTTCCATCAGGAAGTCTCGGGTGTTGTCGTACGTCGCGCCTTCGGAGGCGGCGATCACCGGTATCGGATCCCAGTACATCAGCGGCGGACTGTGATCAGGGTGAAAGGGCCTATTGGGGTGGGGGTGAAGGTGGGGTCGGTGAACAGGGATTTGGGGAAGGTGACTGTGTAGCGCTTGACGTTGGGGTCGTTGGGGTAGACGTCTTCGGCTAGGCGCAGGGTGTAGTTGTCGCCTTCGGTGCGGAAGAGGAAGGCGTCGGGGGATCGCCAGGGGGACTTGGTGAGGGCTTCGACCAGGGCGGGGGAGTTGGGGAGTTTGCTCCAGGCGGCGATGGTTTCGGCTCGGGCCTTGAAGTCGGAGAGGGGGTTCGCGTAGTGGGAGGTGAGGGCTTGGAAGCCCCAGTAGGGGTAGAAGGCCAGGAAGCTGGTGTCGGCGGTGAGGACTACGGATTCGTCTCGGGGACGGCCGGTTTGGGATTGGAGGGCCGCGTCGATTTCTCGGTAGTGGGTTACCGCGGAGGGTTGGCGTTGGTCGGCTCGTTCGCCGTTGCCGTCGGTGTCGGTGTAGGCGGTGTCGATTTCGTGGGTGAGCACGGTGGGGATGGTTTGGGCGAAGGCCAGCGCGCCCAGGATGGCTATCGCCGCGGCTGCGGTGCGCATCGGGGCGGGTTCGTTCAGGGCTTGGTAGATCGCGGTTGCGCCTTCGACGAAGCCGAAAACGCCTGCGGCAGCGAGCAATGCGAGCAGGACGGGTTCGAGTCGGAAGGACAGCAGGGTGGTGCCTGCCGCGGTCGCGGCCATCGAGAGCAGGGTCCACAGGTAGATCGAGATGACGCCGATGCCCAATGCTTGTGCGCGCCTTGAAGATCCGGCTCGGACTACCAACCACAGCACGCCGATTATGCACAGGGCGCCGCGCAGGGAGAACTCCAGCATGGGGAATGCCAGCTGGGCCCCCGACTCGGGCAGGTAATGGAATGCGTTGCCGGACGGCATCTTTGCGCCGGACAGCATCTTCAGCAGGTACGGGGTCCACACGACGAGAGCGAGCACGATGGCGATGCCACCGATCACCACCAGCTTCACCAGCGGAGTAACACCCGCCCGCCACGCCCGACGCCCGTCGACTCGCTGCGCCTGAACAGCGAGCCCAGCCGCCACGACCGCCATGATCACCACGGTGAACGCCGCGATCGCCAGGTACAGCGTGTAAAAACAAGCCGCAACCCCGAGGAACACCCCGGTCCCGAGAACCGCACCCCACCCCCCGGACCGCCGATGCAACGCACCCCACGCCAACACCAACACCGGCGGAATGAACACGATCAACACCGCGCCATATGCCTCCGGCGAGGCATAAGCCAACGTCATCGCAGTGACCGCGGCAGCAGCCCCCACCGCCATGTCCGCGCGAACCAACTGCATCCACAACACCAATGCCACCGCGGCGGCGACAGCGAGCAACCCGATCGCGTACGGCTTGAACACTTCCCAGCCGTCCATCCCGAGCACATTGCCCACCCGCCCGCCGATCCAGAACCACCCGGCCGGGTAGAACGGCGGCAGATCCACATAGGTCATATCGCGCAGGGCGGCACTGTCGGTGAGCCGCGTCAGATATTCGGTCCGAAATTCCTGATCCACCGAAACACCGAACAGATACAACTTCGTCGCTGCCAGGGGCATCCCGAGCGTGACGGTGACAAAACTCGAAATCCCCACCCAGGAAAGCAGTTTCGCGCCCCAAGGCCACTTCCGTGCCCGAATCAAAACGACCGAAACCACCAGTAGCGCAACCGAAACAACCTGCCCGACCGTGGTCAGAGCCCGAGTCACATTGGAGGAGTTGAACGCAGGCCACTGCACCGCCGAAAACGCGAACAGCCCCACCGAGGCAACCACCAACGCCACGAAAGCCGCAGCAACCCCTTCCCCAACCCCCACCAGAACCCGGCGCCCCGCCCGTACCCCATCATCGGTCGTCATCGGCGCGCAATCCTCCGGTTCCACTGTGCTCCACGGTCCGGGCCAGCCTAGTGGAGCCCGCTCACCCCGTCGGTGTCGCCGACGCGCCGACCGTCTACCCCAAGCTCACGGCGAAGAACCTCTTGCGACGTCGAGGCGAAATCGCGCTCAGCTTCTACCGTCGCGGCGAACGATAAGTGACGTCGATCGCCTGGGTCGGCGGTACCACGGTCAGCGTCGGTCATTCAGACGCCCATTCCGGCGGCCCGTCGTGGACATTGACTTCCCGTAGTTCCGCGGCGAACCTCGTCGCGGTCGCGAAGTCGTTGTCGTCGTGGACGATGACGAGGTTGTGGTGACCGGCCGTCGCGCAGATCTGCAGGTCGACCGCCGAGAACGCGTTGATGCAGCCGCCTCGCGCCGCGCGACGCTGGAAGGTTCTGATCCACGAGCCTGCCGACTTCGGTACCGAGATCTCGCGGTAGAGCTCATCGAACCGCATCGCGAGCTCGTCGAAGTCCGCTAGGTTGCGCGACGAAGACAGGAACTCGGCGCGCTGTGGATAGCAGGAACGCAGCTCGCCGTCGGCAATAGTTTGTAGCCATTTCTCCGCGACCGCCCGGTCGCGCGCCATGCGCCACAAAGCTGAGGAGTCGACCAGGTAGCCGGTCAAGGGCGGGACCCCTGCTGCTTCGCGGCGCGGTGTGCGGCCTCCGCGCCCTCGATGTCCATGTCGCTAGCAAGTTCGAGGAAGCGGTCGTACGCGGCGAGGCGATTACGGCGGGCGGCGTACTCCTCGAGTGCGGCAGCGACAGTCGCAGTTTTGGTGCGATGCCCGCCCAACTGCTTGGCCTGCTCGAGCAGTTCGTCATCGATGTCGATATGCGTGAGGGACATGTTGGGCCTCCTGTACATATTTTGGTCAACACCGGTGTCAAAATTGTACATCCTGATACCACCTCTCCGGTAAACGAAACTGCCGCACCATTAGCAACGGTGCGGCAGTAGTTCGGAGCGGTGGATCGCCTAGATCGGCAGCTTGCGGAAGATCGGGCGCGGCACGTGGCGCAGGGCCGACATCAGGAAGCGGGCCTCGCCCGGCGCCCAGACGATCTCGGTGCCCTTCTCGGACGCGGCGACGGCGAGCCGAGCCACGTCTTCCGGGTCGACGGTGAGGGGGGCTTCCTTGGAGCCGGTGGCTTCCCAGTGCGCCTTGGTCGCGGAGGTGCGCACCTGCATCGGGCGGATGACGGTGACGCGGGCGCCGAAGGGGCGAAGGGCTTCGCCCAGGCCCAGGTAGAAGCCGTCCAGGCCCGCCTTGGTGGAGCCGTAGACGAAGTTGGAGCGGCGGACGCGCTCGCCGGCGACCGACGACATCACCAGGATGCGGCCGTGGCCCTGTGCCTTGAACTTGTCGCCGACCAGCACGCCGACGGACACGCCCGCGGTGTAGTTGATGCCGACGGTCATGACCGCCTTGCGCTGGTCCTGCCACAGTTCCTCGGCGTCGCCGAGCACACCGAATGCCACGATCGCGACGTCGACGTCACCGGCGGCGAACGCGGCGTCCACGACCTTGGGGTGCGATTCGGTATCCAGCGCGTCGAAGTCGATGACGTCGACTTCGCTCGCACCGGCGGCCTTCACGGTGCTCACGGCCTGCTCGAGCAGCGGATCGCCGGGCAGGTTCGCCAGGATCACTCGTGCGGGGCCCTTGGCCAGGTACTCGGCCACGATCGCGAGACCGATCTCGGAGGTGCCACCGAAGAGCAGGATGGTCTGCGGGTTGCCAACTGCGTTGATCACTGGAGTTCCAGCCTCCTGGCCATATCGGACATGAACACACCGGTCGGGTCGACGCTGCGGCGGACCTTGATCCACTCGTCGATCCGCGGGTACATCTTGTGGAAGGTCTCGGCGGAGGTGCGCGAGTCCTTGGCGGTGTACAGACGGCCGCCGAATTCGAGGACGCGTCGGTCCAGATCGGTGACGAACTCGTTGAGTCCGGGCGAGATCGGGAAGTCGACGCAGATGTTCCAGCCCGCCATCGGGAAGCTCAGCGGTGCCTGGTTGCCCTCGCCGAACAGCTTGAACACGTTGAGGAACGAGTAGAAACCCGAGCGCTGGATGTCGATGATGATGCGTTTGAACTCGTCGACCGACTCCGGCGGCACCACGAACTGGTACTGCAGGAAACCGTTGGAGCCGTAGCCACGGTTCCATTCGCCCATCATGTCCAGCGGGTGGTAGAACGCGGTCAGGCTCTGCGCCTTGCCGCGGTAGGTGCCGGACTTGCGGTACCAGATCTCGCCGATCGGGCCGAAGGTGTATTTGTTGGCCAGGCCGTTGGGGAACACGTCGGGCAGCGTGAAGAAGGTTTTGCCGTTGAACCGCAGCGGGTCTTTCTGCAGCTTCTTGGGCAGCTGGTCGACCTTGGCCAGGTTGCCGCGCGAGATCGCCGCGCGACCCAGGTTGGGCAGCGGGCTGATGGCGTCGAACCAGGCCGAGCTGTATTCGTACTTGTCCTCGGAACCGTCGCTGTGGAAGGCGATGGTCTCGTCGAGGGTGGAGGTGACGTCGCCGTCGGCGATGAAGTACGCCGTTTCGGTGGGGGTCATCTCCACGGTGGCGCGCAGGATGATGCCGGTCAGGCCGCAGCCGCCGATTGTCGCCCAGAACAGTTCGGGGTCGGACTCGGCGGTGATCGTGCGGACCACGCCGTCGGCGGTGAGCAGGTCCATCGAGCGCACGTGGTTGCCGAAGCTGCCCGCGCTGTGATGGTTCTTGCCGTGGATATCGGAGCCGATGGCCCCGCCGATAGTGACCTGGCGGGTGCCCGGCAACACCGGCACCCACAGGCCGAACGGCAGCGCGGCTTTCATGAGCTGGTCGAGGTCGACGCCGCCGTCCACGTCGACAAGGCGGGTGGCCGAGTCGATGCTGTGGATCTTGTTCAGCGCGGGCATGTCGACGACGAGGCCACCCGCGTTTTGCGAGTTGTCCCCGTACGAGCGGCCCAGGCCACGCGCGATCACGCCGCGTCGCAGATGCGCCGGCTTGGAGTCGTTGTCCTGCGCGACCATGCGCACGGCCTTGACGATCAGTTCCGGATCGCTGGTCGAGAGCACTTCGGCGGACGTGGGTGCGGTGCGACCCCAACCGGTGAGCTTGCGCGTGCGCGTGGGTAGCGCGAACGCCTCGTCGTTGGTGGTCGAAATCTTCTCAGACATCGGCTAAGAGGCTACATGCATGGCACGACAGTGCGCCGGTCTCGTACTCTTCTCACGTGCAAGCCCAACCGCATCTGCCGCTGCCCGCCGAGATTCCCCTGGTCGACGAGCCCGGTGGAACCGATGTCGACCTCAAGACGCAGATCGTGCGGTTCACGCTGACCGGCGGCTTTTCCGCGATCGTCGATTTCGGCCTGCTGACGTTGCTGTCGAACGTGCTGGGCTTGCCGGAGATCTTGGCGAAGGTGATCAGTTTCATCGCGGGGACGACCACCGCGTACCTGATCAACCGCCGTTGGACGTTCAAAGCGGAGCCCAGCAGGTCGCGGTTCATCGCGGTCGTGGCCCTGTACGCGGTGACGTTCGCGGTGCAGGTCGGGATCTACGCACTGCTGTTCTTCGCGCTGGATGACAAGTGGTGGCGTCAGCCGGTGGCGTTCGTGATCGCGCAGGGCACCGCCACGGTGATCAACTTCATCGTGCAGCGGGTCGTGATCTTCAAGATCAAGTAGGTCAGCTGGCCTCGGCCACGGCCGGTGTGCGTTTGCCCGCCTTGACGCCGAAGTAGTCCCCGCCCTTGGCGCGCACGTTGTCGGTGCCCCACTCCCGTTGATCCCGCGCGACGGGCACCATCTGCGGAATGTGCTTGCGGCAGTGGATATAAGCCTCTTCGACGTCGACGACCACCCACACCTGCGCGGTCCGACCCCGAGCGGGCGCGGGCAGATCGGTGACGGTGTCGCGCAGCTCGCTGTCGGCGACCATGCGCGCTTTCCCGTTGATGTGCAGCCCGATGAGGTCGCGCACGAAGTCGATCATCAGGATCCCCACGTGCGGGTTCTCGAGCACATTGCCCAGGCTCGCCATGACCCCGTTGCCCCGATATTCGGGGTACGCGATCGTGCGGTCGTCGATCACGTGCAGAAATCCCGGCGTCCCGGCCCGGAAGCTGGAGTCGCATTCGCCGTGGGAGTCGGAGGTGGCGATGAAGGCCATGTCCATGCGCGCGACGAAGTCGATCATCGTGGGGTTCAGGTAGTCGATCACCTGGTCGTCGTAGAAGCGTTCGGCCCGGTCTGCGGTGCCTAACGTGCCCTGTAGCTCGTGTTCTCCATCGCTGCCGACGAGATTTTCGGGCATCAGGACCCCTTCGCTAGCCGTACCGGTGGATGCGGGCCTCGTAATGAAACCCCCGCTGTGACCGCAATCTCATTCAGTCTAGGGGACTCTCACCGATAGTGGGGTGTGTCCATTGTTGCGAATGAGGTGAAAGGTGCGTTTGCGCAACAGCTTCGGGTCAGGCAGGGCCCACTGTCACCGGCACCCCGTTGAACACCGCCGTCCCCGACACCGCGTCGACCACCGAATCATCGGTCAGCACATTGGCATTCACTCCGGCATGCGCCGACGCGACCGACTGGGTGGTGCTGGCCGCGTGCCCCCAACCGTGCGGCAGGCTCACCACCCCGGGCATGATCGTCGGCGTCAGTTCGATCGGCACCGTCAATGAGCCCGCCGCCGAAGTGATGCGGGCCTGTTCGCCCAGGCCCAGACGGGTCGCGTCGTCGGGATGAACCAGCAGCGTGCAGCGGTTGGAACCGCCGACGAGTCCTTCCACGTTGTGCATCCAGCTGTTGTTGGAACGCAACTGCCTTCGCCCGATCAGCACCATCGCGGGCGCGGTACTGGCCAGCCCGTCTCGCAGGCGCGTCACGTCCGCCAGCAGCTGCGGCGGTGCCAGTTCGACCCTCTTCGACGCGGTGCGAAGAACCCCCGGCAACCGAGGTTGCAAGGCTCCGAGGTCGACGCCGTGTGGGTTGTCCATCAAGGTTTTCAGGCTGAGCGAGCCGTCGTTCCAAGCACCGTACGGCCCGAGCTCGAGCATCAGATCAAGACGCTGTTCGGTCGTATCGGCCCCGGTCAGCTCGTCGCGCCGCTCACTAATCCCGGCCTTGTGCAAGGTCCCCGCGATCACGAGCTCGTCGATCACACTGATCGGACTCGCCTCGCCCGTGCCCGCGTGCGGCTGCCCACTCACCGCCGCCGCCAGCCGGGCGATCACCGCCGCTTCCGACGGCCGGTCACCCAGGGCGACCAGCGGCGGCGAGTACCGCGCGTAGTTGCGCACCGCGAACTGCAGCAGCGCGAAGTCGAAGTGCGGCGATTGCACCGAGCGCGGCGGCGGCAGGATCACGTTCGCGTGCCGGGTGGTCTCGTTGACGTACCGATCGACACTGACCATGAACTCGAGCCCGGCCAACCCCTTGTCCAGCCGTGCCCCGCTGGGCGCGGACAGCGCCGGGTTACCGGCCACCGTCACCAGTGCGCGGATCTGCCCTTCACCTGGGGTTTCGATCTCGTCGGCCAGTGTCGCGACGGGCAGCTCACCCATCGCCTCGGGCAGCTCGCGCACCCTGCTGACCCAGCGACCCAGCCGGAACGGCCTGCTGCGCGCCACCCCGCCGGCGGCCGCGTTGGCGAACATCGCGCCGCCGGGGGAGTCGAGGTTGCCGGTGAGCGTGTTGACGACGTCGACCAGCCACTGCGTGAGCGTGCCGAACTCGGCGGTGCAGGTGCCGATCCGCGCGTAGACGGCGGCGGAAGGCGCGGCGGCCAGCTCACGGGCCAGTGTGCGCATGGTGTCGGCGGCGATTCCGGTGCGCGCGGCCACCGCTTCCGGGGCGAAGTCCGCGGCCGCTGCCCGCAGCTCGTCCAGCCCGGCGACCTCGACCCGCACGTCGGTCAAACCCTCGTCGAACAGCGTGTGCACGATCCCGAACAGCAGGTACGCGTCCGAGCCCGGCTGGATGAACAGGTGCTGGTCGGCGATCGCGGCGGTCCTGGTCGCGCGCGGATCCACCACCACCAGCTTGCCGCCGCGCGCCTTCAACGCCTTCAAACGCCCCGGAAAATCGGGCGCGGTACACAGCGACCCGTTGGATTCGAGCGGATTGGCCCCGAGCATGAGCAGGAAATCGGTGCGATCCAGATCGGGCACCGGCACGGTGAGCGGGTCGCCGAACATCAACCCGGCCGCGACCTGCTTGGGCATCTGATCGGCGGTGCTGGCGCTGTACAGGTGTCTGGTACTCATCGCGCGGATCAGCGCGGGTAGGTACAGCGTGCCCGCGACGGTGTGCACGTTGGGATTGCCCAGGTACAGCGCGGTAGAACTGGACGGGATGTCGGCGAACGCGGCCGCGATCAGCTCGAAGGCCTCGTCCCAGCTCGCCTCACGAAACCCGTCACCGTCGCGGATCAGCGGCGTGCTGACCAGGTCGGGATCGTCGTCGAGCTTGCCGAAGCTGGCACCCTTCGGGCAGAGGAAGCCCTTGCTGAACGGGTCGTCGCGATCGCCACGCACCGACACCACCCGATCCGCGTCGTCGAGGGTGACGGTCAGGCCACAAACAGCCTCACACAGCGGACAGGTTCGAAGCAGCGAGCGCATCCCTCATGCTTACGCGCACCGACGTCCGGAAACGCCGAAAACCCGCGAACTGCGACGTCGGGGAGGCGTCGCGTTTCGCGGGTTGGCGGAAGTTCGGGCTCAGCTGGCCAGGGTCAGCTTGCGCTTGCCGCTGCTCTGTCCCTTGCGGGACAGCGCCGAGCGAACAGCCGCACCCAGCGCCACGACCGGCGGGATCCAGCGGGCCTCGGTGGGAGCGACGCCCCAGGAAGCCGAACCGGAGGCCAGCTGGGTGGGCGGCAGCGGGATGCTGGCACCGTCGGTGTGCACGAGCACGCCGGCCTCACGCATGGCGGCGATCGCCATGGCGGCCTTGCGCACGCCGGTGACCAGGTGGATCTCGCGACGCTCGGTACCCGGAATCTCGATCACGGGGCCGGACAGGTTGTTGGCGCGCAGGAAGCGACGGACCTCGCCGGCGATCTCACCGGTGATCTCGATGGCCGAGACCTCGTCGTCGGTGATCAGGCACAGGCCGTTGGTGGTTTCGGCGACCGTCCAGCCACGCGCGGCGTACTCCTGCGCGGCGGCACCCTTGTCGGCCGCCGTAGTGGTGGTCGGAAACGTCGTGCGCACTGTGTTCTCCATTCCCCGAGCAAGTCTGTTCTGCGTTCATGGGCGTATCGGCGCGGGGTGGCCGACTTGTTACGCCGTTCTCGAAAAATATTCGTCAGTGTCTGCTTCGTCTCAGTTACGCAACCTTCGCTATCGCAGGTACGGCGTCGTGTGGGTTGGCGTGTCGGTGGAAAGGGCGGCAGGATTCGGGCATGACCGAAGTGCCTGGAACGCCGGAATCGACCGAGGAGGTCGCCGAGGAGTTCGAAGCCGAATCACGTTGGCTGTCTTGGAAAGAGACCGATCGGAAGCGTTCGGCGTCACGATCGGACGCCGAGGAAGAAGATACGTACGCCGCGGCTCTGGCGCGCGACGCGGGGTTCGAAGAGCCGTTCCGCAGTACCGGTTCGGCCAAACAGTGGGCCGCCGAAGCGGGTCGTTCGCTGCTGGATGTGCAGTTCCGCAGGCCCGCTACCAGGACTTTGTTGCCGTTGGCCTACGTTTTGGGCGTGGTGTCCTTCGGGATCGGCGCACCGATCGCGTTCGTAGTGCTGATGTGGAAAGCCTCTGCGCTGCTCGGTGTACTCGCCGCGCTGGTGGCCGTGCCGTTGGGCCTGACGATCGCGGCCTCGGTGCGCCTGATGCTCGAATTCGCCGACAACGCAGCCAGGTTGGCCGGGCGCGTGGAGCACATCAGCGAACTGGCCGACGGACTGTTCCAGGCACTGTCGGATGTGGCCGAACCGGTGAACCAGCTGTCGGAAGACGTTCGCGCCGTCCAGTTCTGGCGGTTCAGAAAGAAAAAGTAGGTCTCGCGCGGTGTCCGATTCATTGTGAAACAATCCGTACGCAGATCCGACGATATGTCGGCTGGTTAGGGCGGTCTCCGAAAGTTATGAGGGAGACCGATGTTTCGGATACAGGGGGGAAGTATGGCTTCACCACAGGGCGTCACCGGTTCGACCATGCCGCGCAGGCAGCTGGGCAGGCACTTACGTGACCTGCGCAATCGTGCGCGGATGACCACGAGAACCGCTGCATCGCAACTGGAATGGTCGGAAGCGAAGATCTGGCGGATCGAAACGGGGCAGACGTCGTTGCGCAGCCTCGACGTCGAAGCCATGTGCAAGGTGTACGGCGCGCCGACCGATCTGGTCGAACCGCTGGCCGCCTTGGCTCGGGAAACCAAGGCCAGGGGTTGGTGGACGAGCTACGGCGACGTGATCGCGGAGGGCTTCGAGGTCTATATCGGCCTCGAGGAAGCCGCTTCGGAGCTGTCCGTGTATGAGGACGGCCTGATCCCGGCGCTGCTGCAAACGCAGGAGTACGCGAAAGCCCTTCTCGAGCAGACCATTCCGGAGCTGACCGAGTCGGAGCTGGAACGCAGGCTGGCGGTACTGGCCGCCAGGCAGGCCCTGATCGCCAGGACCGATTCACCGTTGCACCTGCATGTCGTTCTCGCCGAGTCGGTGCTCACCCGCCGCATCGGTGACGACCGCGTGCGGGCAGGTCAGCTGGCTCGATTGAAAGAGCTGGCCGAGCGTGAAACGGTGAATATCGATGTGGTTCCGGCGGATTCGGGCTATCACGCCGGTCTCGAGTCGGGCCGGTTCGTGATCCTGGAGTTCGGGGTCGACGATTCGGTGGATCGACCGGAGCCGCCGGTGGTCTACGTCGAAACCTTCGCGGGCAGCACGTATTTGGACAAGCCCGCGGAGTTCGAGCGGTACCGCGACGCGTTCGTCGACATCGCCGCGGCCGCTACGGGCAAGCTGTAGGGCTGTTCCACGAGCCGGCGAGCACCGAACGGTGGGTGGGCAGGGCTGCGTCGTAGACCTGCCTGCCCTTGTCGGTGAGCTGCACGAAGATGGCGCGGCGGTCGAGATCGCACATGCTGCGTTCCACCAGGCCGTCGCGTTCGAGCCTGGCCACGGCGCGGGACAGCGCGCTTTGGCTGAGGTAGATGTCGTGCGCCAGCTCCGTCATGCGGTACTTCTGACAGGCCGCGTCGACCAGGCGGTCCAGCGTTTCGAATTCGCTGAGGCCGATCTGATGGTCGTTCTGTAGCGCCTTCTCCAGCGCGCAACTCACCGCGGCATGTCTGCCGAGGAGTTCACGCCACTGACCGACCAGCTCGGCGGGCGCTTCTTCGCGCGCGGCTGTGGTTTCGGCCGGGTTCAACATGGCCCCATCTTAGAGGTCGACGCAACTTCATGCAACGTCATTTTATGTGTTGGCAATTAATGCGTGCGCATGTAATGTCCCTCGCATGACTTCGACAGCCTCGCTCTCGGCCGCGGACGCCGCGACCGATCCCACCAGATGGCCGCTGCGGCTCTGGGGCATGCTGATCACCCTGTGCATCGTCCTGTTCCTCGACGGCCTCGACGTCTCGATGATCGGCGTGGCCCTGCCGTCCATCGGCGCCGAACTCGACCTCGACACCTCCACCCTGCAGTGGCTGGTCAGCGGCTACATCCTCGGCTACGGCGGCCTGCTGCTGCTGGGCGGACGCACCGCCGACCTGCTGGGTCGACGCAAGGTCTTCCTGATCGCGCTGGCGGTGTTCGCCGTCGCCTCGCTGGTCGGCGGCCTGGTCAGCGACCCCGCCCTGCTCATCGCCACCCGTTTCATCAAGGGCCTTGCCGCCGCGTTCACCGCGCCGACCGGCCTGTCGATCATCACCACCACGTTCGCCGAAGGAAAAGCGCGCAACAAGGCGCTGTCGATCTACACCGTGTTCGGTGCGGGCGGCTACTCCATGGGTCTGCTGTTCGGCGGCCTGATGACCGGCGTCGGCTGGCGCTGGACCTTCCTGCTGCCCGTCCCGATCGCGGTCGCCGCCTTGATCGCCGCGTTCGCTTTGGTGCCTCGCGACGGTAAGGCCGAAGAAGGCGGACACGATCTACTCGGTGCGCTGCTATCCACTGCGGGCATGTTGCTGCTGGTCTACACCGTGGTCACCGCGCCCGAAGTGGGTTGGACCTCGGTGCGCACGCTGGGTTCGTTCCTCGCGGTGATCGCCCTGTTCGCCGCCTTCGTGATCACCGAACAGCGGGTGAAGCACCCGCTGATCCGCCTGGGCATCCTGCGCAAGGCCTCGCTGCTGCGGGCCAGCCTGGCCATCATCGCGGTCGCCGGTTCGTACTTCTCCTGGCAGTTCATCGTGACCCTGTACATGCAGGACACCCTGGAATGGTCGGCGCTGAAGCTGGCGATGGCATTGCTACCGGTCGGCATCCTGGTGGTGGCGTCGGCGTTCTTCTCCGAGAAGCTGATCGACCGTTTCGGCACCGGGCCGGTCATCGCGGTCACCATGAGCGTGATGGCCATCGGCTACCTGCTGTTCCTGCGCCTGGATACCGCGCCCGATTACTGGACCATGCTGCTGCCCGCGATCTTGCTGATCGGCATCGGCTGGGTCGGTTTCCCGGCGATCAACGTGCAGGCCACCAGCGGTATCGATGATGACGAACAGGGTCTGGCTGCCGGTGTGCTGCAGACGTCCATGCAGGTCGGCGCGGCGATCGTGCTCGCGGTGACCACCGCCATCGTCACCTCCGGCGGGCACGGGCAGAGTGCCACTCCGCAGCAGATGCTGGATACCTACCGGCCGGGTCTGGAGTTCGCGGCGGGCGTCACCATTGTCGGTGCGCTGCTTGCCCTTACGGTGTTCCTGCCTCGGTTCCGCAAGCCGGTTGTTGACGGTCCTGTGGTCGAGGACAAGGTTCTCGAACCAGCCTGATCATGCCGAACGGCACCACCTTTCGCGGGTGGTGCCGTTTCGCTATGTCCGAAACTTCGGCGCGACTTCATCTTTCGCGGAGCGAACATAGGTGAGCGGTCGGCCGTCGCGGCCTTCGGTCGGCCAGTCGATACCGAGCTGCGGGTCGAAAGCGTCCATGTCCCTGTCGAATTCGGGGGAGTACTCGAGCGAACACAGGTACGTGACGGTCGAACGGTTCTCCAGCGACAGGATCGCGTGGCCGAGTCCCTCGGACAGGAACACCGAGCGGCGGTCCACGTCGTCGAGCAACACACTGTCCCAGCGCCCATAGGTCGGCGAACCGGGCCGCAGGTCCACCACGACATCGAGGAACGCCCCGCGCACACAGGTCACATACTTGGCCTGACCGGGCGGATCGTCGGTGTAGTGGATCCCGCGCAGCACCCCTGCGGCCGATACCGAGGTGTTGACCTGGTGCAGTGCGAAGGGGCGTCCGGTAGCCTTCTCGAACTCCGAGGCCTTGAACGATTCACAGAACATCCCGCGGTCGTCGCCGTGCAGGCGCGGGGTGACCACCCACGCGCCGGGGATGGCCAGTTCACGAAACTCCATGCGCTACCAGTCTTTTCCGCGGTCGATCAGGTCGAGCAGGTAGCGGCCGTAACCCGAACGCACCATCGGTTCGGCCAGTTCGCACAGCTGTTCGTCGGAGATCAGGCCGCGTCGCCAGGCCACTTCCTCTGGCACGCCGATCTTGAGGCCCTGACGTTCCTCGATGGTGCGCACGTAGTTGGCGGCGTCGAGCAGGGAGTCGAAGGTGCCCGTGTCCAGCCAGGCGGTGCCGCGCGCGAGCACGTCGACGCTGAGCCTGCCCTGTTCGAGGTAGACGCGGTTGATGTCGGTGATCTCGTACTCCCCGCGCGCCGACGGTTTCAGCTCGCGCGCGATCGCGACCACGTCGTTGTCGTAGAAGTACAGGCCGGGGATGGCGTGGTTGCTGCGCGGGACCTTCGGCTTCTCCTCGATGGAGATCGCGCGGCCCTGCCTGTCGAACTCCACCACGCCGTACGCGGTCGGGTCCTTCACCCAGTAGGCGAACACCGCCCCGCCGTCGATGTCGTGGAAGCGTTCCAGGCTGGTGCCCAGGCCCGGTCCGTGGAAGATATTGTCGCCCAGCACCAGCGCGGCCGGTTCGTTGCCGATGTGGTCGGCGCCGAGCACGAACGCGCAGGCCAGGCCGTCGGGCGTGTGCTGAACCACGTAGGTGATGTTCACGCCGAACTGACTGCCGTCGCCCAGCAGTCGGGCGAACGCGTCGGCGTCCTCCGGCGTGGTGATCACCAGAATGTCGTCGATACCTGCCAGCATGAGGGTGGACAGCGGGTAGTAGACCATGGGTTTGTCGTAGACCGGGACGAGCTGCTTGCTCACCCCGCGCGTGATCGGGTGCAGCCGTGAGCCGGTGCCGCCCGCCAAGATGATTCCGCGCATAGGTGGCAAGTCTGCCAGCTCGGTCCGCGACGGAGACGACGAGGTTCCGACACGTCGACGAATTGATCACGAAGGTTTCGCGACTGGGCGTGTCGGGCGATAACCAGTACAGACACGACGCTCATCTGATTAGGTGAGCGCCGATGTGTGAAACATCACTGTGTTAGATGTCAGCGTTGACATCCGCTCCGGGGGTTCGCCTGGTCAGGGGGTCGACGCGCCAGCTGCGAAGGTAGGTGCGCGATGGTCGCCACGAAGATCACCGGCGTGATGGGCGGGCTCGCGCCCGTGTCCTCGATCGGCAGCGCCCGCAGGCCCGAGCCCGGCATCGTCGTCAACGCGGGCGGCAACAGCACGTCCTCGCGCGTGCTGATGGGCGCGTGCGTCGGCCTGATCGGGCCGCTGCTGCGCAACGTGCCCATCAACCGGGCCACGATCCCGGTAGGGGCCGTCGCGGTCGACCTGCTGTCGCGACTGCGCCCCGAACCGCACGGCATCGAACGCGAGCAGATCCAGCTCGGCGGATTCAAGATGGAAATGGTGCGACCCGCGGGCGGTTCCCGCGCGGTGCGGCACGGGGCGGTGCTGTACCTGCACGGCGGCGGTTTCGCCGTCTGCGGGCTGCAGACGCACCGCGCGGTGGTAGCCGGGCTGGCCAGGCGCACCGGGCTGCCCGTGCTCAACGTGGAGTACCGGCAGCTGCCCGGTTCGATCGATGCCTCCATCGACGACTGTGTGCTCGCCTACCGCTGGCTGCTGCGGCACGGAGCCGACCCCGCGAAGATCGTGTTCGCCGGCGATTCCGCGGGCGGCTTCCTGACCTTCGCCACCGCCATCCGGGCCAGGGACATCGGCTTGCCGCTGCCTGCCGGGCTGGTGGGGTTGAGCCCGCTGCTCGACCTGGATTACCGGGCGAAGGAGGGGTACGTGAACGTCAGCCGGGACGCGTACATCCCCCTGGCTGGCCTGGAAGCCGTTGTGCGGCTGGGTGCCGAGCACGAAGGCCCACTGGACCCGGCGCTGTCCCCGGTGAACGCCGACCTCGCCGGAATGCCCCCGGTCCTGCTCATCGCCGCCGAAGACGAACTGCTGCGCTACGACTGCGAACTCATGGCCCACCGCCTCACCGCCGCGGGCGTACCCAACACCCTCGAACTGTGGCGGGGTCAGGTGCACGCGTTCATGAGCATCCTGCCGAGCATGCCGGAAAGCCGCTCGGCGCTGGGACGGGTCGCGAAATTCGTTCGCACGGCGGTAGAACCGGCCCAACGGGCCCGCACGGCCTAGGCCAACCGAACCGACTCGGACGGTCCTGATCGCGATCGGCCGAACGAGTCGACTCGGGTTTGGGGGCCTACGGAGACGTGGGCCCCTGGACCCTTGGCCCTTGAAACTTCTTGGAGTTCCTCGAAATACAGAAGCGGCCCCCGCTCGGATTTCTCCGGGCGGGGGCCGCTTTCCTTCTGTCCTACGGCGAAATTACTTGGCCGGGGGGGTGAAGGGCTGGTTGATGGTGGAGAAGTACTGCACGGCAGCGGCGATCGCGACCGGGCCGGTCACGAAGATCTGACCGATCAGCACACCGATGAAGCCGACAGCGCCCGCACCCGCGATGCAGCCGACGACCGGGCCCGCACCGAACAGGGTGGCCAGGGCGGCGGTCACGACGGTGCCCGCGAGCGCACCGGCGACGCAGCCGATGGCCGCACCGGTGAGGCCACCGACCAGGGTGCCAACGGTGGCGCCCATGGAGATGGTGGAGGTCAGACGGCTCCAGGCGGCCTGCTCACGCTCGTACTCGGTCTTCCACGGCGCCACGTTCTGGTACGGCAGGGCGACGGGCTTGTAGACGGCCTGGGCCGGGTCGACCACGGGGGTCAGCGTCGCGGACTTGCCCGAGATGTCGGCCAGGATCGGCAGCTGGAAGTCATCGATCTGGTAGGTCAGTGCGGTCGCGGCCACGGTCTTGCCGTCGGCGGCCTTGATCTTGAACTGGCCATCCTCAGCGACGAGCGAGCCCGAGTCGATGGTGATGATGGACTTGGAACCGTCGACAACCTCGGCGGTGTAGTTGATCGGGGCGGCCTCTTCAGCCGGCGCGGCGTTGACGGTGCCGGCGGTGACGCCCATGGCAGCGATCAGCAGCGCCGACGTGGCGGCGAATTTCCTCATCAGCATTGTGTTGAAACCTCAAAGTTGGAGCGTGCGGAGGGGACTCGTAGATCAAAAGCCTTCGCAGCTAACCAGAGGTGAACCTGCTGTGACTATTAGTTCAAGTTTTGTTCACCATAGGTACCCCAACACTGGTGCGCTGAGAGAAACCTGAGCGTTGACCGGGGTTTTTCTCAGGAAAACAGACCCAAAGTCTTCACTTACCCTCGGGTAACGTGATTGAGATCACAGTGTAAATAGCGGCCTGGATACGGACCGGAGTCGTTTGGACAACGCATAACGGCCGCGCTTTCGTTTCGAGGCCCCGCCGAAGGCACGTATCGTTGACGCCGTGCGAGTGCTCGTTACCGGCGGGGCCGGGTTCATCGGTGCAAATTTCGTCCAACAAACCGTGGCCACGCGCCCGGATGTCCAAGTGACAGTGCTGGACGCGCTCACTTATGCGGGCAACCGGGCGTCGCTGGATCCGGTGGCGGACCGGATCGAATTCGTGCACGGCGATATCGCCGATCTCGATCTGGTCGACAATCTGGTCAGCGGGGTGGACGCGGTCGTGCATTTCGCCGCGGAATCCCACAACGACAACTCCCTGGCCGAGCCGTGGCCGTTCGTGCAGACCAATATCGTGGGCACCTACTCGCTGCTGCAGGCCGTGCGCCGCCACGATGTGCGCTACCACCACGTCTCCACCGACGAGGTCTACGGCGATCTCACCCCCGACGAACCGGGTTTCACCGAGTCCACCGCCTACAACCCGTCGAGCCCGTACTCGGCGACCAAGGCGGGCAGCGACATGCTGGTTCGCGCCTGGACCAGGTCTTTCGGTGTGCGCGCGACCCTGTCGAACTGCTCCAACAATTACGGCCCGTACCAGCACGTGGAGAAGTTCATCCCGCGCCAGATCACCAACCTGATCGACGGGGTACGCCCGCGCCTGTACGGCGCCGGGCATCAGGTGCGCGACTGGATCCACGTCGAAGACCACAATCGCGCGGTCTGGGACATTCTCGAACGCGGCCGCACCGGCCAGACCTACCTCATCGGCGCGCAGGGCGAACTCGACAACCTCACTGTCGTGCAGCTCATCCTGCAAGCTTTCGATCGCGAGCCCACCGATTTCGACCACGTGACCGATCGCCCCGGCCACGATCAGCGCTACGCCATCGACGCGAGCCTGCTGCGTTCGGAACTGGGTTGGTCGCCGCGCTACGCGGATTTCCGTGCGGGACTTGCCGATACGGTCGCCTGGTACCGCGACAACGAGCAGTGGTGGCGGCCGAAAAAGGCCGATACCGAACGGGCCTACGCGGCCGCGGGCGAAAAGACGCTGTAATTCCCCCCGTCGTCTGGGGAATTATCCCCAGACGACGGTGTAATACGTTGCGGCGGTGGCGATCAGCGCGAAAGTCGACGCGCAGGCGATAGTGATCGCGGTGCCGCGGGTGGGAATCACCCCGGCGGAATTGGTCAGCCGCAGCGGCACGATCCGCGCCAGCACGGCCAATCCCATGATCGCCAGCGGCACGAAATACCGGCCCTGCACACCGTCGATGAGGTAGAAATCCACCGGCGTGAACGACATGTACAGCGTCACGTAGATCATCGCCACGCTCGCCAGCACCACCAGCGCCACGATCAGCGTGCGACGGAAAGTCGCTGTGGCAGTGTTCATTCGGTCGACGATCCCGAAACTCACCGCGAACGCCAGCAGGCACGCCAGCATCGACAGCGCGGGCACATCCACATACGCGAAACCGAGTTCGCCGAAGAACTGGTTGAACCAGCGATGGTCGCGCAGCGCGATGCTCTCGCCGAACACGTGCACGAAGTGCAGTGGGTCGGAAAGGATTCCCTTCAGCTGATCGCCGGGACGCACCTGACCCCACTGATGCGGCGGACGCATCAGGCCCATGCCCTCGCCGGTCTTCGCCGCGATCTTGGTCCAGGCCAGGAAGAGCACACCGCCGGTCACCGCGAAAAGCCACGGCACGATCTTGAGCTTTCCGGCGAACCCGAGCCGGTCGGCCGGGATGACGACAACGAGCATCGCCAACAGCACATACGTCGGCTTGCTCAGCGGCAGTGCGATAGTCGCGGCCAGCAGCGCGCCGGTCTCCACCGGGCGCAGACGATCACCGACGAAAAGCGCCTTCAACAGCAGCGCCGACACCATGATCGCCAGCGCGTTGGTGAGCGTATCGGCGGTGACAGTGCCCGCCTGGAACAGCGCGATCGGCAGCACCGCGACGGTGAAAACCAGCCACTGCGAACGCCTTTCACGCAACGCGTAGAGGCCGAAGCCGACGACCGCCAGGTAGGCAACCAGCCCGGCGAAACGGGTCAGCAGGTACATGCCGCCCACGTTCAGGCCGAGTGCTTCACCGAGTCGAATACCAACGGCCGCAGGCACATACGGCACCGGCGAGTAGGCGGCGGTGTTGGTGAACCACATCTGCCGGGTCTTGTCCGAGATCGCCGCGTCGCCGAGCCGGTCGTAGGCGCCGGGGTCGGCCACCATCGCGTCGGGTTCTTCGGGGTTGTCGCCGTAGTCCTTGAAGGCGTAACCCATCAGCTCGTCGACGCTGACCGGGATCTGGCCGCCATAGGCCACGCCGCGATCGTCGACGATGCGCTGCGGGAACACTCCGCCGTGCGCGACCTGGTAGGCGCGACCGAACTGGGTGATCTCGTCATGGCCCCAGAACGCGGGCGTGAGCACGGCGAACAGGGCACCGAACACGGTGGCGACGATCGCGAACGCGACCGTGGCGGCACCGAACCGCCGGGTCACCGCGCGCACCGGCGCCAGTGCTCGATCCTTGCGTGCGGGGGTTCTACTGAGCTCGACAGCGGGCTCGGTCGTGGTGGTCACCGACGCTCTCCGGCTGCGATGTCCTCGCGCACCCCGACAGCCGAATAGCGCAGGTACACAAGCCGCGCGGTCTCATGCCGCGAGCGACGGATCCCGTCCAGGATCAGGCCCGCGGTCCAGGCCAGGCTGCCCAGCAGCAGCAGCGTGAACGCCAGGAACAGCGTGGGGAACCGGGCCACCTCGTGGGTGTTGTAGAACTCGATCACGATCGGCACGGTCAGAATCACCGAGATCAACCAGGCCACCGTGCCGAACAGGCCGTAGAACGCGACGGGGCGTTCGTGCCGGGCCAGGCCCAGGATCAGCGCCAGGATCTTGGTGCCGTCGCGGTAGGTGCGCAGTTTGGACTCGCTGCCCGCGGGACGGTCGCGGAAACCGACGGCCACCGACGTCTGCGGAACCCGCAGGTGCAGCGAGTGCACGGTCAGCTCGGTCTCGATCTCGAACTCGCGCGACACCGCCGGGAAGCTCTTCACGAACCGGCGCGAGAACACCCGGAACCCGCTCAGCATGTCCTCGACGTTCTCGCCGAACACCTTGCCGACCACGCCGTTGAGCACCTTGTTGCCGGTCTCGTGACCGCTGCGGTAGGCGCTGGTGTCGGCGGCGTCCTGCTTGCGCACGCCGAGGATGTGGTCGTACGGGCCGTCGAGCAGCGTCTTGATCATCAGCGGTGCGGCCGACGCCTCGTAGGTGTCGTCACCGTCGATCATCAGGTACACGTCGGCGTCGATATCGGCGAAGGCGCGGCGAACCACATTGCCCTTGCCCTTGGTGTTCTCGTAGCGCACGATCGCCCCGGCCTCGCGGGCACACTCGGCGGTACGGTCGGTGCTCAGGTTGTCGTAGACGTAGACGACGATCCCCGGCACGGCGGCCTTGAGGTCGGCGACGACCTTGGCGACCGCGGCCTCTTCGTTGTGGCAGGGAACCACGGCGGCAATGCGAAGCTCGGTGGAGTCCACCCGGGTCAATCCTCGGTGTTAGGCAGCAGTGGGACACCGGGAGGCTACACAGCGCGCGGCCGATCCGCTCATTCCGGTTCCGCGAGCTTATCTCGGGGGTGTTCAGGTGCTCGGTGTACGGTCGGCCCGTGTCCCAGTCCGATCTGTCCGAGTCTCCCCCTGCGTCAATGGTGTCAAGGGTGGTGGCGGGGCTGCGGCAGGGTGCGGCGTTCCTCGTTGTCGGGGCGATCGGGTTTCTGGTCGATGCCGGCACGTACAACCTGCTGGTGTTCTGGGGTGGGGGATTCGGGTTCTCCGAAGGTGTGCTCTATCACTTTCCGCTGATCGCCAAGGTGATCGCGATCGTGGTGGCCACGGTGGTCACCTACTTCGGCAACAAGTGGTGGACCTACTCGCATCGCAAGACCGACAGCCCCAGCCGCGAATACCTTTTGTACGCGGTGGTCAATGTGGTGGCGATTCTCCTGCAACTGGGCTGCCTCGGCTTTTCCCGTTATGTCCTGGATTTGTCATCGCCGCTGGCCGACAACATCGCCGCCACCGTGATCGGCCAGACCATGGCCGTGATCTTCCGCTACTGGGCGTACGGGAAATTCGTTTTCACCGGCTCATCGGCAACCGATGAGCAACACGCGCGGGGTGCGGCGACACCTCACTGACGGCACACCGGTGGCGCGCGATTGATATCCTCGCCCCGCCCGTCGCGCCCTTTTACGTGACTGCCTGCGTCGGCGCAGTCGATACCGAGAATTTCGAGGACTTCATGGAGCAGTCGGCTACACAAGCCGTGACCGAATCGAACGATCGGCGCGAGGCCGCGCCCGCATCGCTGCGAGGTGAACACAGCGCACCCGAGCGGCTCGTGCTGGCCAGAGGCATTTTCACCGGCCCGTCGGCACGGGTCAGCGACGAGCTCTACGCCGTCGTCAAGGGGGGTGCCGCGGTCCGCGAGCGGCACTCGCTGCACCTGCCCAAGGGCGCGACCGCACACACCAACACCTACTTCGGTCGCCTGGCCGCCAGCTACTGGCAGCGCTGGACCACCGTCACCGAGGTCTCGGTCGGCGCGCACCTGACTGTCGGCGGCAAGGCCAATGTGCGCCTGGTCGCCTCCGATATCGCCGGGCACCGCCGCATCATCGCCTCGCTGGTGGCCACCAGCAGTGGATACGTCTGCCTGACCGCGCCGCTGGATCAGTACGTCGACGGTGGCGCGCTGTGGCTCGAGTTCGACGCCGTCGGGGGCGAACTCGACATCACCGAACTGGCCTGGACCGCCAAGGCGCCCGAGCGGGTGCGCCCGGTCGCGATCGCGATCTGCACCTTCAACCGGGCCGAGGACTGCGCGCACACCGTGGCCGCACTGGCCTCGGACGCCACCGTGCTCGCCGCGATCGACGCGGTGTACGTGGTGGACCAGGGCACCGACCTGGTCCAGGACCGGCCGCTGTTCCAGGAAGTGCTGCCCGCCTTCGGCGACAAGCTGCGCTACATCCGTCAGCCCAACCTCGGCGGCGCGGGCGGTTTCACCCGCGGCCTGTACGAGGTGTCGGCGGCCAACGAGCACGCCGACGTCATCCTCATGGACGACGACATCCTCTGCGAGCCCGAAACCGTCCTGCGCCTGCAGGCTTTCGCCAACCTCACCGTCGAACCGACGCTGGTCGGCGCGCAGATGCTGTTCCTGCTCAACCCCGACTTCCTCAATGTCGGCGCCGAAGAGGTGCACCTGGGCGAACTCAAGCACGGCCAGAAGGTGCCCAAGGCGCTGCGCAACACCTCCATGCTCAAGAAGAACCAGGAACGGCGCGTGGACGCCGGCTACAACGCCTGGTGGACCTGCCTCATCCCCGCCGAGGTGGTCAAGAAGATCGGCCTGCCCGTGCCCATCTTCTTCCAGTGGGACGACGTCGAATACGGCATCCGCGCGCGGGAGAACGGTTTCGTCACCGTCACCCTGCCCAACGCGGCCGTGTGGCACGCCGACTTCTACTGGAAGGACTACGACGACTGGGCCCGCTACTTCTCCACCCGTAACTCCCTGATCGTCGGCGCCCTGCACACCGACCTCGACGGCAAGGCCATCACCCGCGAGTTCTTCCGCTACATCGCCGAACACCTGGTCGGCATGCAGTACGGCCTGGTGCACACCACGCTGCAGGGCATCGAAGACTTCATGAAGGGCCCGAAGACGTTGCGCGACGGCGGCATCGACGCCCTGGCCGCCGCCCGCTCCACCCGCAACGACTATCCCGAAACCATCAAGCACCCCGCCGCCACCCCGCCGGTGAACTCCGCCGACATCTCGGTCCGCCGAGCCAGCGGCGAACCCAGCCGCATCACCCTGGTCCTGATCAAGCGCGCGATCACCCAGTGGACCGGCCGCACCCAACCCGGCCTCATCGGCGTCACCCGCGAAGACGCGCACTGGTGGCACATCGGCCTGTTCGACCACGTGGTCGTCACCGACGCCTCCCAGTCCGGCGTCCGAGTCCGCCGCCGCGACAAGGCCCGCGCCCGCGCCCTCCTGGTCCGCACCTACCGCACCCTGCGCAAACTCCGCAAGGAACTCCCGGCCCTCCAAGCCGAATACCGCGCGGCAGTCCCCGAACTAACCAGCCGAGAAAACTGGGCCCGCCTCTACGGCATCGACCCCAGCTGACCCCTTTCTCACGCCAATCGCCGCGCCGGACCCCTCCGACGCGGCGATTGCCGTATCCCCGATCAAGATCACCACGCCGTGGTGGCGGCATCGGCCGAGAGGCTTCCGCCACCAC
>NZ_JBHXRG010000012.1:0-25548 GCF_042716995.1 Nocardia sp. NPDC058640
GCGCTCGAGCGCGCCAGCGCTCCAAAAACACAGCCCCCAACCATCTGGGACCACTCAAACCCCAGATACGGCCGCCATCTCAGCCCAGCAGCTCCCGCAGATCGGCCACCGCGATCCGCAGGTGATCCGCGAACGCGTACATCTGATCCGACACCGACTTCGGAGTAGCCAGGTAAATGTTCCAGCGATCCGGCAGCAGCACGTACGCGACGCCGATGCACTTCGGACTCGTGGAGCCGAAACCGAAGTACCGGATGTACTTCGACGGCGCCGAACTGGTCGACAGATAATCGTCGCGCATAACCGTCCAGCCAGGGCTGTCGAACAACGCGATCCGCTCCTCGGCGACACCGAGCTGTTCCCCCCGCCGACGCTGAATCCACTCCAGCTCCCACAGGTGCTGCTCGGGCGCCTGCCCGGCCTGACATTCCTTCGCGCGGGCGACATGCGCGGACGCGGCGGCACGCGCGGCGGCCAGCTTCGTCTCGGCGTCGACCTCGGGATCGGTCATCGCGTCCACGAACGCCACCATCTCCGGCGTGACCACCCGCATGGCCTCGGTGCGACCGTTGCGGAACTGTCGGGTGGCGATGGATTCGTAGGTGGCCCCGGTCAGCCCCTTGCTGCGCCGGTGGGCGAGCTGGTAGCTCAACTGCGCGAAGGCATCGGGTGAGATGCCCAACTTCTTGGCTTCAGCGGTACCGAAATCCTCGAAAGACACCAGCGACGTGGCCGTGTCGGCGGCGAAGCGAGCGAAGTCCGCGCCCGCCGCGGCGATATCGGCGCGGGCCGCGGAGTCGAGTACGAACTCGATCGGCTCCACCGCGGGCAGCCCCTGCGATTGCACACCGCTGGTGGCGGTGTGGTCGGCGACGGATCGCTCGAGCAGCGCGTCGACGAACGACAGCACGGTGGTGCCGTCCAGCCCGCAGTGTTCGATGTTGATGCCGGCCTGGCCGTCGGCGAACACGATGAACGACACCGACTTGTCGAAGTAGCGGTTGCCGCTGTCACCGTGCAGCAGCTGGTCGCAGGCGTGCAGTTCGTCGCGCGGCGCGAAGTCCTCGAGGCACACCGAGAACAGTGCCGTCTCGACCGCGTCGAACGCCTCGACGTTGGCGGGTTCGGTGCGCAGGTCGGCGCGGCTGCGGGCCCATTCCGTGCGGGCCTTGGTGGTCAGGTGCCCGATCGAGGTGTCTGTGGCGGCGGGTTTGGTGCCGCCCTTGATCACCGCGCGCAGTCCGTCGACCACGTCGTCGAACGCGTACGGCGCACCGTCGGGTCCGATGACGTCCATCCGGAAGACGTTGCCGCGGTATAAGACCGCGATGTGTCGCGCGTCCGAGGGTCCCGGCCATTCCGGGCTGTACGGCTTGCGCACACTGTCCTGGATGAGTCCGGGGATGCGGGTCTCGGAGAACAGGTATTTGTTCTGCCACATCGACAGTGGCGTGCCGCGCTGGGTGACCGGCGGGATCTGTTCCTTGTCCAGCGCCAGCTTGTAGTCCACCGCCGCTTCGATGATCGCGGCGGCCCGCTCGGCCTGCCCCACCACCGTCGACGCGGCAAGGGGGGTGTCGTCGCGGAACAGGAACACGAAGTTGGCGTTCAACGCGATCCGGTCGCGACGGCCCAGATACCGCGACGGCCAGAACTCGTCGAGCCAGCTGCCGACGCCGGGGGTGGCGTCGTATTCGGCCAGCGCCGCGTGCAGCGCCCGCCCGGCCCCACCGGGGCGCAGCAGCTCGGCTACCGCGCCCTCGGTGGTGGCGTATTCCTCGGCGCCGAGCAGGGGTGCACACCACTGCAGGAACCGCGCGCAACTGTCGTCCAGTGTCGGCAGCGGTACCCGGGGCAGCGTGTCTTCGGCGGCGAACGTGGGTTGGTTCAAACCAAGTCCTCAGGTCTCGATGGGATGCGGGCGGGACAGGTACAGGTTGGCGTACAGCCAGCCTTCGGCTTCGTGATCGGTGGTGTCGATTCCCTTGGCCGCCAACGCATCCAGCACCTGCTCGCGTTCCTGCGCCGAGGCGAATCTCCGCTGCTGGAACATACCGGGACGTTGCTCGCTGCGATAGCCCAGCGCGGCCAGTTCCGCGGCGATGGGACCGAAATCGAACATCCGCAACACGAAGTGCGCCATCCACGGTCGCTTGCGCGGATCTGCTTGCGCGACCCTGGACAGTGTTTTCTCGGTGATGTAGCCGACGCATCCGGTGGAGATCACCAGATCCGCCGACGCCAGCACACGGCGCTGCGCCTCGGTGGGCTCGGTGGCCTCGAGGTCGGCGTGCACGAAGTCGTGCAGGAGTCCGGCGGCGTGGGCGTAGGTCAGCGCCGGGCGTGCGGCGTCCATCCCGACGAAGCGTACGTCGGGCAGCAGATCACCGCGCAACCGCTCCCGGTCCGCCGCGATCAGCCCGACCCGGTCGGTGTCGGCGTGATCGCGGTAGTGCCTGGCCATTTCGTCGACGGTGGTGTCGGCGCGCAGCAGTGCCGCGTTCACCCCGTAGGAGCACCCGAGGTCGAGAACGGTCGGGATTCGGCCCGGTCGTGCGGCGCGCAGTTGGCGCAGCTGTTCGGCGAAGTGCGGCTTTGCCAGTTCCGGGATCCGGTAGTCCAGATCGTTCATCCGCTCGAAATAGGCGCGCGGATCAGGACTTTCGTAGATGTCGTCGAAGGATGCTTTGCCGGTGGTGTGCAACGGAACGGACATGGGCGGTTCCTCTCAGTCGAGCAGTCGGTCACCTCGGACGGCGTCGGCCGCGGCGGCCACATGGTCGGGCAGGACACGGCCGAACAACTGCCTGGTGCGTTCGACCGTGCCGATCACCCCTGGACGGTCCGTGTAGGCGAAAATCGCCGAATGTCGTTGTGTCGCACCGGCTACCTCGGTGACCCGGTGCAGCGAGAAGCGGCCTTTGAACAGCTGCAGATCGCCGGGGCGCAGTTCCAGCGCGCGGATGAACCGGGTGCCGTCACCGGTGAGCACGTCGCGGACGTCGTCGAGGTGTTCGGCGTGCGGGTCGCGGATATTGGGACAGTATTCGAACACCCCGCCCGATTCGGGCTTGCTGGTGAGCATGCTGACGGTGAACTCGTTGGTGTCGAAATGCCAGGGGTGCGACATGCCCGGTTCGACCACGTTCAGGCACAAACCTGCGAGGGGGTCGGCGAATTCGTGCAGGTCGTCGAGTTCGAAACAGTCCGCGACGAACCGCTGGAACACCGGGTCGGTGTACAGGCGCTGGATCAGCGCGTCGGCGGGGATGCGGTCGCGCGCCACGAAGGCGTTGCCGCGGTCGAGCACGATCCGGGCCGGGTGGTCGGCGGGCAGGTCGGCGTCGAGTTCGATGTTGTAGGCGTTGACGCGTTCGACCTTGTAGTGGGCGTGCGGGGCGATCCGCTCGCCCTCCGCGCGCAGGGTGTCCAGCAGCTGCGGCCGGATGAACCCGCGCAGCACCGTGCAGCCGTCTTCGGCCAGTTCGGCGCGGGCGGCCTCGATCGCGGCAAGCCTGCCCGGACCACCGAGATCGGTGAGTGGATACCGTGCGATATCGACGATTTCGTCAAGCCCCCGCGTGCCCGTCATCTACCCAGTTTGCGGGAATTTCCGTGCGCGCGCCGGTGGTTTCGACAAATCGGGCATATCCCGGGAAGATCACAATCGTGCGAAATCAACTGTGTGACAACAGTTTTCGCGGAATCCACCTAGGTTGCGGACTTATCACGGTAGGCTATTGCGCCCTATCACGCTGGGCTGGTGAAAGATTCGAGCGCAGGGTCTGAATTTCAGACGCGGGCGTGCAGTGCGGCGGTCAGATCCCGCACCGACAAACCGACCAGCGACTCCCGGAATACCCGCCCGGGTGCCTGCGGAACCTCGATCTCGCACGGGATCACGATCAGCCCACAGCCCGCACCCTGCGCGGCCAGCGACCCGGTCGGCGAATCCTCGATCGCCACACACTCACTCGGGTCGACCCCGAGCAGTTCCGCGGCGCGGCGATAGATGGCCGGATCGGGCTTGCCGTGGGGTACCTCGTCACCACACACCGACGTGTCGAAGTAGTCGCGGCCCAGCGTGTCGAGGCCGTATTCGGTGAGCGAGCGCTTGGTGTTGGTGACCAGCGCGCACTTCAGGCCGGCGGCACGCACCATGCCGAGGGCATCCTTGGCACCGGGACGCCACGGGATCGGGCCCAGCATCAACTCGGTGACCCGCCGCTCGAGGAACTCCCCCGCTTCGACGATCATCTGCGGCGTCGGCACCACCGCGATGCCCTCGAACAACATGCGCAGCGCGTTGGGCCCGGAGGCGCCGATCAGCGCGTGCCGGACCTCGTCGGTGAGCTCGGCGCCGTGTTCGCGAGCGAGTTCGCGAACTGCTATGTCCCACAGCTTCTCCGAGTCCAGGAGGGTGCCGTCCATGTCCCATAGCACCGCGGCCGGTCGCGCGCTCACCTGTTCACTCGCCTCGTTCTCGTCACACATCGCCACTGCCCGACTGTCGCCGGACCCCGTCCAGAGTAACGGTTGCCCTTTACACGCCCGAGCCCGCGATCTGCAGGTTGCCCGCGTCGCCGGAGACCTGAATCCAGCGATTCTCCGAGGTCACGGTCCCATTGGTGAGGTGGTAGGTCAGGGTCACCACGGCGCGGTTGGGGCCGCTGGGGGTGATCGAGCCGACAGTCACCGACCGCACCGACGACCAGAACGACGAGTACTGGCCGAAACCGCCGGTCTGCGCCTGGTAGGCGGGCGACAGCTGCGCCCACGCCCCACCGATATTGCCGGGCAGCATGCCGTAGTACCCGGCGATGAACTGGTTGACCCGGTCCGCGGTGGGCGGGCCGAAGGGGGTGGTGGTGATGGTCGAACTCGTCGCGGTGGTGGTCGGGGTCGGTTTGGCCGAGGTGCTGGTGGGGGCATTGCCGGTGGTCGTGGCGCCACTGGGCACCGCTGCGGGCGGGGCCGAGACGGTGATGGTCTCCTGGTCGGGCACGATCACCACGGTGCTGACCTTGCCGTCGACCACGGTGGTGACGGTGACCGGCGAGGCGGGGATCTGCGCCTGCTGATCGGGGTCGCCCTGGTCGCGGGTGACGACCAGCACCACGAGCATGACGGTGAAAGCGGCGACCGCGGCGGCGAGCAGCAGCATGACCCGGTTGTTGTTCAGCCGGTCGGTGCGCGAGGGCGGGGACGCGAACGCGGGGTGAAGGCCGGAGCTCGGACCTGCCGCGGCCCGAGCGCGCGCATCCGCCTCGACGCCCGCGCGTTCGACGCCGGCCGAGTTCGACGAGGCGACATCGCGTGGACGCACGAGTCCGGGATCGCCCGCGGCCGCTGCGCCGACCACACTCAGTGCCGCAGGTCCCGAATCCGCACGGTCCCCCGTCGGCCCGACTCCGTGGGAAGACCTGTGTTCAACGTCGTCGGAGTGCACTTGCCTGGCCCGGCCCGCAGCGGCCTGACCCGCACTCGAACCGGCCTGACCGCCGCCCGAAGCTGTCCGCCCACCGGAAGCCTGGCCGACCGCGCCCGACTCGGACCCTGTGCCCGTGACTTCGCCGTTCGACGACCTTCCCGAGATCGCCGACCGGGCAGCCTTCGCCATCGCCCATCCGCTGCCGAGCAGTGCCGCCGCACCGGACTTACCCGCCGCTCCCCCGTTCGACGTACCACCTGGCCGTGGGATCAACGTCGTGTCCGCGTCGCCGATCGGCAGCATCTTCGTCGCCGAGGCAGGCAGCGCCGGAACCCGTCCTGCCGCAACATCTTCCAGCGCGACTCGCGCCTGCGCCATGGTCGGCCGGTCGTCGGCGGAGGCGGTGAGCAGCCACATCAGGACCGGTCCCAGCGGGCCCGCGTTCTTCGGTTGCGGCACGACACCGCGTGCCACGGCGTGCAGCACGGCGAGGGGGTTGTCGCCTTCGCCGAACGGCGGCGCGCCTTCGGAGGCGGCGTACAAGGTGGAGCCGAGCGCGAACACGTCGGCGGCGGGTTTGGGGTTGTCGCCGCGCGCGATCTCGGGGGCCAGGTAGGCGGGGGTGCCAGCCAGGAATCCGGTGGCGGTGACGGTGACGTCGCCGGTCGCGTGCGAGATGCCGAAGTCGGTGAGCTTGACCGTGCCGTCGTCGCCGACCAGGAGGTTGGCCGGTTTCACGTCGCGGTGCATGATGCCGGCGTCGTGAGCGGCCGACAGCGCCGCGGCGGCCTGGGCACCGATCCCGGCGACCTCTATCGGTGGCAGCGTCACCCCGCCCGCGAGCTTGGCCGCGAGGCTGGGGGCGTTCATGTATTCCATGACCAGCCAGGGCTGGCCGTCTTCTTCGGCGACGTCGAACACGGTGATGGCGTTGGGGTGGTGCAGGCGCGCGGCGATCCGGCCCTCGCGCATGGCGCGCAGTTTGCCTTCCAGCGCCTGGGTGCCGGTCAGGCCCGGTGCGAGCAGGACCTGTTTCACCGCGACGGTGCGCCGCAACCGGACGTCGGTGGCGCGCCACACCACTCCCATCGCACCCGTGCCGATCGGGTCGGTGAGTCGATAGCGTCCCGCGATCAACCGATCCGATGTCATATCTGGTGCCCCTCCTGCTTACCGCTGAGTCGTCTCGCCCTCCGCGCCACAGCGGGATGAAACTTTCGAAAATCTTACGTGCTGAACTGCTTCGATCCTGTTGCGAGACAGCCCTGCCCATGGTCACACGCAGCCATCGTGACCAGACTCACAAGCGCCGCAACGAGAATCGGACCGGCCCGTGGGACCGATCCGATCTGCGCACGTGCTGCAGTCAGTCTGTCAGGCGTTGAAGTATTTCGCTTCCGGATGCAGCAGCACGAACGCGTCGGTGGACTGTTCGGGGTGCAACTGCAGTTCTTCCGACAGGGTCACCCCGACCCGGCCCGCATCGAGCAGGTCGACCAGTTTCGCGCGATCTTCCAGGTCAGGGCAGGCGCCGTAACCGAAGGAATAGCGCGCACCGCGGTAGCCCAGCTTGAAGTAGTCCTGCACGTCGGCGGGGTCGTCGGCGGCGATGGACTTGCCGTCGACGGTCAGTTCCTCACGCACGCGTCGGTGCCAGTACTCGGCCAGCGCCTCGGTGAGCTGCACACCGATACCGTGCACCTCGAGGTAGTCGCGGTAGTTGTCACCGGCGAACAACGCGTTGGCGAAGTCGGCGATCGGCTGGCCCATGGTCACCAACTGGAACGGCAACACGTCGACCTGCCCGGTCTCGCGAGCCTTCTCCCGCGAACGGATGAAGTCCGCGACACACAGGAACCGGTCGCGCTGCTGACGCGGGAAGGTGAACCGATACCGTTCCGGCGCATCAGGATTGGGCTCGGTCAACACGATGACCTCGTCACCCTCCGATACCGCGGGGAAGTACCCGTAGACCAGCGCCGCGTGCTGCAGGACACCTTCGGTGGCCAGGCGATCCAGCCACGCACGCAACCGCGGCCGGCCCTCGGTCTCCACCAGGTCCTCGTACGTGGGACCTTCACCCTTACGCTGCCCGCGCAAACCCCACTGCCCCAGGAACAGCGCCCGCTCGTCGAGGAGACCCGAGTACTCCGCCAACGGCAGGCCCTTGATCACCCGAGTGCCCCAGAACGGCGGCGTGGGCACCGGCAGATCCGCGGCCACATCGGAACGCTCCGGCACCACGATCGGCGCCTCGGCAGCCTTGCGCTCGGCCGCGATCCGCTTGGACCGATCATGCCGCGCCTTACGCTCGGCGGCCTTCTCCTTGGCAGCGATCGCCTCCGGGCTGTCGGGATCAAGCCCACCGCCACGCTTGACGGTCATGATCTCGTCCATCAACCGCAGACCCTCGAAAGCGTCCCGCGCGTAGTACACATCTCCGTCGTAGACGGCGGTCAGATCGTTCTCCACGTAGGAACGGGTCAGCGCCGCACCACCCAGCAACACCGGGAACTGCTCGGCCACGCCCTTGGCATTGAGTTCGCCCAGGTTCTCCTTCATCACCACCGTGGACTTCACCAGCAGCCCGGACATGCCGATCACGTCGGCCTTCTTGTCCTGCGCGGCGTCGAGGATGGTCGCGATGGGCTGTTTGATGCCCAGGTTCACGACCTCGTAGCCGTTGTTGGACAAGATGATGTCGACCAGGTTCTTGCCGATGTCGTGCACATCGCCCTTCACCGTGGCCAGCACGATCCGACCCTTGCCCGCGTCGTCGGTGGCTTCCATGTGCGGTTCCAGGTGCGCGACAGCGGTTTTCATCACTTCGGCGGACTGCAGCACGAACGGCAACTGCATCTGCCCCGACCCGAACAGCTCACCCACGGTCTTCATGCCCGACAGCAGGGTCTCGTTGATGATCTGCAGCGGCGGCACGGTCTGCATCGCCTCGTCCAGATCATCGCCCAGGCCATTGCGTTCACCGTCGACGATGCGCCGTTCCAGACGCTCGAACAGCGGCAGCAACGCCATCTCTTCGGCACGCGAGGCCTTCGACGATGCCGTAGACACGCCTTCGAACAGCGCCATCAACGTCTGCAGCGGGTCGTAGTCCTCGGTGCGCCGGTCGTAGATCAGGTCGAGGGCGACCTGCTGGTGCTCCTCGGGAATCCGGCTCATCGGCAGGATCTTCGACGCGTGCACGATCGCCGAATCCAGTCCCGCTTGCACGCATTCGTGCATGAACACCGAGTTCAGCACCTGCCGCGCGGCCGGGTTCAGACCGAAGGAGATATTGGACAGACCCAGGGTGGTCTGCACGTTCGGGCGGCGGCGCTTGAGTTCGCGGATGGCCTTGATCGTCTCCTCGCCGTCCTTGCGCGACTCCTCCTGCCCGGTGCCCAGGGTGAAGGTCAGGGTGTCGATGATGATGTCGGACTCGGCCAGACCCCAGTTGCCAGTGATGTCGTCGATCAGCCGCTCCGCGATCGCGACCTTGTGATCGGCGGTGCGCGCCTGACCCTCTTCGTCGATGGTCAACGCGACCACGGCGGCACCGTGCTCGGACACCAGGCGCATGATCTGCTGGAAGCGCGAATCCGGGCCCGCGCCGTCCTCGTAGTTCACCGAGTTCACCGCGCACCGACCGCCCAGATGCTGCAGACCCGCCTGCAGCACGGGCACCTCGGTGGAGTCGAGCATGATCGGCAACGTCGAGGCCGTGGCCAGTCGCGAGGCCAGCTCGTTCATGTCCTCGGCGCCGTCGCGGCCCACGTAGTCGACACACAGGTCGAGCATGTGCGCGCCGTCGCGGGTCTGGTCCTTGGCGATCTCGAGGCAGCGCTGCCAGTCCGCGGCCAGCATCGCGTCACGGAAAGCCTTGGAGCCGTTGGCATTCGTGCGCTCACCGATCATCATGATCGACGCGTCCTGTTCGAACGGGACAGCGGTGTACATGCTCGACACGGCCGGCTCGTGCTCGGGCTGACGACGCTGCGTGATCGGCGGCAGGGTCTTCTCGACCTCGCGCACCGCCTCGGCGACCTGACGAATGTGCTCAGGAGTGGTGCCGCAGCAACCACCCACCAGCGACAGCCCGAACTCCGACACGAACCCGCTCATCGACACCGCGAGCTCTTCTGGCGTGAGCGGGTACTCGGCGCCGTTGGCACCCAACACCGGCAGACCCGCGTTCGGCATCACCGACACGGGGATCTTCGCGTGCCGCGACAGGTGCCGCAGGTGCTCGCTCATCTCCGCCGGACCGGTCGCGCAGTTCAAACCGATCATGTCGATACCGAGGGGTTCCAGCGCCGTGAGCGCCGCGCCGATCTCGGAACCGACCAGCATCGTGCCGGTGGTCTCCACGGTCACGTGCGTGATGATCGGGATCCGACGCCCGGCCTGGATCATCGCCCGGCGCGAACCGGTGATCGCGGCCTTGACCTGCAGCAAGTCCTGGCAGGTCTCGATGAGGATCGCGTCGGCGCCGCCGTCGAGCATGCCCAGCGCGGCCTCGGTGTAGGCGTCACGCAGCGACACGAACGGCGCGTGCCCCAGCGTCGGCAGCTTCGTACCCGGACCCATCGAACCCAGCACGTAGCGCGGGGTGCCGTCGGCCGAGGGCCCCATCTCGTCGGCCACATCGCGGGCGATGCGGGTGCCTCGTTCGGACAGGTCCCGGATGCGATCCTGGATGTCGTAGTCGGCGAGGTTGGGCAGGTTGCAACCAAAAGTGTTGGTCTCCACCGCATCCGCGCCCGCGGCGAAGTACGCGCGGTGGATGTCGGCGAGCACATCGGGCCGGGTGTCGTTGAGGATCTCGTTGCAACCCTCGAGGCCACGGAAGTCGTCCAGCGACAGGTCCGCGGCCTGCAACATCGTGCCCATCGCGCCGTCGCCGATGACAACACGCCGCTGCAGCGTGTCGAGGAGCGTGGTATCGAACCCGGTGGGCAAGGACGCAGACATGATTCAAGACTAGAGGGCCCCTCCGACGAACAAGACCACTGTGGGTGAATCCAGTGGCGTCGGACACACCCGCGGCCACGAACACGCTCGAGCGCCGGTCACCGCAAAACAAATCGCGCGAGACACTAGGCTGACCGGGTGGATGCCAGTGAGACCCCCGACACGGTACTGCCGACGTTGCGCAATCCCGTCATGGTTGCGGCCTTCGAGGGCTGGAACGACGCCGGTGACGCCGCCAGTGGCGCGATCGAACATCTGGAACTGATCTGGGACGCCGAGCCGCTGGCCGAGCTGGACTCCGAGGACTACTACGACTACCAGGTGAACCGGCCCACGGTGCGTCAGGTCGACGGCGTGACCAGGGAGATCCAGTGGCCCTCGACCATGCTGTCGGTGTGCTCGCCCCCCGGCAGCGACCGCGACGTGGTGCTGTTGCGTGGCATCGAACCGAACATGAAATGGCGCAGCTTCTGCGACGACCTGCTCGAGTTCATCGAGCAGTTGGGCGTGGAGACCGTGGTCATCCTCGGCGCGCTGCTGGCCGACACCCCGCACACCCGGCCCGTGCCGGTGACCGGTTCGGCCTACAGTCCCGAGGCCGCGGAGCGGTTCAGCCTGGAACAGACCAGATACGAGGGTCCCACCGGGATCACCGGGGTGCTGCAGGACCAGTGCGTGAAGGCCGGAGTGCCCGCGGTGTCGTTCTGGGCCGCGGTCCCGCACTACGTGTCACAGCCGCCGAACCCCAAGGCCACGATCGCGCTGCTGCACCGGGTCGAGGACGTGCTCGACATCGAGGTGCCGCTGGGCGAGCTGCCCAAGCAGGCCGAGGAGTGGGAAGTCGCCGTCAACGAGATGACGTTGAGCGACGAGGAGATCAGCGAGTACGTGCGCACCCTCGAGGAGCGCGGCGACGCGGCGATCGACCTCAACGAGACCATGTCCAAGATCGACGGCGATGCCATCGCCGCGGAGTTCGAGAAGTACCTGCGCAGGCGCGGTCCCGGCGGCTTCGGCCTCTGACCCGATTGCTCGAATCGGTTGCCCAGCCGCCGGTGCGGCCACTACCGAGATGGTGGATCGGCGCAAACATCCATGGCTAACGCTCCAGGGTCAGTACCTGGGCGGCCGCCTCGTGCGCCAGCTTCGCGATCAGCAGGTCGCGCGGAATCGTCTGCCCGGCAAGGTGTTCCAGCGACGGCACCACCACGTGGTGGGCGTCGGCGCGCTTGAGTTCCTGGGTGAGTTCGGCGAAAGCCGCACCGTCGCCCGCGGGTTCTTCGTGGAACGTCGCGGCGAAGCACATGCCCGCGGTTGCTGCGAGACTGCGTAGGGCAGCCTCCAATTGGTCGCTCTGACCATCGGCCAGATCGTCCCGCAAGTATCCATAGATCAACGCTTCCACCCGAACCTCCGTTGGATTGGGATCGCTGTTCTGTTGTCGGATCTGTTGTCGTCGTACGAGGTTTCGTACTACTTACATCATGAACACTGGTGACCCCCGGCAGCAGATGTCAATCCGATGACATCTACATGCCCTATCCGAGACGCCGAAGGTTAACTGGTGGAATACTACCGCCGTGACCGCAACTGATGATCGACCCGTATGGGCTGTTCGGATGCGCTCGGAACGTGACGCGAGGGGGTGGTCGCAGTCCGACGCGGTACGCGCGATGCGCACCAAGTCCTCCCACAACCTGCCGACGGACAGTACCCTGCTGCGCAACTGGCGCCGTTGGGAATCCGGGGAATCGCGACCTGACGAGTTCTACGCGCCGATCATCGCGGCCGCGTTCGACACCGTCACCGCCGCGTTCTTCCCGAAGTCCCGTCCCAACCGCGATGACGAGCTGTTATCGGCAACCGGTATGGACACTTTGGAGTTCATCGGACGACTACGCATGTCCGATGTCAACAGCGCGACCCTGGATGCGGTGCGGATCACCGCCGAAAGACTGTGCTGCGAATACGCGTACGCCGAACCGCACGCGCTGCACGCGGAGGGGACCGCGTGGCTGCGCCGGATCACCTCGCTGCTGGACAGCCGCCTGACTCTGAGCCAGCATCGGGAGATCCTCGTGCTGGCGGGTTGGGTGGCGTTGCTGGTGGGTTGCGTCGATTACGATCTGGGCCGGCGCGGAGCCGCGGAAGCCACTCGGCGAGCGGCGGATTCGCTGGGCCGCGAGGCCGGAAATGTCGAGATCGTCGGGTGGGCCGCGGAGATGTCGGCGTGGTTCGCGTTGACGCAGGGCAACTTTCGTGGCGCGATCGATGTGTCGGAGAAAGCCATGGCGGGCACCACGTCGATGAGCGTGGGCGTGCAGTTGGCGGCGCAGCGCGCGAAGGGCTGGGCACGGCTGGGTGATCGTCGCAATGTGCAGACCGCATTGGACGAGGGCAGGGCCATTCTGTCGCGGATGGGTCACCCGGCCGATCTGGACAACCATTTCGTCGTGGATGCCACCAAGTTCGACTTCTACGCGATGGACTGCTGCCGGGTGGCGGGCCAGGATCGTCTGGCCGAGCGCTACGCCCAGCAGGTGATCAGCGATTCGACCCGACCCGACGGTTCGGTGCGCAACCCCATGCGGGTCTCGGAGGCGCGGCTGACCCTGGCCGTGGTGGCGGTGCGCGACCGCGACCTCGAGCGCGCGGTCGAAGAAGGTGTCGCGGCGTTCTCCCCCGGTCGCAAGTCGCTGCCGTCGCTGGCGTGGATCGCGGGCGAGGCCGCCAGGGAGATCATCGAACGGTATCCAGGAGATCAGCGCACCCAATCGTTCCTCGAGCAGCTGCGATCGCTCAGCGTCGGGTGAGCTGCCGCGGCGGTGGCACGCCGATCGGGACGGGTCCGGCGGGGCACGACACGGCCACCACTACCCTCTCTACGGTGACCGACTCCGCCGACGGCCTGCCCAGCGCCGTACCCGCCCTGTGGGACGAGCGTCTGCGGTTGTTCTCCTTCGCCACCGCCGAGAAGCGCGCGGACTACCTGCGGGTGCTGCGCGCGTTCGACAGCGCTCGCGCGGCCTACGTGGTGTTGTTGCACGCCGACGACGTCGCCGAGTGGATTTCGCGTGCCGAGTCCGGCGGCCGGGTCTCCGCGGCCGTGGGTGTGCCCTTGCCCGCGGTCGAGATCGGGCCGCTGCTCGAGCAGTTGCATCGCTGGGGTGTGCTGGAACGCAGTTACGACGGCACGCGGGCGGCGACGCTGGCCGAGTACCGCAACCGGCATTACGTCTACCAGTTCGCCCAAGCCGGGTACCAGGCGTACCGGGCGGTGGCCGGAGTGCTGACGGCTCGAATGGAGGACGCATCGCTGTCGCGGTTGGTGCTGCCGGAACTGCTGGCCGACCTGCGCACCTTGGCGACCGCCAACCGTGATGGCGACGCCGAACGGGTCTACACCACGCTGCGCAGGCTAGACGCGACGCTGACCGACATGGCCGCACGGGCCGCGCACTTCTACCTGTCGCTGGGCGACCTGGTGCGCACCACCGAGATCACCCCGGAATCCTTTCTCGCCCACAAGGATGCGCTGCTGTCGCACATGCGGGAATTCAGCATGGACCTCGCGCGGTTCGCGCCACGGTTGGCTGCGGCGATCGGCGAGGTGGAGGACACCGGGGTCTCGGTGTTGATCGGGCGGGCTGCCGGGTGCGACGAGCGGGTGATGCTGAGTTCTGTTGAGCGCGAAGCGGATTGGCAGGCCCGGTGGGACGGGTTGCGGACCTGGTTCGTGTCCGCGGGTGGCGAGTCCTCGGAGACCTGTGAGGCCGATCGGTTGCGTGAGGCGACGATGAGCGCGATCGCGGCGGTGCTGTCGCTGCTGCGGCGGGTCACCGAGACCCGTCGGGGTGGGGTGAGCCGGGAGTCGGCGTTGCGGCACCTGGCCGAATGGTTCGTGGCCACGCCCACCGCGGGCAGTGCGCACGCTTTGTACGACGCAGTGTTCGGCTTGGGTAAGCCGCGGCACCTGTCACTGGAACACCCCGACGCGGAGCTGGTGCCCGTCAGCCGATCCTGGTGGGACGCACCACCTTTGGAGATCTCCCGCACCCTCGCCGAGACCGGGCGCGCGCCCACCGCGGGCGCACCCGCCCGGATCGTGCGCAACGACGCGGGCGTGCGGCGGCTTCGCGAGGCCCAACTGGCGGCGCAACGCGAACGTGCCGCGGCCGCTGCCTCGCTGTCGCAGGGCAATGTGCACGAGCGGGTACTGGATCAGCGTGAGACCGAGGTGCTGTTGCGTCTGCTCGACGCGGCCTCGACCGCGTGGGTTCCGGTGAGCGGAAAAGTCGACGGCACAACAGGTTCCGACAATGGCGTCACCTTGACGGTGCGCCCGTGCGACGGGTCGACCGTGATCCACACCGCCGCGGGCGTGCTCCACCTGAACAACCGCCGCCTCGAAGTGCGCGAATCGGCGCGACGGGGAGTCGGGCGATGAGCCTGCGGCCGCCGACCCGGCGTAATCGCCCACTTCGTGGGATCAGAGTCAAAATTTTGACTGAAACGAGCCGAATTGGGCGATTACGCCGGGCTTCCCCGCGTATCAACTCGCTCGATACCGGCATCCACCGCTGCGCGGGACCATCGTCGACGCGAGGGGCGAACCTGTGAAGCGGCAACGGATCGACGCCCTGGCCCTGGACAGCTATCAGCGTGCGGCGCGGGTGATGTTGGCCAACCACCTGGTCACACGGGTGTATCCCGACCGGATCGCGTTGCCACTGATCCGACGGTGGGCCACGGAATTGCGTGAGGACCTGGCCGAACTGTTCGGGTACCGCCTGGAAGTCACCGAGACCACGGCCCGGCTGTACCCGGTGCACGACCGACTCGACGACGCCCGGCCTGCCCGCAGCGTCAACGACCGTGTCTTCGACCGCCGCCGGTACGCGTATCTGTCATTGGCGTTGGCCGCGCTGGGCCGGGCGGGCGACCAGATCACCCTGTCGGAGTTGGCCGAACACGTCGCCGATTACGCGAGCCGGATCGAGGGCCTGGACCTGTCGACCGAGCGGGCCGCCGATCGTGACGCGTTCGTGGATGCCGTCGGCTGGTTGGGGGCGCGTGGGGCGTTGACGCTGGCCGATGGTGACGCCGGCGGCTGGGCCAGCGACCCGGAGGCGGGCGAGGCGCTGTACGACATCGACCGCCCGGTGGTGTTCGCGCTGTTCCGGCCGCCGCGTGCCCTGCAGCACCTGCACAGTGTGCGCGGGCTGCTGGCCGAGGACGCTGCAGATGATGCCCGTCGCGTTCGCCGAGCTTTGGTCGAGCGTCCGGTCGTGTACCTCGACGACCTTTCCGCTGCCGAGCGTGCGGTGTTGGCACAGGACCGGGTGATCAGCGAGGTCGAATACTGCACCGGGTTGCGTGCCGAACGTCGCGCCGAAGGGGTAGCGCTGATCGACACCTCGGGCCGTCTGTCGGACACCCGTTTCCCCGGCACCGGGACCCTGGCGCAGGTGGGGTTGTTGTTGATCGGTGAGATCGCCGACGCGGTTCTCGATATCGACAACCCGGTCCCCCGTCGCGACGGTGGCAGCCCTGACGACGTCCTGCTCGACCAACTCGATGCGTCCATCCCCACCGCGGGCGTCTTCGCGCCGCTCGCCGACGAGATCGAACCCTTCGCTGCCACAACTGATTCCGTCGATGACGAACCCGCCTACCCGTTCCTCGACCACACCTGGCTGCGCGCGACCGTCACCGCGCTCACCGACCGCTACGGCGCGACCTTCGCCGCGCAATGGCAAGCCGATGTCGGCGGGCTCACCACCGAGGTCCTGGCACTGCTGTCCAAACTGCGCCTGGTCCAACCGGTTCCCGACGGAGTCCTGGTCCTGCCCGCCTTGGCCAGGTATCGGGGCGCGGTGGTCACCGTGCGGGTTCGCAAGTCCGAGGAATTGTTCGTCACCGCCGCGGAGACCGGCACCGGAGAGGGAGGGAACTGACCCATGTCACTCATTCACGACGGAGTGCGTTTCATCCCCACCCGGGCGGGCATCGTCAACCTGTGGGACTACCGCGACCAGGAGTTCAGCTTCGCCGACGGTCGCCTTGTCCTGCGCGGGCCCAACGGTTCCGGCAAGACCAAGGCCCTGGAGGTGCTGTTCCCGTTCGTGTTGGACGGGCGGATCGAGCCGCGCAGGCTGAACCCGTTCGCCGGTGAAGAACGCACCATGAAGTCGAATCTGCTGTACCGCAAGCAGGAATCGGCCTACTCGTATGTGTGGATGGAGTTCGCGCGCGGCAGCTGGGACGATCCCGAAACCGTGACCGTGGGCATCGGCATGCGGGCCACCCGCTCCGCCGACAAGGTGACCCGCTGGTACTTCGTCGCCGACGGCCGCGCCGGTGTCGACTTCTCCCTGATCGGCCCCGACGACCGCCCGCTCACCCGCAAACAGTTGGCCGAGCAGATCGGCAGCGACGCCATCGTCGACCGCCCCGTCGAGTACCGCGCCGCGATCGACGCGCGCATGTTCGGCCTCGGCGTGCAGCGCTACGACCAGCTGATCAACCTCATCCTCACCCTGCGCCGCCCACAACTGGCCAAAAACCTTGACCCGCGCGGACTTTCGCAAGCCCTCACCGATGGTCTGCGCCCGCTGGACGAACAGTTGATCCTGGACGCGGCCCGCTCGTTCAGCGACATGGAAGAGGTCGGGCGCACCCTCGACGGCCTCGTCCAAGCCGACACCGCCACCCGCCGCTTCGTCGACGTGTACCGCAAATACCTTGCGGTACAGGCGAAAACCGACGTCGACCAACTGCGCACCCGCCTGGACGCCGTCACCAACGCCGCCACCGCCCTGTTCGCCGCGACCGCCCTGCGCACCCGCCGCGAAACCGACCGCGCCGAAGCCGAAACGCGGGCCGAGAACGCCGATCACGCCTACGAGCAGGCGATCGCCGACCGCGAGAACCTGCAACGCTCGAGCGCCTACGAAGGCAAACAGCAGCTCGATGACCTCGCTGACGCCGTGCGCCGCCTGGAAGCCTCCGCCGCCGCCCACCGCGACAAGGCCGCCGAGGCTTCCCACACCCTGCAACGCCGCGCCGAGGAAGCCTCCCGCGCCACCGAAGCGGTCCGAGTCGCCGCCGCGGCGCTCGTTCGCGGCGAAGAGGCCGTCCGTGCCGCCGCCGAAGAAGCGGGCATCGAATGGACCCCGCCCAGCGCCGACGGGCGCTTCGACCAGTTCACCGCGGCAGTGCGCGGGCATGCCGAAGAACGCGACGCCGATGTCCGCGCGGTCCGAAAAGCCCTGGGTAAGTGGGAAACCGCCGCCGCCGACCGCACCCGCTCCGAACGCTTGGCCGAGCGCGCGATCGAACTCCGCGACTCCGCCGCCGCCGAGGTAGCCCACGCCGAAGCCGCGGTAGCCTTAGCCCGCAGCGAATCCGCCGCCGCCCTGCGCACCTGGTGGAACACCAACACCGAGGTTTTCGCCGCCGTCGCATCGCCCGAGAGCGGCGCGGCAGACGGCTTCGACACGGCCGCCCCTGCGACGCAGGCCAGTGCCGCACCGTCAAATATCACGCCGTCCAGCACCGATGCCCCGGCAACGAACGCCGCCACAATCGGGGACGGTACCGACACCCGCGATCGCCCGGGCACCGGGCGCCCGGTGACGGATGGCCGGTCCGGCGCGGTTCGGACCAGCGCTGCCCTCGACTTGTTCCAGGCGCTCGACGCCGCCTTGGCCGGTGCCGGAGTCGAGGACATCCCCTCCGCGTCCGAGGTTCTGGCCGAACGGTGTGAACCGCTGCGGGAGCAGATCCGCACTCGCCGCCAGGAAGCCCGCTCACGCGCCGTCGCCGCCGCGGCCCGTCGCGACGCCCTGGCCGCCGAACGCAACCAGATCGCCGCCCAGCGCGACGACGCTCCCCCACCGCACCCCGCCAGAACCGGCGCCCGCGGCGGACTTCCGGGCGCACCGCTGTGGCAGTTGGTGCGGTTCGCCGATTCGGTGTCCGCACAGGACGCGGCCGGTATCGAAGCCGCACTGCAGTCCAGCGGTCTGCTCGACAGCTGGATCTGCGGTCCGACGCTGCCCGCCGACATCTCGTCCGAGCACTTCCTGCTCCCTTTACCGCTCGACCAGCGCCCGGAGGGGCGAACCCTCGCCGATGTCCTTGTCGTCGAAGAGGATTCGGCCGAACTGACCGTCCCTACGGATACCGTCGCCGCCGTGCTCGCGTCGATCGCTTTGCGCGACGCCACGCACCACGAGAACTACTCCGCTGGTGGCGCCGCGAACAGTAGTGAACGACCAGCGCAGTCCGACCCCGCGACGGCACCGACATCGGTCACCACCACTCTCGCCGCACTGACCGGCGCCGACGTACCCCACACCGTCGTCGACGCGACCGGCGGCTTCCGTCAGGGCGTCTTCCTCGGCCACCACCACAAGCCCGAAGCCGAGTTCATCGGGACGACGGCACGAGCTCGCAGGCGGGAGTCCCGGCTCGCCGAGATCGAGGCGGCGATCGAGGCCGCTGCGGCCGAGCACGAGGCCGCGCGAACCGAAGATGCTTCGGCCACTGCCGAATTGGCCGCACTGTCGGCTGCGGCCAAGGCACTGCCGCGACCGTCGGCGGTGACCTCGGCGTTGCGCGCGGTCGCCGAGACAGCGGGTCTTATGCGCTCGCGCGTCGAGGCCGCGACCCAGGCTGAACGCGAACTCGATCAGGCAGTCGCCGAGGTCGCGGCCCTGGACAAGAAGGTTCGGGCCGCCGCCGCAGCCCACCGAACCCCGCGCGAGGCACGCGAACTCGACGCACTCGCCGCCGCGATCCGCCATTTCGAGAACACCGGCACCGGGCTGCTGCGTCTGCGCGCCGAACACGAGCGCGAACGGGAACGCGAACGCGAGGGCGCCGACCGCCACGACGAAGCCCGAGCACTGGCCGAAGCGTTCGCCGAAGAAGCCGAGGCCGCGCGACTGGGCTTCACCGAGCAGCAGCGAAAGCTCGAAACTCTCCGGGAAGCGTTGGGCGCCAGCGCCGCTGACATCGACCGCGATCTCGACCTGGCGCGCGGCGCGATCGAGGCGGCCAAGGCCGAGCAGCGGGCCGCGCGCAAGGCAGCGAACACCGCCATCGAGGCGGTCGGTGACGCCGAGGCCGCCTACCGCACCTCCAACGAAGCCCTCGCCACCGCCCTGACCGAGGTACTCGCCGAGGTCCGCTCGCTGGCCCCGTACGCCCGCCCCGACCTGCTCAGTCTCCTGGGCGCATCCGTCGAACATCGTTGGCCCACCAGCGATGCCGCGTGGTCCACCCCTGAACAACTGCAGTACCGCATCGTCGCGGCGGGACCCGAGGTGGACCCGGTCGTGCTGCCCGACGAGGTCGCCGCACTGTTCGCCGACCTCGACACCGCCACCACCCAGGTCCGCCCCACCGAGGCCAGCCGCAAATCCACCCGCTCCGCGGTCACCAGTGCGCTGCAGGAGTTCGACGCCGCTCTCACCGCATCCGGCCGCGACTACCGCCTGCACTGGGACGCGGCCGACGGATTGACCGTGGTCGCCGTCCACGACGAGAACGGCCAAACCGCCCTGGCCGATTTCGCCGCCCGCATCGACGCCGCCCGCCGCGACCAGGAACTACTGCTCACCGACGCAGAACGCCGCATCCTCGAAGACGCCCTGCTCACCGGCCTCGCCCAGCAGATCCACGAACGCACCACCGACGCACGCGAACTCATCTCCCGCATGGGCGCGGAAATGAAGCAGCGCCGCATGTCCTCGGGCAACACGATCGGCGTGCACTGGATCCTGGCCGACGGCCTGTCCGAGTCGGCGCGGTCGGTGTGCAAACTCCTGGACCGCGACACCACCGCGCTGAGCCCCGAAGACCTCGGCTCGGTCCGCGCCCACTTCGCCGCCGAGATCCGCGCCGCCCGCACCGCCCACCCCGAACGCTCCTACCCCGAAATCCTCGCCGCCACACTGGATTACCGCACCTGGCGAGTCTTCTCCTTCACGCTGATCTCCGGCGACGGCACCGAGGACAAACTCACCGTCGCCCGCCACAGCGCCCTGTCCGGCGGCGAGCAGTCGGTCTCCCTGCACCTGCCCCTGTTCGCCGCCGCCCACGTCATGCTCGACTCCGCCGACCCGCAGGCCCCCCGCCTGCTGGCCCTGGACGAAGCCTTCGCCGGCGTAGACGACAACGGCCGCAGCGAATTGCTCAGCCTCAGCGTGCAATTCGACCTTGACCTGTTCATGACCGGCTACGACCTGTGGATCACCTACCCCCACGTCCCCGGCTGCGCCCACTACGACCTGGCCCACTCCACCGCCGAAAACACCGTCAGCGCAACACTTCTCGTGTGGGACAGTGGTGAACTGCTCGCCGAACACGACGGCGGCGACCTCACCACCGCACTGGGCTCACCCAACCGCAGGCGGGTGCCGAACACCATCGAAGGTGGATTGACGCTGGAAGGGATGCCCGGCGAACCAGCATCAGTAGGCTGACCAGCTGGTTCGGCCCGCACTGCCGCCCACGGACACCACGACAACTGGCGGCGAGCCAATATATGTTCGGTGCGGAACTGCTACCTCGGGCGCTGGCGCGACCTCACCGCTCAGGTAACGCCACGTAGCGGGCCGTGATCGCCGCGGCGCGCTCGTGTAGACGTGCCCGCAACCATTGCGGCTCGAGCACTTCCGCATTCGCCGCCAGCTGCCACAGCGCCCATTCGGCGTGCCTGCGATCTTGGAAGGTCGCTTCCAGCCGCACCCAGCCGTCGGCCCTAACTTCCTCGCCACGCACCGCCAGCGCGGTGCCGACCAGATCCTCTCGCCGCGCCGGGTCCACACGGGTCAGCACCACGACTTGGTCGGCGCCGGCTCGAAACCGGGTGCTGCGCTCTTGCCAGGCTTCGTTCAGATCGACCCGATCGGGTCGCTGCGCGGGCTCGTCGAGCTCCTCAGCGGCCAGTACCCGCGACAGCCGGTAGGTGCGATCCTCGCCGGATCTAGTGGCGAGCAGATAGCCGTGACATCGAACAGTGACCAACCCGATCGGGTCCACGGTGCGCCACTGTGGTTTCCCATCCACGGCGGTGTAGTGGATTCGCAGCTTGTGTCCGGCCAATACCGCGCGCCGAATTTCGGTCATGACAGTGTCGGACAGTTCCTCGTCGACCATCCGACGAGCCAGAAGATCGGTCTCGGGGTCCACGAGCAGTCGCTGGGCCGCAGCGGTGGCGGTGTCCCGGTAGCTCTCCGGCAGCGCGTCGACCACCTTGAGCATGGCGGACGCGAGCGCGGACCCAAGGCCGAATGCCTGTGCGCCACGCCGTGATCCGGCGATCAACAACGCCAACGCCTCGTCGTGATTCAGGCCGGTGAGCTCCGTTCTGAATCCGGGCAACAACGAAAAGCCCCCGTGCCTGCCGCGTTCGGCGTAGACAGGAACGCCGGCCGTGGACAGCGCCTCGATATCGCGCAACACCGTGCGGGTGGACACCTCCAACTCGCGGGCCAGGGTGTCCGCCGACAACCGACCGTGTCGACGCAACAGCAACACCAGGGAGACCAACCGGTCAGCTCGCATAAGAAAAACTATGCCAGCAATACATGACACAGGATGTCGTGTATCCCTGGCAGATTCGTCGATATGACCAACACCGAGCACGCGTCCCACACCCTCGTCAACCCCGAAGGCCTGCACGACCCGGTCCCCTACGGCTACAGCCACACCGCCGTCATCCCCGCGGGCACGGACTTGGTGCTCGTCTCAGGACAATACGGCTCCCTCCCGACAGGTGAGGTCATCTCCCCCGACTTCACCGACCAGGTGAACCAAACCTTCCGCAACATCGCCACCGCCCTGGCCGCCCACAACCTCACCCTCGCCGACGTCGTCCAGCTCAGGACCTACGTGGTCAACCACGACGTCACCAAACTCGGCCCGATCGCCGGTGCGGTCCACGAGCACTGGGGCACAACTCCACCCACCCAGACCCTCATCGGCGTAGCGAGCCTGGCCACCCCCGACGTCCTCTTCGAGGTCGAAGCCGTCGCCGCCCGCCCCTGACCCCGACCCGCCTCGTAGGCACGATCCGCCTACGAGGCGGGGCGAACCCACTCGAGTACCCCATACGTTTCCGCGAGCAGCTCGAGCTGCTCGACATCCTCGGTCCGATCGAATGCCGCGGTCACCGCATCCATGACAGCTCCGTCATTGAGCCACCCGACCAGTTCGCCATACGCCACCGAGGCCCGGTCCCACTGCGAATTCGCCGGAACCAACCGGCCGTTCGCGAGACGGCATCCGTGCACCACGAACTCACGCAGGTTCCGTGTCGACAACGGCGAATCCAGCAACTCCCACTGCGCGAGCCGAGCGGCGATCGTCGACTCGGCCGTACCCACCGCGCAGACCACGGCATCCACGGGTGCGTCGTTCACCGTGAACATGCTGTGCCACAACGCATCCAACACATCAGCGATCGCGTCGGCCTGCGGCCACGATCGCCAACCGGCCCGCAGCAGTTTGCCGTACACGATCTCCATATCGGGCATCCGCGCGTCACCGGTGTGCACCAATTGCAGGATGCGACCGGCGAGATACCGCAGATCCTCCTCCGATCCGACAGTGTTGAGCACTCGAAAGGCGTAGCTGCCCAGTTCGATTCCGGTGAGTTGGTGACGAGGCTTGCTCAACAGCACCGCGTAGTCCGCCGGATTCCGACAGCAGGGGCAGGCCTCGACGGCAGCCGGCGGACTCACCGTCGCGAACGCGTCATCGAGCGCGATCAACGCCGCCGCAAGCGCCCGGTCCACCCCGACGTAGGTCGATTGCGAACGAGGCACCATCCCAGACTAGTACTGCGATCACCAGTCATTGCGCCACCGCGGCAGCGACGCGACCGTTCAGGACCTGCAATGCCGAGATCAGTTCTGGCGAATCGGATACGCGGAACGGGACGCCCAGGGAGATCAGCTGGACGGCGAGCCAGGTGGGGTCGTCGTCTCGGGTGGCAGTGAGGCGGCAGGTGGTGTTGCCTTGCGCGCGTAGGGTTTTCGGTTGCTCGCCGAGGCGGCCCGCGATTCGGCCGTGTGGCGCCTCGATGGTGACGTCGACGCGGTATTGCGGTGTGGCCCAATCGGTTCGGCTGCCGGCGACGTAGGCGGCCGCGTCGGTGGCGGGTAGGTCACGGGCGGTGGTGCGGGCGCCGGTGGGGTGGGGGGATTCGATGCGGTCGGCGCGGAAGCTGCGCCAGGCGTCGCGGTCGAGGTCGTAGGCGACGAGGTACCAGCGGCGGCCCGCGGCGGCGACGCCCGCGGGTTCGGTGTGGCGGCGGGATTCGGTGCCGGTGGCGTCGCGGTAGGTGAAGCGGAGGCGTTCTCGGTTGGTGACGGCGGCGGCGAGGGTGGTGAGGACTTCCGGGTCGACGGTGGGGCCCTCGCCCGCTCGGACCGCGACCGCCGAACCGACCACCTGTACGCGGCGGCGAAGTTTCGCGGGCAGGACCTGTTCGAGTTTGGTCAGGGCCCGGACCGAGGCGTCTTCGATGCCCGTAACCGCTTGTCCCGCAGCGACTCTCAGCCCGACCGCCACGGCTACTGCCTCGTCCGCGTCGAGGATCAGCGGCGGTAGCGCCGAGCCTGCGGTGAGCCGGTATCCGCCCGTCGCGCCCATCGCGGCGACCACTGGATAGCCCAGGTCGCGCAGCCGGTCGATGTCGCGTCGCACGGTTCGGTCGGTGACGCCGAGGCGGTCGGCCAGTTCGCTGCCCGGCCACTCCCGTGGCATCTGCAGTAGGGAGAGCAAGCGGAGCAGGCGGGCGGCGGTGTCGGTCATGAATTCGATTCTCCCGCACATCTAGGACCAGAACTGTCCTAGATGATCGATAGCGTCGTGATCACACCGACAACGAGGAGTTCCGATGAGCACCATCCGCCCGTTCCGCATCGACATCCCGCAGGCCGATATCGACGATCTGCACGAGCGACTGAGCAGGGCGCGCTGGGCGGCGCAGCTGCCGGGCGAGGGCTGGGAGCGCGGCGTCCCCACCGAGTACCTGCGCGAGCTCGCCCACTACTGGGTGAACGAATTCGATTGGCGCGCACAGGAAGCAGCACTGAACGCGTTCCCGCAGTTCGTCACCGAGATCGACGGACTCGACGTCCACTTCGTGCACGTCCGCTCCCCCGAACCCGACGCGGTGCCGCTGCTGCTGACCCACGGCTGGCCCAACTCGTTCGTCGAATTCACCCGCACCATCGGCCCGCTCACCGATCCGCGCGCCCACGGTCTCGACCCGGCACTGGCCTTCGACGTGGTGATCCCGTCCGTTCCCGGCTTCGCCTTCTCGGCGGCACCGCGCGAACCCGGAATGACCACGGCCCGCGTCGCCGCGATGTGGGCAACCCTCATGGACCGCCTCGGCTACGACCGCTACGGCACCCGGGGCGGCGACCTCGGCGCCTATGTCGCACCGGAAATGGCACTGGCCGCGCCCGAGCACGTGATCGGCGTGCACCTCGACGGCGGGATCGGGATGCCGACCGAGGCGGATGTGCCCACGATGACGGCCGAGGACCTCGCGCAGTGGGCGGAGATGCAGCAGTGGATGACCGGCGGCGTCAACCATCACGACATCCTGAGAGCCGCCCCGCAGACCTTCGCGCTCGGCTGGAACGATTCGCCGGTGGCGCTGCTGTCGTGGATGATGCAGAAGTTCCAGGAGTTCGCGTTCATGGCCGACCTCGCCGAGGACGTGATCGACCGCGACCACCTGCTCACCAATATTTCGCTCTACTGGTTCACCCAGACCACCGGCACCTCGTCCTGGCCGATGTACGACGGACTGCGCGCCGGCGGCGGTTTCGGCTGGCCGACCGACCAGAACCTGGTGCCGACCGGCGTCTACGGCGGAGGCTCACCGCTGATGCGCAAGCTCGCCGACCGCGGCAACAAGATCACCCACTGGCCGTCGGGGAATCCGGGCAACCACTTCGTCGCGATGGAAGAACCCGCCGCCCACGTCGCCGACATCCGCACCTTCTTCGCCGAGCTGCGCTGACCTGACGCGTGGGAGTTCACTCGCGTTCACGGCCACGCCGGTTTGGTTCTGTACTAGGCGTCCGAATAGTGCTGATGCGGTGGGGCGCGTA
>NZ_JBHXRG010000012.1:25558-123745 GCF_042716995.1 Nocardia sp. NPDC058640
CTCCCACCCGCCGCGCGCCGCGGGGCCCCCCCCCCCCCCCCCACTCCCCCACATCCTCCCCTGTCTCCGCGGCGGGGCGCCCCCGGCCGGGGGGTGGCCGCACGCGCACGCCCCCCCACGCCGGTTGCGTACTGTCCTCGCCGACCGAATCGAGCTCTAGCGGTGGCTCGCGTCCGGCACCGTGGGCGGGCACGGCGCGCCGGGTGCGGTGGCCAGCTCGAAATGCCACCACTCGTTGTCGAAGGTGCGGCAGAGGCCCCAGCGGTTGCCGTTGGCCTCCAGCCACTGCGCACCCTGCTGGGGGCCGACGTCGACGGCATGGCCGGAGACGTGGGTGGACTCTTCGGGCGGGAGGACCCAGCGGCGGGCTTCTTCGGGGGTGCCGTAGGTGGCGAGGCCGTCTTGCCAGAGCCATTGCTGCTGCTCGTAGGTGCGGTAGCCGGAGGTGATCGACAGTGGTACGCCCTCGGCGTGGGCCTGTTGTTCAGCGAGGGTGTAGGCGGCGGCCAGCGGCGGGGCGAGGCCTTCGGTGCCCGCGGCGGATTGGAACTGTTCGAGGGTGTCGGCGTTGGCGGTTCCGAGGCCTAGGGCTGTTACGGCTGCGGCGGCTGTGATCGTGATCAGGATCCGGACGGCCGCGCGGCCGAGCACAGTGTTCATGGACGGAATCCTATCGAGCGGGCCGGTCGCTACTTCCGCCCGCGGTCGCCCGCCACTGCGCGATCGTCGCGCCGATCGCGGTCTGCGGGGGCTCGTCGTAGAGCCATTCGCGGGCGAGTTGGTGCCAGTTGGCGGTGACGCGCAGTTGGCCCAGGGTGGCGAAGGTGAACAGGTCGGCGCGGCGGGAGAACACGTGTTCGGGCGGCAGGAGTTGTTTGTGCATGCCCTGGAAGTCCGACGAGCGCGGGTCGGCGGCGAGAAGCAGTGCGCCGGTGGCGAATTCGGGGGTGATGGTGACTTCTTCGTCGAGCAGGTGCCAGCCGGTCACCGCCCAGACGTAGGCCATGCACTCTTCGACGGTGACCTGCGCGTCCGGGTCGATGATGCCGCGCCCGACCCACGCGTTGTACAGATCCTCGGCCCTCCCTTCGGCGGCCGCCCGCAGGCAGGAACGCTCGAATTCGACGTGGGCAGCGTCCATTTCGTTGTAGAGACCGAAATCGACGAAGGCCAGTTTGCCGTCGGCGGCCAGCAGCACATTGCCCGGGTGGGGGTCGCCGCAGAACTCGTTGTCGGTGAACAGCGAACCGAGGTAGAAGCGGTATATCAGCTCGCCGTAGTGGTCACGCTCGGCGGCGGACAGTGTCTGGAGATGCGAAAAGGGTTGTCCGTCAACATATTCGGTGACCAGCACGTTGTGCGTGCAGTATTCCCCGATGCTGTCGGGCACGGTGATGAGGGGATGGCCGCGATAACGCTGGGCGACGCGATGCTGGGTGCGGGCCTCGCGTTCGTAGTCCAGTTCGCTGCGCAGATTGTCGGCGACTTCGTCGAACACGCCGGTGTCGGCGAGGCTGGGCAGCATGGATTTGCCCATCTTGCTGAGGAATTCGAGGTTGCCGATGTCGGCGTGCACGGCGCGCTCGACCCCCGGATACTTCACTTTGACCGCGACCACGCGCCCGTCGTGCAGTCGCGCCCGATGCACCTGGCCGATCGACGCGGCCGCGATCGACGTTTCGTCGAATTCGACGAAGGTGCGCGCAAGGGGCCCGAGATCGTCCTCGATCACCTTCCGCATGGTCGGAAACGGCATCGCCGGCGCCCGGTCCTGCAGCGCCGCCAACTGCTGACGGAACTGCTCCCGATGCGCTTCGGGCACGAAGTTCAGGTCGAGCACCGAGGCCATCTGCCCCAGCTTCATCGCCGACCCCTTCATGCTCCCCAGCACCGCGACGATCTGCTGCGCTTTCATCATCGCCGACCGCTCGGCCAACACCTGCCGCGCCTCGTCGGTCCGCCCGATCATCGTCAACCGCCGCCCAACCCCCCGAACGGCCTGCCCCGCCGCGTACTGCCCCAACTTGGCACTGCGCGTCACCCGCCCCCGCGGAACCCCACCGGCAGCCATCCACACCCCTATCCAGCCCTGTACACCGTATGTCGCGCGTCACATTACACCCGGACGGTAGATGCCGCCGAGACGGCGAACCCCGGTGCCTGCCGAAGCTGACACCGGGGTTCGGGAGCTGAAACGACTACGCGCGTTCCTTGGAGCGGGTGCGGACGCGCAGGGCGAGGGGCTTGGCGGTTTCGGCGAAGAAGTCGTTGCCTTTGTCGTCGACGACGATGAAGGCGGGGAAGTCTTCTACGTCGATTTTCCAGACGGCTTCCATGCCCAGTTCGGCGTATTCCAGGACCTCGACGTTTTTGATGCAGTCCAGGGCCAGGCGTGCGGCGGGGCCGCCGATGGAGCCGAGGTAGAAGCCGCCGTGTTCGTGGCAGGCCTTGGTGACCTGGGCGGAGCGGTTGCCCTTGGCGAGCATGACCATGGAGCCGCCCGCGGCTTGGAACTGGTCGACGTAGGAGTCCATGCGGCCCGCGGTGGTGGGACCGAAGGAGCCGGATGCGTAACCCTCGGGAGTCTTCGCCGGGCCGGCGTAGTAGACGGCCATGTCGCGCAGGTACTCCGGCATGGGTTCGCCTGCGTCGAGGCGTTCCTTGATCTTGGCGTGGGCGATGTCGCGGGCCACGACCAGGGGGCCGGTCAACGAAAGACGGGTCTTCACCGGGTATTTGGACAGTTCGGCGCGGATCTCGTCCATCGGACGGTTGAGGTCGATCTTGACCACGTCGCCGCCGAGGATGTCGGCGGTCTGCTCCGGAAGGTACTGGGCCGGTTCGGTTTCCAGCTGTTCCAGGAAGATGCCGTCCTTGGTGATCTTGGCCAGGGCCTGACGGTCCGCGGAGCAGGAGACCGCGATCGCGACGGGGCAGGACGCACCGTGGCGGGGCAGCCGGACCACGCGCACGTCGTGGCAGAAGTATTTTCCGCCGAACTGCGCGCCGATGCCGAACTCGCGGGTGAGCTGGAAGACCTCTTCCTCGAGCTCGACGTCACGGAAGGCGTGACCGGTGATCGAACCCTCGGTCGGCAGGTTGTCCAGGTAGTGCGCGGACGCGTATTTCGCTGTCTTCAAGGCGAATTCGGCACTGGTGCCGCCGATGACCACCGCGAGGTGGTACGGCGGGCAGGCCGCGGTGCCCAGCGAACGGATCTTCTCGTCGAGGAACTCGAGCATGCGCTCGGGGTTCAGGACGGCCTTGGTTTCCTGGTACAGGAACGACTTGTTGGCCGAACCGCCGCCCTTGGCCATGAACAGGAACTTGTACACCGGGTTGTCGGCGTCGCCCTCGGTCGAGTACAGCTCGATCTGGGCGGGCAGGTTGGTGCCGGTGTTCTTCTCGTCCCACATGGTGATCGGGGCGAGCTGGGAGTAGCGCAGGTTCAGCTTGGTGTAGGCGTCGAAGATGCCGCGGCTGAGCCATTCGGCGTCGTCGACCCCGGTGAGCACGCCTTCGCTCTTCTTGCCCATCACGATCGCGGTGCCGGTGTCCTGGCACATCGGCAGCACGCCACCGGCGGAGATGTTGAGGTTCTTGAGCAGATCAAGCGCCACGAAGCGGTCGTTACCCGAGGATTCGGGATCGTCGATGATCTTGCGCAGCTGCCGCAGGTGCGCGGGGCGCAGGTAGTGGCTGATGTCGTGGATCGCCGTCTCGGTCAGCAGCCGCAGCGCCTCGGGCTCCACCTGCAGGAAGGTGCGCCCGTTGTGTTCGAAGGTGCTGACTCCCTCGCTGGTGAGCAGGCGGTAGGGGGTCTCGTCCGCGCCGATGGGCAGCAGATCGGAATAGCGGAATTCCGGGGCGGTCACGGATCGCACTCCTTCGGGCAGGGCGGGCACCGCGACGTCGCGGAGCACCAGGCAGGGCTGGTCACAAAGCAGTCCGCAGCCTATCGACCCGTGCACACAGAGCCGGTTGTTAGGCAACCCTATTTTCGCGATCGTCCCCGCAAAACCGCTAGCTCAACCATTATCGAGGTTGCACGTTCAACACAAACGGTGCTACCCATTCTCCCAACGGTGGTGGGCGTGCACCGTTCAATCCGAAGCCTGCACCTTCAGAATCTGGAGCTCGATCGTGACCGATCCACAGTGGCTCGATGATGTCGAAATGCGTGCCTGGCTGGGCTATGTCCGGACCCGCGACTTGATCGCCGCGGCGATCGGACGCGATGCGGGCCGCGCGGCCAACCTGAGCTACATCGAATACTCCGTGCTGGTCCACCTGGCCGACGCGCCGGGCCAGCGCCTGACCTTCGCCGATCTGGCCTGCGCGCTCGAGTGGTCGCAGAGCCGACTGTCGCACCAGATCACCCGCATGCAGAAGCGCGGTCTGGTCTCCCGCGAGACGATGCCGCACGACCAGCGCCGCACCGTGGCCAAACTGACCAGCGCCGGCGGCCAGGTGCTCACCACGGCCGCGCCCGCGCATGTGCGCAGTGTGCGCAGGCACATGATCGATGTGCTGGACCGCGATCAGCTCGCCGCCCTGGCCGAGATCTACGACACGCTGGTGGATCACCATCGCAGCGCGCCAAGGGAATTCAGCCCGCGCGGCTCGGAAGAGCCGGCGGCAGAGGTGTCTTGAACCACGGGAACAGGTCTCGAGCAGCGCCGGGTGTGGTTTTCTACACGCCACGGTCGCGGCCCCCACCGGCGCGACCCGCTCTCTTCTCGCCCGTGTGACAGGATTTTCATGAAGGAATTATCGCCGACGAGCGCAGCTGCGAAAGCTGGGCCGACCGACGGAAGACGGGTCGCCACAGCCAGTTTCATCGGCACCGCGATCGAGTTCTACGACTACTACATCTACGGCACCGCCGCGGCGCTGGTGCTGAACAAGATGTTCTTCCCGACCCTGTCACCGATCGCCGGAACGCTCGCCGCCCTGGCGACTTTCGCTATCGGGTTCATCGCCAGGCCGGTCGGCGCGATCATCTTCGGCCACTACGGCGACCGCATCGGACGCAAACGCACCCTGGTGGTGTCGCTGCTGCTCATGGGCCTGTCCACGGCGTGCATCGGATTGCTGCCGGGTTTCGACGCGATCGGGGTGGCGGCGCCGATTCTGCTGGTCACGCTGCGCGTGCTGCAGGGCATCGGTCTCGGCGGTGAGTGGGGTGGCGCGGCGCTGTTGTCGACCGAGCACGCCCCGGCGAACAAGCGCGGCCTGTTCGCCTCCGCGGCCCAAATGGGTTCGCCGGTGGGCTATTTCGTCGCCACGGCCTCGTTCTGGGCTTTGTCGGCGTGGCTGCCCGACAGCGTGTTCGAGTCGTGGGGGTGGCGCATTCCGTTCCTGTTCTCGTTCGTGCTGGTCGCGGTCGGCTTGCGCATTCGGTTGAAGGTGGCGGAGACTCCCGCTTTCGCCGAATACGTCAGCGCGCAAGAGGCGACGAAGGTGCCGCTGATGACGGTGGTGCGCCGCTACCCGAAGCAGCTGCTGCTGGGCGCGGGCGCCATGGTGGTCATCTACGTGATGTTCTATACCGCCGCCACCTACTGCCTGACCTACACCACGAAAACCCTGGGCATTCCCCGCAATTCGATGCTGGGCCTGACCTTGATCGCGGTGGTGGTGCTCGGTGTGAGCACCTTCCTGGTGGCCCGCCAGTCCGATATCACCGGTCGGCGCAAGCTCATGCTGGGCGGCGCGGCGTTCGGTGTGGTGTGGGGCATGGTGTTGTTCCCGCTGTTGGACACCAAGAACCTGGTGTTGATCGCGATCGCGCTGTCGGGTGCGCTGCTGTGCATGGGCATCGTGTACGGGCCGATCGGGGCGTTTCTGCCCGAGCTGTTCCCCACCGAGGCACGGTATTCCGGTGCCGGACTGGCCTACAACCTGGGCGGTGTGCTCGGCGGTGGCATCGCGCCGCTGCTGGTGGCCAAGATCAGTGAGAGCGCTGGCACCCTGGCGGTCGGGTTGTTCCTCAGCAGCATGGCGTTGATTTCACTGCTGTGCATCATGGCCCTGCCCGAAACCCGGGATCGGAACCTGCAGGACGTCTGAGACGGACCCGCCCGGTGCACGTTCGCACCGGGCGGGTTCGTTCTAGGACCCGCCGCTGCCACCGGAAGAGTCCGGACGGGACTTACCCAGACCACCGCGAGAGATGGTGCCGCCCTTGGTGGGTGCGCCACGGTCGAAGATCTCTCCGCTGGTCGGGCGCAGGAAACTGCCCGCGGCCAACGCGACCGCGACACCGATCGCCGGGTACACGAACGTGTCGGTGTGCTGGTACCAGAAGCGGGTGAACCGAGTATCGGAGCTGTCGCATTGCGCGTCGGCTACCCGGACGTTGGTCGTCTTGTCCACGCACACCGCGACCGACGCCGTTGCCTTGGCCGACGTCGTGGTGGTCGGCCGGGGCGTGGTGGTGGACGTGGGGGCCTTGGCGGTGGTCGTGAGTGTGGCCGAGGCCGCGCGCGGCGCCGGTTTCGGTGTCGCGGTGCCACATCCGGCCGAGACCAACGCCACCGCCACGACAGCGGGCAAGGTGTAGGACACGCTGCGCGACATCATGATCCGACTACGCGAATCCGCTGATTCCGAAACCACATTCACGAAATGCCCCCTTCGACGGTGATGACCAACCGTCGATATTAACCAGCCGCACCCTCGCTGACGAGGGTTCCGTCAATGCTGAAATCCCGGTTGCCAGAATGGTTTTGCCCCGATGGCACCCCCAGTGCCCGTTCGAAACCGGCCGGGATCACGATGTCGTCGCGGGTCAGGTCGGTAATCGAGGTCTTGCGCAGACCCAGCAGGGCGGAGTCGATGCCGCCGCGCATGATGTCGAGAACATTTTCGACGCCGGCCTGGCCGTTGGCGGCAAGACCCCACAGGTAGGCGCGGCCGATCAGCACCGCGCGCGCACCCAGTGCTACGGCCTTCACGACATCGCTGCCGCGCCGGATCCCACCGTCGAGCAGGACCTCGATCTGGTCCCCGACCGCGTCGGCCAGCACCGGCAGGGCGCGGATGGCGGCGGGGGTGCCGTCGAGGTTGTTGCCGCCGTGGTTGGACACCGAGATGCCCGCCACGCCCGCATCGACCGCCTGCAAAGCGTCGTCGACCCGCATGACGCCCTTGAGCAGCACCGGCCCGTCCCACTGCGCGCAGATCCAGGCGACGTCGTCCCAGTCGGGCGCGGGGGTCTGCATCCATTCGCCGTAGGCACCGAAGAAACCGGGGGCCGCGCCGCCACCGACCGCCATATTGGGGGCGGTGAGGTCGGGGATCGACCCCGACCGCAGGTAGGTCGCCAACCAGCGGGGACGGGCGAGGGTCTGCGGCGCGAATTTCATCATCGTGCGCAGGTTCAGCGATTCGGGGATGACCGGGCTGCCCCAGTCGCGGCCGTGCGAGAACGACCAGTCCAGGGTGAGGATGAGCCCGACCGCGCCCGCCGCGCGTGCCCTGGCCATCCGCTCGAGGATCTGGTCCTTGTTGCCGCACCAGTACAGCTGGAACAGGGTCTGCGGGTTGGCCGCGATGACGTCTTCGATCGGCTTGCTCGCAAAAGAGCTCAGGCCCATGGCGATTCCGCGCGCGGCCGCGGCACGGGCGACGGCGACTTCACCGTCGGGGTGCACCGCTTGCACGCCCGTGGGCGAGATCAGCAGCGGCATCGACACCGGTTGTCCCAGAACGGTTGTCGACTGGTCACGTTCGCCGATCGGGCCCGCACAGTGTGGGGCGAAGCCGAGCTCGGTGAACGCGGTCTGATTGTCTTCGATGGTCTGCCCGCGTTCGGATCCCGCGATCAGCGCGCCGTACACCGACTTCGGCAAACGCTTGCGGGCGCGCCGTTGCGCCTCGGCGACGGTTTCGAACCAGGGATTCATCGGGGTCCTTCCTCACGATCCTGCGGCCACCATCGGCCCAGGTCTTCCAGTAGTGCGGTGGTGGCGGCCGTCAGCAGGTCGGCGCCTTCTTCGGCGGTCGATCCGGTGGGGTCGCCCAGGATTCCGTTGGCACTGACCGCGCGCACCCCGCCCGCGCGCAGCAGCGGCAGCAGTTCGGTGAGCGGTCGGGTGTCCCCCGGTTCGGCCAGTTCGGTGCGCACCAGGTCCGGGCGCAGCACGAGTTGGATCGAGGTTTCGGTGCGGCCGGCGTGCGGGTCGCCGCCGTAGCCGGGCGAGAACAACCGCACGTCGCGCGATTCCGAGCGGAGCAGGACCACTGCTCGACGCAGTGCTTCGACATTGCCGCCGTGCCCGTTCACCAGCACGATCCGCGAGAATGTGTCCGTCGCGGATCGGCACAGTTCGACTACCAGGAGTTCGAGCGCGGCCTGTCCGATCGACAAGGTGCCCGCGAACCCGGCGTGCTCACCGCTGGCCCCGTAAGGAACCGCAGGCGCGACGACCACATCGTCACGCAGCGCGGCGACCCGCGCACAGATCGCCGACGCGATGTCGGTATCGGTGGACAGCGGCAGGTGCGGGCCGTGTTGCTCGGTCGCGCCGAGGGCGATGACAAGGATCACTCCCGCAGCGGCACATGCACCCGCCTGCGGCGATGTGAGGTGCGCCACGAACATGTTCCGAACATTAACGTCAGTCACTGACATAATCAAGAGCTCGTGCAGGTCGACGCGCAGTCCCTACGCTGTATCCATGTCCGCCCCGTCTCCGCGCGCCCACCGCGGTCGCCCGCCGCGCACCACGCGCCGCGAACTCGAAGTGATCGCCATGCGGCTGTTCGCCGAACACGGGTTCGACGACATCACCGTCGAGCGCATCGCGGCCGAAGCGGGGGTCAGCGAACGCACCTTCTTCCGCTACTTCCCCACCAAGGCCGAGGTGCTGTGGCACCAGTTCGACAACGAGGTGCACGACCTGCAAGCCGCCTTCGCCGCTGTTCCCGACGACGAGCCGATGATGGCCGCCGTGCGCCGAATCGTGGTGGCGGCCAACAGATATCGCGCCCAGGACATCCCCGAACTGCGCACCAGAATGCGTCTGGTCTCCGGGGTTCCCGCCCTGTCGGCGGGCGCGGGCGCGCACTACGACGCCTGGGAGCGCGCGGTCGGCGAGTTCGCCGCCAAGCGGTTGGGCGCCTCCCCGGAAGACCTCATTCCGCTGGCCATCGGACGCACCACCCTGGCCGCCGCGCGCGCCGCCTTCGACGCCTGGCTGCAACGCGGCGACACCGACCTCACGGCCTATCTGGACCAGGCGCTGAGCGGGTTGGAACGCGGGTTCGCCCCGAATTAGCCGATAGCCGCACGTTTGGGCAGCACCACCAGGGGGGTATGAGTAGGCTCAGGCTCAACGCGCACTGTGCGCACCGAAAACGTTCTCCGTCGAAAGGGGCAGGGGTTTCCATGTCCGAGGTGTCCATGAGTCTTTCGGCGGATTCGCTGCCGGCACGCCAGGTTGACAACCTGCTACCGCAACTGGTCGAGCACCTGCGGCAGAACCGCACCGGGCTGCGTGAAGAGTGGGCACGGCGGATCACCGAAGCCGAGCTGCTCACCGCGATGACCCCGGAGGAGATCTTCTCCGAAGCCACGTCGATGTACGACAACTACGTCGAGGTGCTGGTCACCGGTAGCGTCGAGGCCCTGCAGGCCTACGCCCGCGACCTGTCCGAGCGCATCATTCCCCGAGGCGTGGAAACCGACGAGGTCCTGGGCATCGTGCTGCTGCTGCGCGATGTGCTGGCCCGCTCGCTGTTCGAGAAGTACCAGGCCGACTTCGAAATGCTCAACCAGGTGCTGGACGCCTACGAACCGGCCGCCAACCGCATCGCCAGCACCGTGGCCATCTCGTTCGTGCAGGAACGCGAACGCGTCATCCGCCAGCAGCAGGAAGCCATCCGCGAGCTGTCCACCCCGGTGCTGCAGGTGCGTGAACAGCTGCTCATTCTGCCGATCATCGGCGTGCTGGACTCCCAGCGCGCCCGTCAGCTCACCGAGCAGCTGCTGCGCGCGATCCGCGCCAACCGCGCCAAGGTGGTCGTCATCGACATCACCGGTGTGCCGGCGATCGACTCGGTGGTGGCCAACCACCTCGTGCAGACCGTCGACGCGTCGGGCCTGATGGGCGCCAGCGTCATCATCACCGGCCTGTCCTCGGAGATCGCGCTCACGCTGGTCACGATCGGCTTGGATCTGTCCAAGATGAACGCCGTGGGCGACCTGCAGGGCGGTATCGAAGAGGCCGAGCGCTTGCTGGGATACGAGGTATCCCGGGTCACCGAGCGTTTGAGCGAGCGGGACGGGCGCTGAGCTAGCCACCATGCCGGTACCTATTCTGAAACAGGGCACGTTCCTGATCGCGTCTGTGCAGTCGGCGTTGACCGACGCCGACACCGAGCGATTGCAGGACGACCTGATGAAGCAGGTCAGTCGCTATCGCGCGACCGGCATCATCGTCGACGTCACCGCGATCGACGTGATGGACTCCTTCGCCGCCCGGTCGTTGCGCACCATCGCGCACATGACCCAGTTGCGCGGGGCCGAGACCGTGATCGTGGGACTACAGCCCGAAGTCGCTTTCGCGATGGTGCAATTGGGCCTTACCTTCGAAGACATGCACACCGCGCTGGATCTGGAGGAAGGCCTCTCCTGGCTGAACCGGCACCCGCGTCGACGAGACGGTCGCGACAGTGGCCGCTGAGCAGGTGGCGATCGCGGTCAAGGTGTCGGGTGACATCGTCATCGCTCGCCAGGCCGGCAGTGAACTGGCCGCGGACCTCGGTTTCACCATCACCGACCGCACCATGATCTCCACCGCCATCTCCGAAATCGCCCGCAACATCACCAGTTACGCGGGCAGCGGCGAGATCCGGCTGCTGATCGACGTGCGGGAGGGCCGTCGCGCGCTCATCGTCCAAGCCGAGGATCAGGGCCCCGGCATCCGTGACATTCCGCGCGCGCTCGAGGACGGTTACTCCACCGGCCGTGGCCTCGGCCTCGGCCTGCCCGGTGCGCGTCGGCTGATGGACCGCCTCACCATCGATTCCGCCCCGGGTCGCGGGACGTTGATCGAGATGTGGAAGTGGGTACCCGACGTTGCATGAGGACGGGATCATCGGCCGCACGGAGTGGTCGACCGCGGGTCGGGCACTGCCGGGCCAGGAGGTCTCCGGTGACCGCGCGCTGGTGCTGGACACCGGCGACGGCGGCGTGCTGTTCGGAGTACTCGACGGCCTTGGCCACGGCATGGCAGCGGCCGACGCGGCCGATCGCGCCACCGTGATTCTCACCGAGAACTGCGGTGAACCCCTGGACGTGCTGATGGTGCTGTGCCATCGCGCGATGGTCGAAACCCGTGGCGCGGCAGTATCTTTGGCACTGATCGGGCCCGGCGAGACCATGCAGTGGCTCGGGGTGGGCAATGTGGATTCGCGACTGCTGACGCTGGGCCCCGCGGGTCCGGAACTGCGGGCGACGATGTTGCTCACCGGCGGGATCGTCGGCTACCGACTGCCCTCGCACCTGCAACCGCAGACCCTGCCGATCCGGCCCGGCGACCTGCTGCTGATGGCCACCGACGGGATCGTCGCGGTCGGTCCGGAAGCCCTGGACCTGGCCAAACCCGCCACCATCATCGCGGGCGACCTGCTCGCTCGCGAAGCCAAAGACACCGACGACGCCCTGGTGCTCGCGGCCCGGTTTCGCGGGCCCAGCATATGAGGCATCGATGAGAGGTTGCCGATGAGCGCTGTGCTGGCCGCATTTCTCGACGACTACTCGGTGGCGCTACGCCGCCACGTCGCCGCACCGGGCCAGGCAGGCCTCACCGAGGGCTACGACCTGGGCAGACGGGCCCTGATCGAGGGCATCAGTCTGCTCGATCTCACCGAGAACCACTTCCACGCCGTCGCCGAATACGCCGGTGCCCCAGCGGATCCCCGCAGCGCCGAGGTGGCGCTGGAGTTCCTGCTGCAGACCATGGCCGCGCTGGACATCGCCACCCGCGGGTACCTGGACGGCACCCGCCGGTACGAGCAACAGCGTTCGCGCGCAGAGGATCTCGAAGGCCGCGACGCGTTCCGCACCGCACTGGTGGAGTCGCTGCAGGACGGGTTCTTCGTCGCCGACGACCACGGCACCATCGTGGAGGTGAACTCCGCGTTCGGGGTGCTCACCGGGTACGGCGCCAGCGAAGTGCCGTTTCCGCTGCCGCATCCGTGGGCGCTGTCGGATCGGGACGGGTACCCCCAGATCGGTACGGAGGCTTCACGTTTCGTGATGCCGGTGCGCCACCGTGACGGCCGGGAACGCTGGCTGGCGGTGAGCGCGAGTTCGCTGGTGATCCAGGAGAACGACGAGCGGATCTTCGTCGGGACCGTGCGGGACGTGACCGCCGAGCACGACGCGCAGGCCCGCGATCAGGCCGCCTCCCGCTTGGCGACCGCGGTCGGCGCGGCCACGTCCATGGTGGAGGTGCTCGCGGTCGGATTGGACGAACTGCGCCGGACCATGGGTGCGGAGACCGCGCTGGTGGCGGTGTGGCCGAGTCGGACCGGGCGACCCGATGTGTACTCCTGTGGTGCGCCGCCGTCGCCGCCCACCGACTCCACGCCCGAACTCGCCACCACCGCAACGCATTTCACCGCTGCGCCGATGCAACAGAGCGGTCCGCGTGGGGATGGTCCGGTCGTGCTCGACGATGACATCGCGAACCTGCTCGACCGGTCGCGTCGGCAGTCCGCGCGCGGCCTGTCGGCGATCACCGGCGACGAGGGCGGGGTCGACGCGGTCGTGGCACCGCTGGGCGAGACCGGCGACGCGGCGCTATGGGTGCGGTTCGGGGCGCCGCGCGCGGTCAGCGCCGCGGACTGGGCACTGTATTCGCTGCTGGTCGGGCACCTCAGTGTGGCGCTGCAGCGCGCCCGCAACTTCGATCAGGCGCGCGCCACCTCGCTGACGTTGCAGCGAGCCATGCTGGGTCCGATCGAACTGCCGCCCCGGTTCTCGGTGCATTACGAACCCGCGCTGCCGCCGTTGGAAATCGGTGGCGACTGGTACGACGTGGTGCCGTTGCGCGACGGAACCATCGGCGTCGTCGTCGGCGACTGTGTGGGCCGCGGTCTGTCCGCGGCGGTGGTGATGGGCCAATTGCGGACCGCGGCACGGGCTTTGCTGTTGCGTGGTGCCGGGCCCGCGCAGCTGCTGGCCGAACTCGACGCGGTCGCCTCGCGGATTCCCGGCGCGATGTGCACGACGGTGTGTGCCGCGGTGTTGGATCCCGAGCGCGGGATGGTGCGCTATTCGAACGCGGGTCACATGCCGCCCGTGCTCGCGCCGCCGGGTGGGCCGGGTCGGATCTTGGAAGGTGGGCGCGCGGTCCCCCTGGCCACCTTCGACACGCCCCGCAGACCAGAGGCCACCACGGCGCTGCCACCGGGCGCGACCCTGGTGTTGTTCACCGATGGACTGGTCGAGCAGCGCGGGTACGACATCGCCGAGGGCTTCGTGAAGATCGCCGACGTGCTCAGCGAGACCGGGGAGGCACTGCCGCGCGATGTCGCCGACGCGGTGCTGTCGCGGTTGTGTCCGCCCGCAGGGTACGACGACGACGTCGCGATGGTGGTCTACCGCCAACCGCCCGAACCACTGCACCTCGATATCCCCGCCGCCGCAACGGAATTGGCGGGTTTGCGCCGCAGCCTCTACCGCTGGTTCGCCGCCGCCGCGGTCCCGCACGACGTGGCCGCCGACCTGGTCGCCGCCGCCAACGAGGCCTGCAGCAACAGCGTCGAACACGCCTACCGCGATCGCGAACCGGGCCGCGTGACCCTGACCGCTCGCTGCGACGGCGACCGGGTGGTCCTGGATATCGCCGACCACGGCAGGTGGATCCCTACCCCCACCGATCCCGGTTACCGTGGTCGCGGCGTGGAGATGATGCGGGCGCTCACCGAGGACCTCGCGTTCGACCACGACGACACCGGCACCCGGGTGCGCATGTGGGTCACCCTGCCGTCGATCACCTTCCCCACACCCAATCCCTTGCGCACCGTGTCGCGCCCGCCGGCGGTCAGCTCCCGGCAGAACTCGTTCTGACGGTCAGCGCGCGGCGGTGCCGCCCAGACTGTTCAACACCAGCAGGTCGGGGGCCGTGGCATCCACGGCAGTGGTGGTCAGGCGTTGCGGAGGGTGCAGGGTGGTGCAGCGGCGGGCCAGCACGGTGCCACAGGCGGTGATGGTGGTGGTGATCAGGTCTTCGGCCAGCGGCAGATCGTCGTCGCGGTAGGCGTAGACCGAGAAGCGCACGGTGTCCTGGTCGGACTGGCGGACGGCTTCGGCGGGGCAGCTGGACAGCAGCATGATCGCGGCGGCCAGATCGACGCAAGGGTCGCCGCCGATCAGAGTTCCCGAGGCCAAGGCGGCGAAAAGTGTTCGCAGGCAAGGCTGTTCAGGTCGCTGCTGGGCGTCCTGGATGCGCGACCACCGGCACAGCGCGGGGTGTTGCTCGATGTCGGGCCTGCCCTGCCAGCGCCTGCGGGCGCAGTCGAGCAGGCGGGTGGCGGTGGCGTCCCACACGTGCGGTGTCTCGATCCGGGCCACGATCCGCAGGCGGCGGCATTCGTCGACGACGGGGGTGGACACTGGCGCTTCGATGAGCGGCGTGGCCGCCGGGCGGTGCGTCTGCATAGTCGGCTCCTAGCGGGACGGAGAGGAGGAAACGAGCGGGCGCTGTGCGGCGGTACCGCGCTGCCAGGCCAAACCGAAGGCCCAGGCCGCGGCCAGCACGAGCACGGCGGCGACGGCCGCCAGCGCGCCGAAAACCACCCCGCCCGACCAACCCACCCCGTGATAGCGGGCGATCAGCGCCGAGGCCAGAATCGGTCCCGCGGTGACCAGCACGGGGATCAACAGGATCAACCCGAGCGTCACCAGAGCCGTGGGCGTCATGACTGTTTTCGCTGCGGAGAATCCACCCCGGGAGATCGCTGTTCGCGGCCCCGACGGCTGCGTTACTGTAGCCATTTCCGCCCTCCGTTATCCGATTGGAACCCAGCGAAACTATGGAGACCTAAACGTACAGCCCCGATCCCACCTACCGCGAAGTTCGTCATGAAACAGTGATAACCGCAATTGCCGAATCGGCGGAATGCAACCTATTTACGCAGGTCAACACCACTATTTACGATTGCTATCAGTTTGCTACGAACAGATTTCATTCAGATTGGATAACGATTGACGGCCTCGATCGAGGCAATGTCACGTTTTCGCCGCGCAGGCGGCAATCCCGCAATAATGCGGTCGATAACCGCAGGTATTTCACCGGAGGTTTTACCACTGAGCAATAGCCGGTAATACAACAGTCGATCAGCTATTGAAGCTGCCTTCCAAGCGATTTCGCGAACCCGGATGCAACAGCCGCGCCACGCTGACCAGCCCGCCCGAGGACCAGGTGCGTCGCCGGATCAGCAGGCACGGCTCGTCGGCGTCGATGCCCAGCAGCGCGCACTCCTCCCGTGTGCCCCGCACCGCCTCCACCACGTGCTCGCCGCGCAGCAGCGGGGCGACCTCACTGAGGTAGGTGTTGGGGGTGACGGTGGTGAAATCCTGGGCGAGGTAGTCCGGTGCCTGCGCCGGATTCACGAAACGGTCCTCGAGTTGGATCGCGACGCCGTCCTCGAAATGCACCAGCACCGAGCGGAACACGGTGCCGCCCATGGCATTCGCCAGTTCCGCGTCGCCGGGCACCTCCGCGCGCACGAACACCACCTCGGTGCGATGCCGATGCCCGCGGTCGGCGATCTCGTCGGCGATGTTCCTGACCTCGAACAGCGGTGACGTGGCCTTGGTCGCCGCGACGAAGGTGCCCACACCCATCACCCGCGTGAGCGCACCATCGGCGGTCAGGTCGCGCAGGGCGCGGTTGATCGTCATCCGAGAAAGGCCCAGCGCCGCGACGAACTGGTTCTCCGAGGGGATCTGCTGCCCCGAACTCCACCGCCCGGCCTTGATCTGCGCCATGATCAGCTGCTTGACCCGCTCATACGCCGCGAACTCGCTGCCGAGCTCGCCGTACAACGCGGCCAGCTCCAGCTCGACTACCTCGATCGCCACCGATATCTCCTCCGTCGCCCAGAGAATACGTTGCACCCAACCGTGCGCGGTACTTGTATATACAGGACTATACTGGCTCGCATGAACGACGCGACCACGCCTGTCTCCGGCCCACGCCCCGTGTCCGCCCCGCGCGGCACCCAGTTGCACACCCTCGGGTGGCAGCAGGAGGGCGCGCTGCGGATGCTGATGAACAATCTCGACCCCGAGGTGGCCGAACGCCCCGACGACCTGGTCGTCTACGGCGGGACCGGGCGCGCGGTGCGCAGTTGGGCGGCGTTCGACGCGATCGTGCGCACCCTGGAGACACTGGCCTCGGACGAGACGTTGCTGGTGCAGTCGGGCAAGCCGGTGGGAGTGTTCCGCACCAACGAATGGGCGCCGCGTGTGCTGCTGGCCAACTCCAATCTTGTTGGTGATTGGGCGAATTGGGACGAGTTCCGCAGGCTCGAGCAGTTGGGTCTGATGATGTACGGGCAGATGACGGCGGGGTCGTGGATCTACATCGGCAGCCAGGGCATTCTGCAGGGCACCTATGAGACGTTCGGTGCGGTGGCGCGCAAGCGTTTCGGTGGCACGTTGGCCGGAACCATCACGCTGACAGCGGGTGTCGGCGGTATGGGTGGGGCGCAGCCGCTGGCCGTGACGATGAACGATGGTGTGGCGCTGTGTGTGGACTGTGATCCGGCGCGGATCGACCGGCGGATCGCGCACGGCTATCTCGATGTGAAGGCCGAAACCTTGCAGCAGGCTTTGGATCTGGCGATCGCCGCCCGCGACGAGCGCAAGCCGCTGTCGATCGGTGTCGTGGGCAACGCGGCGGAAGTGTTCCCCGCATTGCTGGCCATGGGCGCGCCGATGGACATCGTCACCGATCAGACGTCGGCGCATGATCCGTTGTCCTACTTGCCGATCGGGGTCGCGCTCGAGGACTGGCACAGTCTCGCGGAGAAGGACCCGGTGTGGTTCACCACCGAAGCGCAGGCGTCGATGGCCAAGCATGTCGAGGCGATGGTCGGGTTCATGGATGCCGGTGCCGAGGTGTTCGACTACGGCAATTCGATTCGCGACGAAGCCCGAAAGGGTGGCTACGACCGGGCTTTCGCGTTCCCCGGCTTCGTGCCCGCCTACATCCGCCCGCTGTTCGAGGAAGGGCTCGGGCCGTTCCGTTGGGCCGCGCTGTCGGGTGATCCGGCCGACATCGCCGCCACCGACCGGGCGATCCTGGAACTGTTCCCCGACAACGAGCACCTGCGCCGGTGGATCACCATGGCCGGGGAGAAGGTGCAGTTCGAGGGTCTGCCGGCGCGGATCTGCTGGCTCGGCTATGGCGATCGTCACCGTGCGGGGCTGAAGTTCAACGAGATGGTCGCGTCGGGTGAGCTGTCCGCTCCCCTGGCCATCGGCCGCGATCACCTGGACTCCGGGTCGGTCGCGTCGCCGTATCGCGAGACCGAGGCGATGGCCGACGGTTCCGACGCGGTCGCGGACTGGCCGTTGCTCAACGCGCTGCTCAATACCGCGTCCGGGGCTACGTGGGTGTCGATTCACCACGGTGGCGGGGTCGGGATGGGGCGGTCCATTCACGCTGGTCAGGTGTGCATTGCCGACGGGACCGACCTCGCAGCGCAGAAGCTGGCGCGGGTGCTCACCAACGATCCGGGTACGGGTGTGATGCGGCATGTGGACGCGGGGTACGAGCACGCGGCGGAGGTGGCGCGCGAGCGTGGGGTGCGCATTCCGATGCAGGAAGGCTGACTCGGGAGGTGGAGGGAAATCCGGCGCCTGCGAGAAGTTCGCGGCGTGGCCGGGTTTCTCCACTTTCAATCTATAGCGCACATGGGGGCTTGCGGCAAGGCCCCGTCCGTACTGCACAATCGTCCGGTCGCGAATCGGAAAAGTACAGTTAGGGGCACATGTCTGCGCACGGGTACGAAGCGGAACGCCAGTCCGAGCAGGGCTATGTCGCCGGGCTCTACGCGCGTCTGGATGCCGAACGGGCGCGAGTGAAGGGCCGGTACAGCGCGGCACTGCGCTCCAAGGGCGAGTCGGCCATGGAGCGCGACAACGAGGTGCGCGCGCTGGGCCGGGAGGTGCAACGCCTCGACGTGGCCGACAACGGACTGTGTTTCGGACGCCTGGACGCGACCTCGGGCGAGCGCACCTACATCGGGCGGATCGGGCTGTTCGACGAGGCCGACGAGTTCGAAACGCTGCTGTTGGACTGGCGTGCGCCTGCCGCGCGTGCGTTCTATGTCGCGACCGCGGCCAACCCGGAGGGGATGCGCAGGCGTCGCCAGTTCCACACCCGCGGACGTCAGGTGGTCGATTTCACCGATGAGGTGCTCGGTCGGCCGGACGGTAGCGCCAGTGGCACCGATGCCGCGCTGCTGGCCGCGGTCGATGCCCCGCGCGGGGAGGGGATGCGCGACATCGTCGCCACGATCCAGTCCGAACAGGACGAGATCATCCGCCTCGAACACCCCGGTGTGACGATCATCGAGGGCGGTCCCGGCACCGGCAAAACCGTGGTCGCACTGCACCGTGTCGCGTATCTGCTCTACACCCAGCGCCGACGGATGGAGCGGCAAGGTGTGCTCGTGGTCGGCCCCAACCCGGCCTTCCTGAACCACATCGCGCACGTGCTGCCGTCGCTGGGCGAGACCAATGTCGTGTTCGCCACCACCGCTGACCTGGTGCCCGGTCTGCACGTGACCGCCGAGGATGTTCCGGAGGTGGCCCGGCTCAAGGGGTCGCTGAAGATCGTCGAGGTGCTGGCGGCGGCGGTCGCGGATCGTCAGCGCCTGCCCGAGGCACCGTTGTCGATCGCGTTGACCGACGTGACAGTGCGGATCGACGCCGCGACCGCGGAGTGGGCCAGGCAGGAGGCGCGCGAGAGCGGGCGGCCGCACAACGAGGCGCGGGCGGTGTTCACCGAGATCGTCACCTATGTGCTCACCGAACGCGCGATCGCCCGCATCGGCGAGGGGTGGCTGACTCGCGACGACACCGAAGCCTGGGAGCAGTTGCGGGCCGATCTGCTGCGCGAACTCGCCGACAACGAGGAGTTCACCGCGGCGCTGGATCAGTGCTGGCCGATCCTGCAGCCGGAAACGCTGCTGGCACAGCTTTATTCGTCGCATGATCGGCTGCGGGCCGCTGGTGCGGACGAGGCGCTGTTCCGGGCTGATGGTGGGGCGTGGACGGTGTCGGACGTGCCATTGCTCGACGAACTGGTCGACCTACTCGGTCGCGACAAGGCCGCCGACGACACCGCGGAGAAAGAACGCAAAGCCGAAGCCGAATACGCGGCCGGCGTGCTCGACACGCTGATCAGCCGCGAAGACCTTATGGACGACGAGGACCACCTCCTGGCTCAGGACATGCTGTTCGGCGAGGACCTGGCCGAACGCTTCCTCGAACGCGATACCCGCGAACTGTCCGAACGTGCTGCGGCGGACCGTGATTGGACGTACGGACACGTGGTGGTCGACGAGGCGCAGGAACTGTCGGAGATGGACTGGCGGGTGCTGATGCGCCGCTGCCCGAGCCGGTCGTTCACGATCGTGGGCGATCTGGCCCAGCGGCGGTCCGCGGCGGGTGCGACGTCGTGGGGCACGATGATGGAGCCTTACGTTCCCGGGCGCTGGGTCTACCGGTCTTTGACGGTGAACTACCGCACGCCCGCGGAGATCATGGCTGTGGCCGCGGATGTGCTGGCCGAGTTCGCGCCTGATGTGCGGCCACCGAATTCCGTGCGGTCGTGCGGGGTGGCGCCGTGGTCGCGGCATGTCACCGCCGATGAATTGCCTTCTGCGATCGAAGAATTCGTTCGGAGCGAAGCCGGGCGTGAGGGCACGAGTGTGGTGATCGGTCCGCCGGGAGTGCCCGGTACGGTGCCCGCGTCGGAGACCAAGGGACTCGAGTTCGACTCCGTGCTGGTCGTCGATCCGCAGCAGATCCTCGCCGACGGTCCTCGTGGTGCCGCTGAACTGTATGTCGCGCTGACTCGCGCCACGCAGCGGCTGGGCGTGTTGCATCGGAGTCCGTTGCCGGAATCACTGCGTGGACTCACCGCGGTCGAATCGGCAGAACAGTTGCAGGCGTAGGGGTTTCACCGCGCTGCCGGTTGCCACAACGGCAATCGGCAGCGCGGTCCACACTCTGTCAGCCGAGCGGGCCGGTGACCGATTCGGCGGCGGCGAGCAGGGTGCCCGAGCTGGCCAAGCGGACCGCTGCTTCGATTTCCGGGGCGAGGTAGCGGTCGGGGCCGGGACCGAGCACCTCGGTGCGCAGCGCCGCAACGACGGCGGCGGTGGCGGGGGCCGGGGTCAGGGGTGCGCGCAGGTCGAGGCCGCGGGCGGCGGTGAGGGCTTCGATGGCCAGGACTCGGGTGAGGCCGTCGATGGCGCGGCGGAGTTTGCGGGCGGCGGACCAGCCCATCGAGACGTGGTCTTCCTGCATCGCCGACGACGGGATCGAGTCGACCGAGGCGGGGGCAGCCAGGCGTTTGAGTTCGGAGACGATGGCGGCCTGGGTGTACTGGGCGATCATGTGGCCACTGTCGACGCCGGGGTCGTCGGCCAGGAACGGGGGCAGGCCGTGGTTGCGAGCCTTGTCCAGGAAGCGGTCGGTGCGGCGCTCACTGATCGAGGCGACATCGGCGATCACGATGGCGAGGAAGTCCAGCACGTAGGCGACGGGGGCACCGTGGAAGTTGCCGTTGGATTCGACGCGACCGTCGAGGGTGACCACGGGGTTGTCCACCGCACTGGCCAATTCGTAGCCCGCGATCCGCTCGGCGTGGTCCAGGGTGTCCCGAGCGCCACCGGCGACCTGAGGTGCGCAGCGCAAGGAGTACGCGTCCTGCACGACGGTGCAGTCAGGGGTGGCGTGGCTGGCGACGATCGGCGAATCCGCCAGCACGCGAACCATATTCGCGGCCGCGACAGCCTGACCCGGCTGCGGCCGCAGCGCCTGCAGATCGGCCGCGAAAACCTTGTCGGTACCGAGCAAGCCCTCCACACTCATCGCCGCGGTCACATCGGCCAGGCGCAGCAGATTCCGCAGGTCGTGGCAGGCAAGCACCAACATCCCGAGCATCCCGTCGGTGCCGTTGATCAGCGCGAGCCCTTCCTTCTCCTCGAGCTCGACCGGGGCGATCCCGGCAGCCGCCATCGCCTCGGCGGCAGGCATCCGCACCCCCTGCGCATCACGCACCTCACCCTCACCGATCACGGCCAGCGCGACATGCGACAGCGGCGCGAGATCCCCCGAACACCCGAGGCTGCCGTACTCGAAGACCACCGGGGTGATCCCCGCCGACAGCAACGCGGCATAGGTCTGGGCCACGACAGGACGAACACCGGTCCGCCCGGTGGCAAGGGTCGACAGCCGCAGCAGCATCAACGCCCGCACCACCTCACGCTCGACCTCAGCCCCCGACCCGGCCGCGTGCGAACGAATCAAACTGCGCTGCAACTGCTTCCGCAACTCCAGGGGAATATGACGCGTAGCCAACGCCCCGAACCCGGTCGACACCCCATACACCGGCTTCGGATCCGCAGCCAGGGCCTCGATCCGAGCCCGGCTGACACCGATGGCGGCGATCGCCTCCGCCGACAGCACCACCGCGGCCCCCTCGCGAGCCACCCGCACGACATCTTCCGGCGAAACCGGGCCCGTGCCGACGACGACGTCGGCCACGACGGTGGAATGCTGGACCGGTTCGATGCTCACTGTGCTGCTCCATTCCGAAAGGATCGCGAGGCCGGGGGGCGATCGGACCGCACCCTACTGCTTGACCTACCTGTCTATACAGGACTATACATACCGGAAGAGACCCGTCACACATGTGCTGACCAGGAGGACCTCCCCCGTGCCCACCACCGCGTTGCGCAATATCGGCACGCTCGTCACCAACGATCCAGCTCTCGGCGAAGGGCCCCTGGGGTTGCGCGACGATGCCGCGATCGTGTTCGAGGACGCGCGGGTGGTGTGGGTCGGCGACAGTCGCGATGTGCCCGCCGCCGACACCGGCTTCGATCTGGGCGGGCGGGCCGTGCTGCCGGGGTTCGTGGAGTCGCATTCGCATCTGGTGTTCGCAGGTGATCGCGCGGAGGAGTTCGCGGCGCGAATGTCGGGGCGGCCGTATACCGCCGGTGGCATCCGCACGACTATCGAGGCAACAAGGGCGGCGACCGACGAGCAACTCGCGGGGAATGTGCGCAGGCTGTTGGACGAGTCCGTGCGGGCGGGCAGTACGACTGTCGAGATCAAGAGTGGGTATGGGCAGACTGTTGACGATGAGCTGCGCAGTGTGCGGATCGCGGGGCGGTTCACCGATGAGGTGACGTTGCTCGCGGCGCATGTGCCGCCGCCCGAATATGCCGGGCGGACGGACGAATACGTGACCATGGTGGTCGAGCAGATGATTCCGGTGTGTGCGCCGCACGTTCGGTGGATCGATGTGTTCTGTGAGCAGGGGGCGTTCGATCGGGATCAGGCGCACGCGGTGCTGCGTGCGGGGATCGCGCACGGGTTGGTGCCGCGGGTGCACGGGAATCAGTTGCATCAGGGGCCGGGGGTGCAGTTGGCTGTGGAGCTCGGGGCTGCTTCGGTTGATCATGTGGCGCATGTGAACCGTGCCGATATCGATGCGCTGGCGGGGAGTGAGACGGTGGCGACGGTGTTGCCGGGGGCCGACTTCTGTACTCGCAACAGCTATCCCGATGCCAGGGCGCTGATCGATGCCGGGGTCACGGTGGCATTGGGGGCGGATTGCAATCCGGGTACCAGTTACACCACGAGCCTGCCGTTTTGCATCGCGCTGGCGGTGCGGGAGTTGCATATGACGCCCGATGAGGCTGTGTGGGCGGCGACCGCAGGTGGCGCTAAAGCGTTGCGCCGCACCGATATCGGCACGCTCTCCCCCGGTTCCCGCGCCGATATCGTCGCGCTGGATGCTCCTTCGCACTTACACCTCGCCTACCGCCCCGGTGTGCCGCTGATCAGTCAGGTCTGGCGTGACGGTGTGCTCGCGGTGACGAATACGGGTGTGGCCCAGTGACTTCCGCGTGGACCGGTCGCGTCGACGGCACAACCCCCGAACATCTGCGTTGGCACCAGGCCATCGCACCGTACGAGCCGGGCAACGATGCCGGGGCGTGCGTGTTCGTCGGTTTCGCCTGTGAGGAGGGGGTCCGTCGTAACAAGGGTCGCCTCGGAGCGGCGCAGGGGCCGGATGCGTTGCGGCGCGCACTGTCGCCGATGGCCCTCGCCACTCCCCTACGGGCTTTCGACGCGGGCACCGTCGCCGTCACCGACGATCGCCTCGAAGACGGCCAGCGGCGCCTCGGCGAAACCGTCTCCGCACTACTGGACGACAGCGCTTTCCCGGTCGTGCTCGGGGGCGGCCACGAGATCGCCTACGGCACCTACCTCGGACTCGCCGGTTCCCACCGAACCAAGGGCCGCACCATCGGAATCCTCAATCTCGACGCACATTTCGACCTGCGCCCCGACCCGATCCCCAGCTCCGGCACCCCGTTCCGGCAGATCCTCGAGTCCGACGACACCGTCCGCTACGCGGTGATCGGGATCAGCCAACCCAGCAACACGAAGATCCTGTTCGACACCGCCGACAGGTTCGGCGTGCGCTACCTGCTCGACGACGAGTGCGAGCCCGCGCGCGTCACGGATTTCGTCGACGATTTCCTGGCCGGGATCGACGTGCTGTACCTGACCATCGACCTCGACGTCCTCCCCGCATCGGTAGCCCCCGGCGTGAGTGCGCCTGCCGCATACGGTGTTCCGCTGTCGACCATTCAAACCGTGTGCGACCGAGTCACTTCCAGCGGCAAGCTCGCGATTGTCGATGTCGCCGAACTCAATCCGAGCCTGGACATCGACAACCGCACCGCCCGCACCGCCGCCCGCCTGATCCACCGGATCGTCACCCGACACGTCCCTATCGGGTGACGATCCAGGTCATTCCGCGAGCGGGTCGACCTTCACACGCTGCTTGCGGTTGACCACCAGCCGCATCACCGGCTCCACGATGCGGGCGCCGATCGGGCCGATGATGGCCATCAGCAGCACGTAGGTGGTGGCAAGGGCCGCGAAACCGTCGGGCACCGCACCCGCGGCCACCGCCAGGCCCGCGATGACGATCGAGAACTCGCCGCGCGCGACCAGGGCGGTGCCCGCGCGCGCACGGCCGAGTTGCGAGGCACCCGCGCGTTTGGCCGCCCACCAGCCGGTGGCGATCTTGGTGGCGGTGGTGACCACCGCGAGCAGTACCGCCCAGCCCAGCACGGGCGGGATGGTCGAGGGGTCGGTGCTCAGACCGAACAGCACGAAGAACATCGCGGCGAACAGGTCGCGCAGGGGTTCGAGGATCTTGGTGGCGTCGTGCGCGGTGGAGTCGGAGATCGCGATGCCGAGCAGGAACGCGCCGACCGCCGCGGACACCTGCACCGCCGAGGCGAGACCTGCCACCAGCAGCGCCGAGCCCAGGAGTTTGAGCAGGAAGATCTCGCGATCCTCGCTGGCCACGATCGCGGAGACATACTTGCCGTACCGCAGGGCGACGACGAGAACCAGGGTCACCGCGACCAGCGCGATACCCACGGTGGTCATGCCTGCCACGAAACCGACACCGGCCAGCACCGCGGTGAGCACCGGCAGATACACCGCCATCGCCAGGTCCTCGAACACCAGGATCGACAGGATCGTCGGCGTCTCCCGGTTACCCAATCGGCCCAGGTCGTTGAGCACCTTGGCGACGATGCCGGAGGAGGAGATATAGGTGACACCGGCCATCGCGATCGCGCCCGTGGGGCCCAGGCCCAGCATGAGCGCCACGATCACGCCCGGTGTCGCGTTGAGCACCAAGTCCAGCAGGCCCGCGGGCCATGACTTGCGCATGCCGGTGACCAATTCACCGGCGGTGTACTCCAGCCCGAGCAGCAACAGCAGCAGCACGACGCCGATCTCGCTGGCGATGTGGATGAAGTCCTCCACCTCGTGCAGCTCGATCAGGCCGCCGGTGCCGAAGACCAGACCACCGAGCAGGTAGAGCGGAATCGGTGACAGGCCGATGCGCGCGGCGATCCGTCCCAGGACGCCGAGTCCGAAGAACACCGCCCCCAGCTGGATCAACGCCAACGCGGACGCACTGATCTCCACGGGCTCAGCCGTCGGACAGGATCGAAGCGGCGGCGTCCAGGCCGGCATTGGTGCCGACCACGACGACCAGATCACCACCGGCGAACACGAATTCCGGTCCCGGCGAAGCGATCACCTTACCTGCGCGCATAACGGCCACGATCGAGGCGCGGGTCTTGGTGCGCAGTTCGGTGTCGCCCAGGCGCCGATCGGCGTAGGGCGAATTCGGCAGCACCGGCATCGAGCGGGTGCTCACGCCGTCGAGGTCGCGGTGTTCCTCGCGCAGCTGCGCGACCAGCTGCGGGGCGCCGAGCAGACTGGCCAGCGTGCGGGCCTCGGCGGTGGACAGCGGAACCTGCACGGTCGAATCGGGATCGCCGACCTTGGTGAAAATCAGGTCGGTGCCGCCGTCGCGATGGTCCACCACGCCGATGCGCCGGTCCACCTTCGACAGCGAAAATTCTTTGCGGACACCGATTCCCGGCAGGGACGTCACTTCTACATTCATGGGATCACCTCACCTCAGCTAGGCGATACCTTACCTGCTCTTTACTATTCGCAGGAATTCTCAACCGGCATTGAGCAGCCGTTCCGCCGCGTCGAGGCCTTTGTCGGTACCGATCACAACGACGAGGTCACCGGCGATGAAGGTGAAATCCGTTCCCGGCGACGGGGTTACCTCGCCCGCGCGCACGACCGCGACCACCGACGCTTTGGTGCGGGTGCGCATCGCGGTGTCGCGCAAGGCCTTACCGTCGAAGGGGCTGCCGCGATCGATGGCCAGCTGCCTGGTCGACAGCTCGTCCGCGCCGTGGGTTTCCCGTTTCTTCTGCACCACCTGCGGGGCGCCCAGCAGTCCGGCGAGTACGCCGATCTCGGTGCCCGACAATGGAATCGAGGTGGTCGAGTCGTAGTCACCGGCGCGCGAGACCACCAGGTCGACGGTGCCGTCACGGTGTTCGATCACGCCGATCCGGCGACGCGCCTGCGCCAACGGAAAGTCCTTGCATACGCCGATTCCCGGTAACGGCGTCACATCGATGTTCACGCCCTCACAGTACGACGACATCGCGAGAACGCCAGCCCCTACCCTGCGCAGCCCGGCGGGCCGACCGCAGGAGGCCGTCGACAGCACCGCGCTCCCCGCCCGGCGGATTTGTGCTGTCAAGGGCGGTGGCTTGCGTATTCGGGCGAAGTTGTGTGTTGTTGAACGGTGACCAACTCTCCCGGAGACGCGTATCCACTCACGGACACGATGACCACCACGACGGCGGTACACGACGGCGTGACGGTGCTGACGGTGACCGGCGAGGTCGACCTGTCCACCGCACCGGCGCTGGACGCCACCATCGAGACCATCCTGGCCGACAAACCGGCGACGCTGGTGATCGACCTGACCGCGGTCGGGTTCCTGGCCTCGGCGGGCATGGCGACCCTGGTCGCGGCGCATCAGCGGGCAGGTGAGACCACCTCGATCGCGGTCGTGGCCGACGGTCCCGCCACCAGCCGTCAGCTGAAGTTGACGAGCCTGGACCAGGTGTTCGCCATGCACACCACGCTGGCGGCCGCCTTGGCGTCGTTCACGTCCTGACAGACGTCGTTCACGTCCTGACAGAACAGAACGCGCCGCCCACCGGACTTCTCCGGTGGGCGGCGCGTTTGTCGTATCAGTAGGTCAGCTTTCAGTGAATCAGCACAGCGTGCGCAGCTGCTCGATCAGCTTGATCCGGCCCGCGGAATCCTCGGCGATCGGCGTGACGTTCAGCGTGGTGACGCCCGCGTCGGCCATCGCCGCGATGCGCTCCTTGACGAAGCTCTCGGGTCCGATCAGCGACACATCGCGCACCAGCTCGTCGGGGACGGCGTTGGCGGCACCCTGCTTGTCGCCGGCCAGGTACAGCTCCTGGATGCGGTCGGCGGCCTCGCCGTAGCCGTACTTGGTGGCCAGGGTGTGATAGAAGTTCTTGCCCTTGGCGCCCATGCCGCCGATGTACAGCGCCAGGTGCGGCTTCACGAATTCGAGCAGCGGGGTGACGTTCTCGCCGATGGCCAGTGCGGGGCCCGCGAAGATGTCGAGCTCGCCCAGTGCCGGATCGCGCTTGGCCTTGCCCGCGGCCACCGCGTCGCCCCACACATCCTTGGCCTTCTCCGGCAGGAAGAAGATCGGCTGCCAGCCGTTGGCGACCTCGGCGGCCAGCTCCACGTTCTTCGGGCCCAGCGCCGCCAGCAGCACCGGAATGTCTTCGCGGACAGGGTGATTGATCAGTTTGAGCTCTTTGCCCAAGCCCGTGCCACGGTCGGCGGGCAGCGGGATCTGGTAGTACTTGCCCTGGTAGTTGAGCTTCTCGCGACGCCACACCTTGCGGCAGATCTCGACCATTTCGCGGGTGCGACCGATCGGGGCGTCATAGGGCACGCCGTGGAAGCCCTCGATCACCTGCGGGCCCGAGGCGCCGATGCCCAGGATGAAACGGCCGTCGGACACGTAGTCCAGGCCCGCCGCGGTCATCGCGGTCAGGCTGGGCGTGCGGGTGTACAGCTGCAGGATGCCCGAGGCCAGCTGCACGCGCTCGGTGCGCGCGGCCAGGTAACCCAGCGCGCTCACGGCGTCGAACGAGTACGCCTCCGGCACGAACACGATGTCCAGGCCCGCGCGTTCCAGGTCGGCGACCTCGGCCGCCGTCTCCTTGAAACCGCCCGAATAGTTGATGCTCAATCCGATCCGCATGGTTTCAACATAGCCTCGGGGTTTCCGCGCACCCCGACCGGTCGGTCTGTACGCACAGGTGCTGGTCGAGCGGGGTGCGTGGACAGGCACGCGGTAGCGTTGAGACCAGGATTTCCCATACCGAAAGGCCCGTCGTGTCGCAGCCCACCGTGTCACCGCAGCAGCTCGCCCCCTCCTTCGGTTCGGTGACCCTGGAGCACTATCTGACGGAACTGGCCGCGAAGGTGCCCGCGCCCGGTGGCGGTGCCGTGGCCGCGCTGCACGCCGCGCAGGCCGCCGCGCTGGTGGCGATGGTTGCCCGGTACACCACGCGCGCCAAGGACGCGGTGAACCGTCCGGTGATCGACCAGCTCATCGTGGCCGCCGATGCGGCGCTGGCCAGGTCGCTGGTACTGGCCGACGCCGACGCCGCCGCGTTCACCGCCGTCGGTGCCGCGTACAAGCTGCCCAAGGACACCGACGACGAGATCGCGGCGCGCACCGCGGCGATCAACGCGGCACTGGTGGAAGCCGCGCGGGTACCCGCCGCGGTGGTCGACGAGGCCGACGAGATCCTGTCGCTGGCCGCGGAACTGCTGCCGATCGGCAACCCCAATGTGGTCACCGATATCGGTGCCGCCGCCGACGCCGCCCGTGCCGCGGCGATGAGTTCGCAGCTCAATATCGAGATCAATGTCGGCTCGCTGCCCGCGGAACTGGGCGACGCGTTCGCCGCCGCGCTGCTGCGGGTGGACACCATCGCCGCGCGTGCGGACGCGCTGCACGGCGATGTGCTGCGGGCCGTGCGCGGCTGAGCCCGCCGGTCTCGAACAGGGAACGATATTTCCTAGTCCTCACCAGCGCGAACGCAAGACGACACACCGCGTTACCCGGTGGCCGTTACCACTTCGATAGGTCGAGTTGATCATGTCGGCCTAGACTTGGTTTCCGCCTACGAGTGAGTGAAGGGGTGGCGTTTATGAGGAACGCAATTCGTTTCCTGTTCGTCGCGATCATGGCAGCGTTGTTGGGCGTGGCTTGGTCGACAACCGCGTCCGCGGACCTGATCGGAGGCCAACGAACCCAGTACGGCGGCGGCACCTATGCCGTGGCTGACCTGTCGAACCACACGTTCACGGTCACCGCGAACGGCGAAACGCGCGTGATGCCCGCCTCGATGGGCAAGCCCGGTTTCGAAACGCCGACCGGCACGTTCAGCGTCCTCGAGAAGGACCGCTCGGTGGTGTTCGATTCGCGCACGATCGGCATCCCGCTGGAAGACCCCGAGGGCTACATCATCGACGGCGAATACGCCGTGCGCCTGACCTGGGGTGGGGTGATGGTGCACTCGGCACCCTGGTCGGTCGACTCGCAGGGCAACGCCAACGTGAGCCACGGCTGCATCAATCTCGCACCCGGCGACGCCGCCTGGTACTTCGACAATGTCGGCATCGGCGACGAGGTGTACGTGCACTGGTAAACATTTTCCCTCGTGGCATTCGGCGAACACGCCGTCAGGGCAGTATCGTGCCCGTAACGAAATCGTTGCGGGACATACCCTGACGGCGACGAGCCTGATGAAGGTGGGGCGATGGATCGACCGGAAGCGCACAGACCGATCGGGGCTAGGCGGCAGGAACCGGGATCGGCCGGTGCACCGCTGGCGGCTGTCACCCCGATCCGGCGCTCGCGCGATATCGGTGCGCCACGGCCCCGCCGACTCAGCGAGCAGCCCGCGGGCGGTGCTCGTCATCGAATCGAAGGCGGGCCGACCACTCCCGCTGGGATTCCGGTGATTTCGGCGGCGGACAGTTACGTCACCGATCGGCTGCCCGTGGTGGGTGGGAAGTTCGATCCCGGTGCGAGGCAGGGTGATTCAGACCGAAATGGTCAGGCTGATCCGGGTCCAGACGGTTGGGACCCAGCCAGTCCGGATATCGCGTTCTCGATCGGCGACAACGGGCCTGATACCGATCAGCTGCCGGTCATCGCCGCTCCGCCGGGATGGAAGGACGCTTCGCGGTCGGCGCGCGGGGCGGCGAATGCCCAGCCGGCTGCCGATCACCGCACCCCCGGCTCCGCACCTGCTTTCCACAGCGCGGACACGTTTCCGCCGCGCCCCGCGCTCGAACTGCCCGGTGCGAACATGCTCAATCTGTCCGGTGCGGACACCTTTCCGGCACACCACGCACTCGACCTTTCCGGTGCGGATACGTTCCCGCCGCGCCCCGCGCCCGCACCTCTGGATGCGGACACGTTCCCGCCTCGACCCACATCTGCACCCCAGGGCGCGGACACGTTCCCGCCACGGGCGGCCGACGGACTCGGTGCGGGCGCTGCCCCGTCTCGACCCAGCGCGAACGGCAACGAACCCTCGCGTCCCGCACCTGATTACAACGGTGACGACGCGGTTTTCGCTCGGATGATCGACCGTTCGAAGCGGCGGCGCGTGCCTCGCTGGGTGGGGCCGCTGGCGGCCTCGGTGGCGGGGGCCGTGCTGCTGGGGGGCACCTATCTCCAATTGCGGGAGCCCTCACCGACATCCACGTCGACGAGCACTCCGCTGGTGCCGACCTCGGCCGGTCCGGTGACCGCCGCGTGCCCCACCGAGCAGATCGGCACCATGGTGCGCGGCAAGGGCGAAGGCGGCACCGATTCCGGCATTGCCGCGATTCTGGCCTTCCAGCACGCGTATTACGTTGCGCGGTCCGGTGATCAGGCGCGCACATTGGTGGCCGCCGAAGCGGTTGCCCCGTCGGCGGCCGCGATCCAGGCCGGGATCGACTCCACGCCGGTGGGGACCACGCACTGTGTGGAGATCACGCCGGGTGCGTTCGCCGGGCAGTACCTGGTGAAGGTGACCGCGTTCCGGCCCGATGCCGCGCCGAGCACGTACACGCCGCAACTGGTGGGCACGGCCGAGGTCGGCGGCAAGACGTTGATCAGCTCGTTCGGGTCAGCTCCGCGCTGAACCCGAACGAGGTTTCGCGGCTGACACTCGAAAGCTGGTCAGCCGCAGCCGTTCTCGGCAACAAGACGTTGACGGACCTTTGAGGTCAGCTCCGCGCCCGAGCTGAACGGGGTTACACCGCTACCCCGAAAGCTGGTCGGCCGCCGCCGTTCTCGATCGCGACGACCGCACAACTGTTCGGCCTCAGACCTTTTCGCCTGTCGCCGCCGTGCAGTTGTTCAGCCGCGGGCTTTTTCGGCCGCGACCACCACGTGGCGCATGAGCAGCGCTGTGGTCACGGGGCCGACGCCGCCGGGGACGGGGCTCAGGGCTGAGGCCTTGCCCAGGACCGAGGCGGCGTCGACGTCGCCGACGATCTTGCCGTCTTCGGCTTCGTTGGTGCCCACGTCGATCACGACGGCACCTTCATTGATGTGCTTGCCGGTGACCAGGCCGATGCGGCCTGCCGCGGCGACCACGATGTCGGCGGGGGCGGTGACCGCGGCCAGGTCGGTGGTGCGGGAGTGGGCGACGGTGACGGTGGCGTTCTCGGCGAGCAGCAGCTGGGCCAGGGGCTTGCCGACGATGTTGGAGCGCCCGACCACGGTGACCAGGCGGCCCTGCAGGGCGATGCCGTGATGCTTCAACAGTTCGACCACAGCTTCGGAGGTGGCGGGTACGAAGCCGTCCAGGCCCGAGGCGAGCAGGCCCAGTGACAGCGGGCTGACGCCGTCGACGTCCTTGGTCGCGGCGATCTCGGAGCTCACGTCGTCGAGGTTCACGCCCAGCGGCAGCGGGGTCTGCAGCATGATCGCGTCGGTGGCGGGGTCGGCGCTGCGGGCGCGCAGTTCGGCGCGGATCGTCTCGGCACTGGCGTCAGCGCCCAGATCGATGCGTTCGCAGGCGATGCCGAGACGTTCGGCGGCCTTGCGCAGCGAGTTCACGTACCAGGTGCTGGCCGGGTCGTCGTTGGCCACGATCAGGGCCAGCGTCGGCGCGGTGCCCGCGGCGGTGAGCGCGGCCGCGCGCTGTTTCGAGTCGGCGTTGATGGCGGCGGCGAGTTCCTTGCCGGTCAGCGAAGCGGTATCCACGGTGAGACACCTTATCCGCCGCCGCGTCCACGATCCGCCGCCGGGCCGCGACGCGCGCAAGCTGGTCGAGGTCGACCACGGGCCGCACGTGCGGTCGTACGGTGTCGGCAGCTCTGCCAGCACGTACCGAAGTTCTGCCAGCACGTACCGAACCGTTCGCGGGAAGGGTTGCGACTGCCGTGAAGATCTCGAGGCACTGGAAACAACTGGCCGCCGCTGTCGTCACCGCGGCCGCATTGACGGGCACCACTGTCGGACCCGCCATCGCGGAATCGAATGTGACCGCGCTCTACAACTCCGCGCAACAGCACTTCACCGACGGTGACGATGTCGCGGGTCGCGCGGACCTGCGCGCTCTCATCGCCGCGGACCCCCATGACGCCGAAGCGCTTGCGCTGCACGCGATTTGGTCGCATTATGCGGGCGATCAGGCTGCAGTCGGTGACGCGCTCGGACGACTCGGCGCGATCGACCCCGCCAAAGCCGCAGGCACCAACCATGTCCTGCACGCCGTGACCGCCGCCGCGTCCACCCTGCCAAATCCCCTACCCGCGCTTGTCGGCCCGCAGACCGGCATCGTGGTTCTGGGCTACGGCCTGCTGCCCGACGGAGCCCTGCGTCCCGAGCTGGAGAACCGTCTGACCGCGGCCTGGTTGCAAGCGGTCGCGGCGCCGTTCTCGCCGGTGGTCGTGACCGGCGGCAACCCGCAGAACGGGATCTCCGAAGCCGAGGCGATGCGACGCTGGCTGGTCGCGCGCGGGTTGCCCGGCGACCGCATCCACGTCGAAGATCGGGCCGGGTCGACCGTGCAGAACGCACTGTTCAGCACTCGTCTGCTGCGCGATCTCGGTGTGCACAGCGCCGTGGTGGTGACCTCGCCGAACCATATTCGGCGCGCGGTCGCCGATTTCATCGTGGCCGGCACGCATGTGGTCGGGGCGATGACGTCCCTCGAGCAGTTGGTTTCCCAGCTGCCGCCGCCCGCGCGCAGCGCCCAGCGCGGGATCTACCTCGACGCGACCCGCACCTTCGAACTCGACAGCTCCCGCTAGACCCCGCGTCACTGTGCCAGGGGCGCAAGACTGTCCAGTGCCCCTATTCGGTGCCAATGCCGAAAATCAGGTTGTCCGACAGGGGACAATCACACGATGGGTCCCCCGCTGCTCACCGACGTGACCGTCGCGTTGCGGCGCGCGGGGTGCGTGTTCGCCGAGGACGAGGCCGCGCTGCTGCTCGAGGCGGCGGCGCACGACCCGGTGCGACTGGAAGCCTTGGTCGGACAGCGCATGTCGGGGACACCCCTGGAATATCTGCTCGGCTGGGTGGAATTTCGCGGCGTTCGGGTGGGTGTACATCCCGGAGTGTTCGTGCCACGGCAACGCACAGCACTGTTGGTCGAACAAGCTGTGGACTGTGTGGCACCGGGGACGACACAGGCGTGCGTAGTCGACTTGTGTTGCGGCTGCGGAGCTCTCGGCCTGACCGCCGCGACGGAGCTCACCGCCGGTGGTTGCGAGGTCGAACTGGTCGCCGCCGATATCGACCCTGTGGCGGTGGCGTGCGCGCGGGAGAATCTGGCGCCGTTGAGCGCACCGGTGTTCGGCGGTGATCTGTTCGACGCGCTGCCCGGCGACCTGCGCGGGCGCATCGACATCCTGCTCGCGAACACTCCCTACGTGCCCAGCGACCAGGTCGCGCGGTTGCCGCCGGAAGCGCGCGAATACGAGCCGCTGACCGCGTTGGACGGTGGTGTGGATGGTCTCGATGTGCTGCGTCGAGTCGCCGAAGGTGCCGCGCAGTGGCTGGCGCCGGGCGGCACGGTGCTGGTGGAAACCGGTGCGGGACAAGTGGATACGGCCTGCGAAGTGCTCGCGTCGCACGGTCTCGCGGCCGGTGTCGTCCAGTCCGACGAGTACTACGCCACAGTGGTCGTGGGCACCCGTGACACAGGAATGCCCCCGTCCACCCGGTCGCGACGACGACCGGCGGACGGGGGCAACCGACGGCCTACTTGCGGCCGGTGAACTGATCCATCGAGTGGTACACGCCCACCGCGTTCAGGTACAGGTCACGGATCTTGATCGGCAGCAAACCGGTCAGCGCCCGGTTCATCCGCGAGGTCCACGGCAGAACCACCAGTGCCCCACCGTTTTTCATCTCCCGCCACGACGTGTCGACCACATCGTTCTGCTCGAGCATCGGCGTGAAGAGAATGCCCTTGGCACCGTCGAACATGCCGGTGTTGATGTAGGTCGGGCAGACCGTGGTGACCTTCACGTGGTCGTGGCCGGCCTGCTCGAGCTCGAGGCGCACCGAGTCCGACCAGCCCAGCGCCGCCCACTTCGACGCCGCGTACACGGCCATGCGCGGGTTGGCGACCAGTCCGGCCGAGGACGCGATATTGAGCACGCGCGCCTGTCCGGCACCGGCGACCATGCCGGGCAGGAACTCCAGGGTGGTGTACATCGGGGCCAGCGAGTTGATCGCCATCGTCTTGTCGATGTCGGCGCGGTTCTCGGTTTCCCAGAAGTAGGTGTTGCCACGCACGATGCCGGCGTTGTTGACCAGGATGTCGATGCCGCCGACCTCCTTGCGCACGGCTTCGCCCGCCTCACGGATCGAGTCCTGCGACGACACGTCCACCACGTAGTAGTGCACCTTGCCGCCCGCGGCGGTCAACTGCGCGGCGGTCTCGCGCAACGCCAACTCGTTGATATCCCACAGCACCACCGCGTCGGCACCCTCGGCCACCGCACGCTCGGCGAACAGTTTGCCCAGACCCATGGCGGCGCCGGTGACCAGCACCCGCTTGCCCGCGACCGTTTCCAGCTTCATTTCCAGTACCCCTGCTCGGTGTTCACAACACTACTTCTGGCGCAGCGACTTCAAGATGCTGAAGGTCAGCGTCATCGTCTTGGCCCACATCTGCTCCGACATGCCGGGCAGCGGCGCGATCGGCAGCAGTCGCTGCACCGCGATGGTCTGGGTGTCGATGTACTTCAGCAGACCCTCGGGGCCGTGGCGACGACCCTGACCGGAGATGCCGAGGCCACCCGACGGCGCGTCGACGCTGCCCCACGCGGCGCTGAAGCCTTCGTTGACGTTGACCGAGCCCGCGTTGATCCGGGCGGCAACGGCCTTGCCGCGGTTGACATCGCGGCTCCACACGCTGGCGTTGAGGCCGTAGGCGGTGTCGTTGGCGGCCTCGACGGCGGCGTCGTCGGAGTCGACCTTGTAGACCGACACGACCGGGCCGAAGGTCTCCTCGCGGTAGACCGTCATGCCGGGCGCGACGTCGGCGAGCACGGTGGGCTCGTAGAAGTACGGGCCCAGATCCGGGCGGGCCCGGCCACCGGCGAGCACCTTGGCGCCCTTGGCGACCGCGTCGTTCACGTGCGCGGACACGGTGTCCAGCTGACGTTGGAAGGTCAGCGAGCCCATGTCGCGGCTGTAGTCCAGCTCGCCACCCAGCGACATGTTCTTGACGTTGCCCACGAATTCGGCGACGAACTGGTCGTAGACCGAGGCGTCGACGTAGATGCGTTCCATCGACTCGCACAGCTGGCCCGCGGACGAGAAGCATGCGCGCACAGCCAGTTTCGCGGCCTTGGAGACGTCGGCGTCGGCCAGCACGAGCAGCGGGTTCTTGCCGCCGAGCTCGAGCGAGTAGCCGATCAGACGCTCACCGGCCTGCTGGGCGATGGTGCGGCCGGTGGCGCTGGAACCGGTGTAGTCGACGTAGTCCGCGCGGGCGATCACATCGCCGCCGATCTCGCGACCACGGCCCAGCACGGCCTGCCACAGGCCACGGGGCAGGCCCGCGCGCTCGGCGGCGTCGATGGCCCACAGCGCCGACAGGGCGGTCTGGTTGTCGGGGCGCGCGATGACCGCGTTGCCCGCGATCAGGGCGGGCAGCGCGTCGGACGCCGACAGCGCGAGGGGGTAGTTCCACGGCGAGATGACCGCGACGACGCCCTTGGGACGGTGGTGCACCTCCACCGAGGTGAGCACCGGCAGCACACCGCGCGGCTTGCGGTCGGCCAACAGCTTGGGCGCGACGGTGGCGTAGTAGCGCGAGTTCAGCGCGACGTCGGCGATCTCGTCGAAGGCGTGCGGGCGGGACTTGCCGGTCTCGGTCTGAATGATGTCCAGCACGGTGTCCTGCTCGGCGAGCACGATGTCGTGGAAGCGGCGCACGATCTCCGCGCGCTGCTTGACCGGCACCTTGGCCCAGTCGCGCTGCGCGTGCCTGGCCACGGCGAAGGCGCGTTCGATATCGGCGACCGAGGACTGCGGCAGGTCACCGATCTTGTGGCCGGTGGCGGGGGCGAAGACCGGTACCGACGGTGCGCCACCGGCGACTCCGCGCTCGTACAGGGGCTTGACCAGCGCGGTGGGCAGCGCGGTGGGTTCGGCGGTCAGCTCGGGGGCTGTCGTCATCGTCGGCCCTACTTCCTCGAGATCGTTCACGCGCAACTGCTCGCGCATGTTCAGGCTATTTGCTGAACACTAGTGTTAGATTAATCCGTGCGACCTGGTTCGTGTCAAGCTTTCAGTGTGTGTGCGCCGATGGTGAGGGTGGTGCGATGACCGAGGAATCGACGGCGGTGCGTCGCGGGCGCCCGCCGCAAACGCGGGAACAGGCCGATGAGGTCCGGGCCAGGATCGTCGAGGCGACCGCCGCGGTGTTCGCGCGCAATGGCTCTCGCGGGCTGAGCGTCGCACAGATCATCGAGCAGGCCGGGCTGGCCAGGCCGACGTTCTACCGCTATTTCGGCAATGCGTCCGAGCCGCTGCACGCGGTGCTGGACGTGTCCAACGAGGGTCTTGTCGGTGGCATTCGGGATGCCCTGGTCGGCACCGACGAGCCCGTTCGGCTGGGTATTCGGCTGATCGACGCGTATGTGGACTGGGCGCGCGGGCACGGTCCGATGCTGCGGCCGTTGTTCGCGGAACTGCACGATCCGGGCTCGCCGGTGTCGGCGTATCGCGAGCGGGCCCTGGACGATATTCGCGATCTGGTGCGCAAGACGTTCGTCGAACTCGGCCGTCCGGTGCCAACGCCCCTTGACCTGGATGCGGCGCTGCACGTGTGCGAATACATCGTCTACCGGCTCACCATGGGCGCGGAACCGGGCAGCGATCCCGATCCGGCGCTGACATCGGAGGCGCGGGTGACCATGATCCGGGTGCTGCTGGTGACCCTGGGTACGCGCGACGATCTCGCCTACGCGATGGAACTGCCCGGTCTGTTCCCGGATCCGTAGGTCCGCGCTGCACACACAATCTCCACATTTGACTCAGGATCCCTCCACACCGGCTCGCTAGGGTCGCACCATGGAAAACAGTGGGTCCGCGCAACGCCGGATTCTGGTCGTGGACGACGAGGTGACCATCGCCGAGTCGATCGCGGCACGATTGCGGGCCGAAGGGTTCGCGGTGGAGTTGGCGCACGACGGGCCGGGGGCGGTGGCCGCGGCTGCGGCGAGGGAACCGGATCTGGTGGTGTTGGATGTGATGCTGCCGGGGTTCGACGGCCTCGAAGTGTGCCGTCGCATCCAGGCCGAGCGGCACGTGCCCGTTCTCATGCTCACCGCGCGCACCGACGAGACCGATCAGCTGGTGGGCCTGGGGGTCGGTGCCGATGACTATCTCACTAAACCGTTTTCGATGCGGGTGCTGGCCGCGCGGGTGCACGCGCTGTTGCGGCGGGTGGACCGGGCGCTCGAGCGGGGCGACAACAGCATCGTCGTGGGTGATCTGCGGATCGATCTCGCCGAGCGACGGGTGTGGCGTGGGGACATCGAAGCCCGGCTCACCCCACTGGAATTCGATCTGTTGACCCGGCTGGCGCAACGTCCGCGGGCGGTGTTGGCGCGCGAGCGGCTGCTCGAGGACATCTGGGACTGGTCCGATGCGGCGGGGACACGGGCGGTGGATTCGCACGTGAAAGCGTTGCGGCGCAAGCTCGGTGCCGATCTCATCCGCACCGTGCACGGTGTCGGTTACGCCTTGGACGCGCGATGACCGCGACGCTGCTGGACCGGATCGCCGATGTGCTGCCGCGGCCGTTGGACCGGTTGCGGTCGATCAAGCTCAAGCTGGCGGTGTTGATGTTGTGCTCGGGTGGGGTGGCGTTCGGGTACTTCCGGGTGAAGATCGGGTGGTTGCCGCCGCTGACCACCATGGCCGCGTTCGGGATCGCGTTGATCACCTCGCAGTTCCTCGCGCACGGAATCACCCGACCGTTGCGGGAGATGACGTCGGCTGCACGGCGAATGGCGCACGGCGACTACAGCTTTCGGGTACGTGCTACCTCGCAGGATGAAGTCGGTCAGCTCGCTGTCGCGTTCAACCAGATGGCCGCTGATCTGGCCGCGGCGGATCGGCAGCGGCGCGATCTCATCGCCAATGTGTCGCATGAGCTGCGTACGCCGGTGACGGCGTTGCGGGCAGTGCTCGAGAATTTGGTGGACGGGGTGAGCGAACCCGATCCGGCGACGTTGCGGACCGCACTGGCGCAGACCGAGCGGCTCGGGTTGCTGGTGTCGGAGCTGTTGGATCTGTCCAGCATCGAAGCGGGGGTTTTCACGCTGGATCGCGAAACCTTGCCGGTGGCAACACTGTTGGCCGATGTGATCGCGGAGGCGGAGGTGATGACGGCTGCGCTCGGGCGTGGGGTGCGGTTCACGACCTCGATCGAGCCTGCCGATGCGACCGTGTTCGCGGACCGGGCTCGGTTGCATCAGGTGCTGTTCAATCTGCTCGACAATGCTGCTCGACACGGGCCTTCCGGGGGTGAAGTGCTTGTGGCGGTGTCTGATTCGGCAGAGGGGACGGTGCTCGAGATTGTGGATGACGGGCCCGGTATTCCAGAAGCTGAGCGCGCCACTGTGTTCGACCGATTCACCCGCGGGGGGCGCACCGACGGGGGCGGGACGGGGCTCGGCCTTGCCATTGCTCGCTGGGTGATCGACCTACACGGGGGCAGCATCGCTGTCGCCGATCCCGGTTCACGTATTCGCGTCGTCCTGCCCAGGGACTGACTTTCCGTTTTGAGACCACTTTCCCGGTACTTCGGCCCCGGGATGATTTCGCATACCTATCGGAGGAAAAACAATGTCTGAGAAGTCGAATTCCGAATCACCTACGCCCGACCGGGGGGATGGGTTGAGCGCCGCGAGTGATGGTCCGAGCACGGAGAGTGACGGCCCGCGCACCGCGGGTGATGACCAGATCGGCGCGGGCGACGGACGGCCTGGTGACGAGTCCGCGGTGGCGTCTGCCGGTGGCGATGTCGCCGTGAGTAGGTCGGCCGCAACGGCCGCCTCGGCCGGATCCGATGCGAAGGCGACAGCGGTGCTGACCAAGGAGCCCGCCGCGGGCACATCAGCCGCGGCGTCGAGCTCGGATGCGTCGGTTCCCGTCGCGGCCTTGCTTGCCGCGAGTCGCACAGCAGACCAGACCGATGCCGCCGCCTCGCGAACCGGGGCACGGCCCGGAGTACCTGCGATGCCGCCGCCGATACCGCCGGTCCCGAAACGTTGGCAGTGTGTAGCGCGCCCGGCTGGCGTGCTTCCGGCTGCTGCCTTGGCGGGAATTGTTGGGGCGACGGTGATTCCGGTTGACCGGCCCGGCATCGGCTGGCTCATCGCCGGTGGGGGCATCACCGGCGCGCTGTGTCTGGTCGACTACCGTGCGCGGTCTCGCGGCGTCGACGAGGTGACCCCGGACGGTTCCTCGAGCGACACCGACTCCGAACCTGTTGCGGCTTCGGCATCTCCCACACCGGCGCTTCGCGATCGACTCTGGTGGGCAGTTGCCGCGCTGGCGTTGCTCGGGGTCGGGACGTTTCGGGCGGCGGGGTGGTTGTTCGTGCTGTGTGTGATCGCGGCGTGTGTGGCGGGGTCGTTGGCGGTGTTGGGGCGGCGCAGTGTGCGAGGGATCGCGCATGACATGTTCGCGGTGCCGTTGGCGACGTTCGGGGCTGTGCCGTGGGCGTTTTCGGGGTTGCGGGAGGCGCGGCCGGTGCAGCCGACGACCGTGCGCAAGTACGGGGTTTCGGTGGCGGCGACGGCGGCGTTGCTGGTGGTGTTCGTGCCACTGTTGGGTGGGGCTGACGCGACGTTCGCGGGGCTGTTGAACGGGCTGGTGCCCACCGTGGACGCGGCGGCGGCCTGGCAATGGCTTCTGCTGTTCGGCGTGGTGGGGATCGGGGCGCTGGGTGCGCTGTACGTGCTCGCCGGACCGCCTTCGCGCGCAACGGATTCGGGGCGGCCGGTGCGGTTGTGGTCGCGCAGTGAGTGGATGCTGCCGGTGGGGGCGTTGACCGTGCTGTTCGCGGTGTTCCTCGGGGCCCAGTTCGTGGCGTTGTTCGGTGGCGACGATTACGTGCAGCGCACGGCGGGTCTGACCTATGCGGAGTACGCGCGCAGCGGGTTCTGGCAGTTGTCGGCGGTCAGCATTCTGACCCTGGCCGTGATTCTGGCTGTGCTGCACTGGTCGGCGCAGGACACCGCTGCCGACCGCACCTCGTTGCGTGTCATGCTCGGCGCGGTGAGTGTGTTGGCGCTGGTCATCGTGTGCTCCGCGCTGGGCCGCATGTGGACCTACCAGCAGGCCTACGGGTTCACCGTGCTGCGCCTGCTGGTCACGATGTGCGAGCTATGGGTGGGCGTGGTGTACGTTCTCGTGCTGATCGCGATCGCCCGGCTGCGGTGGAGTTGGGTGCCGCGTGCGGCGGTCGGCACCGCACTGGGCACTCTGCTCGCGCTGGCGGTGTTGAATCCGGAATACCTTGTCGCCGAACGCAATATCGACCGGTGGGAAACCAGCACGCGACTCGATACCGACTATCTGGGCCGCCTCTCCCCCGATATCCTGCCCGCACTGGGTCCGCTGCCGGAGAGCCTGCGCACGGAAATCGAAGCGCCGATCCTGCACGACCTCGAGCCCGACCCGTGGTGGGCGTGGAACCTGTCCCGCAGCTCCGCCCGATAGTCCTGGTGCGCAGCCACTTCGGTAGCTGCGCGCCGGTTATGCCTGTGGCGCAACGGTTCTGGACAGGCCGCTGGCTCGCAGGACGCGGCGGTCGATGGCGGCGCGGATGGAGTCTTCGGTGCCGATGATGCGGACGTGGGTGCGGGCTCGGGTGATGGCGGTGTAGAGCAGTTCTCGGGTGAGCAACGTGGATTCTGGTTCGGGTAGGACCACCGAGACGGTGTCGTACTGGCTGCCTTGGCTGCGGTGGATGGTCATCGCGAAAACGGTGACCACGGCGGGGAATTGGGTGGGGTGGACCAGGTAGGGTTCGCTGCCGCGTTGCAGGGCCGCGCGCAGGGAGCCGTCGGGGCGGCGGATGATGACGCCGGTGTCGCCGTTGTAGATGCGGGCTTCGTGGTCATTGGCGGTGACCAGCAGGGGCTGGCCGGGGTACCAAGTCGTTTGGGGCCCTTCGGGTCCCGCACCACCGGCGGCCGCCCACTCCGCGGCCATCCGGTCCCACCGTTCGACGCCGAAGGGGCCCTGGCGGTGCGCGCACAGCAGGCGGTGCGATTCCAGTGCGGTCAGTGCGCCGATGGCGTCGCCGGCCTCGGCGGCGGCGGTGACGGCGAGGGCGGCGGTGGTCACGTCCGCCCGGACGGCGCGGATCTCGTCGGGGGCGCACAGTGACACGTCGTCGCCGCCCGCGCGCAGAATGGCCAGGGCCGCGTCGGCATCACCCGCGCGGACCGCGACAGCGAGGTCGGCGATGTGCCCGCCGAACCTTCTGCCCCTGGTCAAGCGGACGATTCCGCCCTGTAGACGGCGCTGCTCGAGCGCGGACAGTGCGAGTGCGTGGCCGGTGCCGACGCTGGGTACGTCGCCCGAGACCTCGGCAGCACCGGGATCCGCATCCACCGCGGCGTCTGTTCTGCCGGGTGACGGGCTCGGTTCACCGAGGTCGAGCACTTCGCGCAGGGCCGGGTTGGGGGCGCCGGTGACCGGGCCTGCGACCAGGTCTGCCAGTACCGCGCCCGCGTCGACCGAGGCGAGTTGGTCGGGGTCGCCGACCAGGACGAGGCGGGTGTCGGGGCGCAGGGCGGAGAACAGGTGGCTCATCATCGTCAGCGACACCATCGAGGTCTCGTCGACCACGACCACGTCGTAGGGCAGCCGGTTGTGTTCGTGGTGGCGGAAGCGGGTGGTGCGGCCCCGTTGCCAGCCCAGCAGGCGGTGCAGGGTCGAGGCGGTGAGTTCGGGCAGGCCGAGGGTGGCGGCTTGTTCGCGGACCGCTTCCTGCAGGCGGGCGGCGGCTTTGCCGGTGGGGGCGGCCAGGGCGATGCGCAGGGCGGGCAGTTTCGGGGTGGCGGCGCGGTGGGCGGTGAGCAGGGCCAGGATGCGGGCGATGGTGTGGGTTTTGCCGGTGCCGGGCCCGCCTGCCACGACGGTGGTCCAGTGGGTGGCGGCCAGCGCTGCGGCCAGGCGTTGCCGGTCGGGGCCGTCTCCCAGCGGGTCGGCGAACAGGCGATCCAGTTGTGCGCGAACGAGTTCGGTGTCGATGACGGGGTGATCGGTGCTGCGTTCGGTGAGTACCCGCCGCAGGGTCTGTTCCTGCTGGTAGTACCGGTCGAGGTACAGCAGCGCACCACCCTCGGCATCAGCTTCGACGATCCGCAGGGGTCGCAACGGACCGGCCTGTCCGCCGCAGATCAGCGGGCTGCGTCGCAGTGCAGTCAGCACGCGATCGACATCGGGCCACGGCAGGGTCGCCGGGTCGATTCCCGTTGCGCTGTCCCGGGTTTCGTCGGCGTCGATGCCGATCTCCCGCATCCGCGACAGTTCCAGACACACTGATCCCGAGCGCACCGCGCGCACCGCCAGGGCCGCCACCAACAGCACGTCCTCGTCGTCCTCGCGCCCCATCCGACCGAGCCGCACCGCGACATGCACGTCCGCGGCCGACAGCACGCCCGCTTCGTTGAACACCCGCAGCAGCCCGGTCCCCCGCTGCGCCACCTGAATAGACGTCACGATCGGCGCTCCTGGCCTGCACGGCAACCACATTCACAGCAAAGGTGATGGGCGCGGGCAAGGCGCTTCCCTGTCCGTACCTGTGCATTCCGGCAGCGCGCATGTCCGCCCGCTGATCGCCGAGTTCGAGACATCATCGCCCTCCCGCGAGCAGATCAGACAGTGCGACAACGAGTTCCGCAGAAGGGTGCCAGTCGAAAACGCCATATCCCGGTGGCGTGGACTCCCCGATCATGCCGCGCACGAACAGGTACCTGGCACCACCCAGGTTCCGGGCCGGGTCGTAATCGGGCAGCCGCCACCGCAGATACCGGTGCAGCGCAACGGCATACAGCAGCGCCTGCAGCGGATAGTGCGAGCGGATCATCTCCGCGACCATGTGTTCGCGACGGTAATGCTCGACGGTGAGATCGCCGGTACCCAGACGGTTGGTCTTGTAGTCGACAATGAGATAGCGGTGTGTGCCCGCCTCGCCCGGCACCCGCAGAACGGCATCGATACTGCCGGTGAGATACCCGCGCAGCGCCGTATCGGGCAGTGCGGCAACATGATCGGGGTAGTCGGCGAGGTCGTCGTCGGCGGGCAGGTGGGTGCGCAGCAGCGCGGCGATGGCGTGCATTCCCGCCGACCGCGGACCGGGCGTGTCACCGCCGCCCAGTGGCAGTTCGAATTCCAGCTCGTTGAGCCGGTCACGGGTGGGAATCGCCGCCAGCGAACCGAAATCCGCCGGCGTGCGCATGACTTCGAGCAGCGCGTTCGACAACAGGTCGACGTCGAGCTCGGCCATCGTGTGCTCGACCGCCTCGACACAGCGCGCGTGAACCTCGGCGGCGAGGTCGGGCACCGAGGTGTCGACCGTTTCCAGGACACTGTGCACCAGCGTGCCGAACTCGGCGCCGTAGGGCAGGGCGTTCATCAACGAAGGCGCCGCGCCGCTGTGCACGAGGGCGTCCAGGGGCGCTTCGGCGGGCTCGTCGTCGGGACCGGGGCCGTCCTCGGGTTCCTCCGCGCTCACCCCGGGGGCGTCGTGGGCGCCCGCGGTCAGCGCCGAGTACGAGGTGCGCCGCCACTGCTGGTCGAGCGCGCGCGTGAACCCGGCGGCCGCCAGTTCACCGGTGGGCAGTTCGGTGCGCACGCGGCGCGGTGCCACATCCTCGGGCCGGTCCACCATCGTCACCGAGATCACGTCGGCGGCGGGCGCAGCCCATTCGGTAATCCGTTGCCCCGCAGCAGCATCGGCGGGAATGTCCGCCCGTCGCGGCACCTGCGCCGAACCGGGCCGTCGACCCAGGATCATCCGGTGCAGCGGTGCCGCACCCGTGGTCACCGCGGGCGCCCACCACACCACGGCCTGACACATCGCCCTGGTCAGCGCCACGTACAGCAGCCGCAGCTCCTCCCCCGATTCCTCTGCCTCGCACCGCAATTGACGCTCCGAGTAGCCAGGTGCCTCCTTACCGCCGATGTCGAGCACACGGGTGCCGTTGTCGTCGTGGAACAGCAGGGTCGCCGGGTACGGGTTCTTGGCGCTGTCCCACGTGAAAGGCAGGTAGACGATGGGGAATTCGAGACCCTTGCTGGCGTGCACGGTGGCGATCTGCACGGCCGCCGCGTCGCGATCGAGCCGGCGACTGCGACCGCTGACGCTACCCGCCTCCGGTTCGCGCACGCGATCGGCGAGCCAGCGGGTGAGCGCGGTCAGCCCCAAACCCTCTGCGAGCGCGACCTCGTCGAGCAACTGCGCGATATGGCGCAGGTCGGTGAGTTCGCGTTCACCGTTGTCCACCGCGAGCAGGCGCGGCGCGAGATCGGTTTCGGTGGCGAGCTTGTCGAACACCGCCGCGAAACCCGCGCGCGCGAACAGTCGGGCCGCGTCGCGCAACTGGGTGGACACCCGCCCCACGAGATCCGCACCGCCTGAGTCGATTTCGGCGGCGGTCACGCCAAGGATCGGGGTGCACGCCGCGAGCCGAACCCGGTCGCCGCGGTGCGGCTGTTCCAGTGCCCGCAACACCCACAGCCAGTCCGTGGCCGCGACGGTCGCGAACACGCTGGTGCCACCGGCCAGCACCGACGCGACCCCGACTCGATCCAAGGCCGCTCGCACCACATCGATTTGCGACCGCGTGCGCACCAATACCGCGATGTCGCCGGGCCCGATCGGCCTGCGCACCCGCCCGTCGCCGACCTCGTGCAGCGAATGTTCACCGCCCCGTACGGGTTTGGCGTCGATGGTGGTCCCGGATTCGAGCAGGGTGACGATATCGGCGGCCAGGTCATCGGCGACTTTGGCCCGCTGCCGACCCACCGACGGGAACCCCGATCGGTTGCGCGGCCCGGCCCCGGTGCGCGGAAGCACCCGCAAACGCAGCGGAGTGATCATGTCCGGCTCGCCGTGCAATCGGGTCGCCGGACGGGTCGGCGCGACCGGGTACACAGTGATCTCGGGATGCCCCAATTCCGCACCGCCACAGAGGTGGTCGACCGCGCGCAGCAACCCGGCGTCGCTGCGCCAGTTGCGGGTGAGTTCGCTGCGACGATCTGCCAGGGCGACCGCGTCGAGGTAGCTGAGCACTTCGGCGCCACGGAAGGCGTAGATGGCCTGTTTCGGGTCGCCGACCAGCACGAGGGTGGCGTGCTGGTGGAAGGCCAGGCGCAGGATGTCCCACTGCAGCGGGTCGGTGTCCTGGAACTCGTCGACCAGCGCCACCCGATACCGCTGCCGAATCCGGGCGCAGGCACGCGGCCCGTGTTCGGGGTCGGCCAACACGTCGTGCAGCAGGACCAGCAGATCGTCGAAATCGCGTAGTCCCGCACGGCGTTTGCGGCGTTCGGTCTCCGCGCGCACAGCGGTGGCGAAGGCGACGCGTTCGCCCGCGGCGCCGTCGGTGCGGGGTGCGAGGTCGGCGTGCCGGTCGTGAACCGCCGCCAGGGCGAGGGTGTGCGCGTCGCGCAGGGTGAACGGGGCGCGGTCGCGGGCGTAGCGGGCCAGGTACAGGTCGTCGGCGACCGTGGCGACGAGTTCGTCCACGGATTCGACCAGGCGGGCGCCGGGATCGTGTTCGCCGGCCAGGCCGAGTTCGTCGAGCATCCGCTGACAGAAGGAGTGCGTGGTGGCAATGGTGCCCGCGTCGAAATCGGCAAGGGCAGTGAGCAATCGGTGCCTGCGCAGGCGCACGGTGGCAGGGTCGGCATCGGCCATCGCGCGCACGAGTTCGTCCTCGTGGTGGCGCGCGGTGTCGGGTTCGGCCAGGGCGGCGGCCACGGTGACGAAGCGCTCCCTGGTGCGTTCGCGCAGCTCCTGGGTGGCGGCGCGGCTGAACGTGACCAGCAGCAGTTCGGTGATCGCGATGCCCGCCTCGGCGACATAGCGCACCGCCAGCCCGACGATGGCGTGCGTTTTGCCCGTGCCCGCGCTGGCTTCGAGCACGGTGGTGCCCTCGGGTAGCGGTCCGGCGGCGTCGAAGGCGGTCAGCGCCGAGATCGTGCCCGTCACGACTGCCCCTGACTTTCCGCGGCCAGCAGCGGCGCCCACCAGCGGCGCGCGAGACCGCCGAAGCGGGTGCTCTCCGGTTCGCCCGGTCGGCCGGGTTGTGTTGCGAGACTGTCGAATCGGGGCGCGCGACCCCAGACGTAGCGCAGGTAGCGGTCGGTGTTGTCGCCGTATTTGTCGTCGAAGGCGTGCTCGGCGGCGAGCAGCGCGTCGGCGACACTGTCACCGCGGAAACGGCGCTCGGCATAGGCGGCGGTGGCCTCGTGCGCGCACGGCAGCGGTTCGCACAGCCCTTCGTCGCGCAAGCGGACCAGGTCACGCAGGATCGCCAGGGCGGCAGGCGCTTCCGGTGCGGTGATCACCGATCGCGCTACGGGCCTTCGGTATTGGCCGCGCCCGGTGCTGATCGCACGCCACGAACGGTCTTCGGTGGCGGCCAGTGCCAGCAGCGAAACCCACGATGCGAGACGGTGTTTCGGGGCCAGGCGGGAGTAAGTGGTGCGCACCAGCGTTTCGCCACGGACCTCGGGCACGGTACCAGCGAGGGTGCGGCCGTTGCCGAGGTCGATCGCGATGTCGACCGCACGCGCCGGGGCTTGGTAATCGGCTTGTGCGGTGCGAACGAGGGTGTCCACCGTGCCTTCCACTTCGTCGAGCACCTTCGCGCCGAAACCGAAGGGCGGCAACGTGCCTCGTCGCCATTCGGCGGCGCGCAGGCCGGCCGGGTCGGCGCCGGTGAGGCGCGCGGTCAGCATCCGTTCGCCGAGATCCCATTTCGCCAGGCCGTCGAGTTCGATCGGGAGTTGATCGGCGATGTCCTCGGACTCTTCGGGCACCCGCAAGCCCAGTCGCTGCCACAGGAACGCGCGCACCGGATGTTCGGCGAACGAGATCAGTTCCGCCAGCGCGACATCCGCGAGCGGGGCGGGCGGCAGCGGCTCGGCCAGCAGCGGCGAGCGCGGCCGTGACGGGCGGGCGGCGGCGCGCGCACCGGCCAGGGCGACGGTGTCGAAACTGCGCGGTGTGTCGGGGGCGAAATTGCGGCGGTCGAAGGCCTGCAGGGGGTGGCGGACGTGAACGGAGCCCATCGCGGAGGAGCCCACGTGGGCGGCGAGCACGTCGAGCAGCTCCGCGACCGGGACGGCGGGTGGGCGGGTGGCGCCGGTGACAGGGTCGGCGCCGGTGTGCAGGACCAGCAGCTTGTCCCCGGCGGCCATGATCGCGTCCAGCAGCAGCTGACGGTCCTCGCTGCGGGCGTCGCGTTCACCGATGAGCGGGTCGCGGGCCAGCAGGTCGTCGCCGTCGACGCTGCCGGGGCGGGGGAACACGTCGTCGTCGAGACCGAGCAGCACCACCACGCGGTGCGGCACCGAACGCATCGGGACCAGCGTGCACACGGTGAGTTCGCCGGTGCGAAAGTTTGCACGTCCCGGACCGCCCGCGAGGCGGCTGGTCAGCAGCACGGCCACGTCGGCCAGGCGCAGCGGCGTGGTGTCGGCGTGTTCGGTGGCGGCGACGATCTCGCGGCGCGCTTCGGTGCGGATCCAGGAGTGTGCGTCGGGCACGTCGGTGAGCAGGTCGACCGCGCGCAACAGCACCGCGGTCCATTCGGCGGCGGGGCGCGGACCGCGCAGGTCGCGCAGGCAGACCGCGAGCCGGTCGATGAACTCGGCGAACCGGCCGGCCAGGTCCACGTCGTTGGAGTCGACGTCGTCCAGGGGCAGCGCGAGATCGAGCCAGTCGTCGCCGGATTCGTCGGCGGTGACCCCGAGCAGGATCCGGTCCACGGCGGCGTTGAGGGTGTTCTGCGCGAAATCGGCGAGTCCGAACGCCTCGCGCTGCCGCTGCCCGATCCCCCATCGCGCGCCCGACTCCGCGGCCCATTCGCGCAGTCGTTCGATGTCGTCATCGTCGAAACCGCAGCGGCGGCGCACGGTTTCGCTCGCCGCCAGGTCCAGCACCTGTGTCACCGTGACGCGGCCGTCGGCCAGTTCCAGCAGTTCGATCACCACCGCCAGCATCGGGTTGGTCACCGCCCGCCCACGATCGGCCAGGCGCACGCGCAGTTGGTGTGCGGGATGCTCGCCCTCCACCGGCAGGTCGATCCCGCTGCCGCGCTGGCCGAATGCCGCGCGTACCAGCGGCGCGAACGCCTCGACGTCGGGGCACATGATCAGCACGTCGCGCGGTTCGAGGGTCGGGTCCGCCGCGAAGGTCGTCAACAGCAGATCTCGCAACACCTCCACCTGGCGTGCGGCTCCGTGACACGCGTGGACCTCGACGCTGCCATCCGGGATCGACCCGGATTCGGGTGCCCGGTTGTCTCGAATCGCGGATTGCACGGCGCCGAGAAGCGAGCCTGGCTCGAGGTGACTCGACACGTGAGTATCGGTGTCCAGCAACGGTTTCAGACGAAGCTGCAGCTCCCGGACGTCTCTGGCCAGGCCGGAAAGCAAGGGGTGCGAAGTCGCCTCGGTCGAGTCGTCCGCGCCGCGCGACAGGACCCGGACGCGGGACGGATCCTCCGCTGCACCGACACCTGCGCGTTGATCGGCGTACAGACCCGGTGCGATGTCGCTCAGCGCACCCCACATCGCCGGGCTGGGGTGCGACATCCACAGGTGAACGTCACGGTGAGCGGCCAACGCAGCCAGCACGGCCAGCTGATCCGCGGGCAGGCGAGTCAGGCCGAACACCGACAGACGTTCGGGCAGATCGATCGAATCCGGTTCGGCGCGCAAGTGCTCGCAGGCCGCGGCCAGCCGTTCCGCCGGACTCGGGGTGCCGACCGCAGTGCGCAGCGCCCGCCACAACGGCGGCTGCCAGGCGAGATCGTCGGGCACCGGGCCACCCGCGCCATCGGAGTCGACACCAGCGGTCCAGTCCAACAGGACCTGCGGGCGTTGCGCGGCATAGGAATCGAACAGTGCGGCGAGGTGCGCGGCCGTGGCATAACGCCTACCGATGCGGTGCCCCGAACCGGGCAGTCCGAGGTGCCGGGCCAGTACCACCGCCCACGGCTGATCAGCAACCTCATCGATGACCCCCAGCAACGTCCACACCAGGCGTTGACCGGCCCACGGATCGTCGGCGGGCGCTATCGCACTTGCCCCGGCCAACACCTGCGCGACAAGCGCGGCAGGCGCTGGGAACGAAATATTCGCGGCAATCCCATCCCCGACGACGCGACTTCGACTACCAATCCGACCGGCATCGGCATCGAACGCGCCCTGTACACCCAGCACCCCCGACAACCGCTGAGCCAACCACCGCTCCACCCCTTTGGCCGGAACCGCCACCACCTCGGTCACGAACGGATCCCCCGGAACCTCCCCCAGCAAACGCCCCAACCCGTCGGCCAGCACGTCGGCGCGTTCGGCGCGATGGAGGTGCAACGGCATCCGTTGTTTATACGCCCAGCGACCGACCCGCAATCGCGCGGCCCCGCCACCATCACTGAACCGGGTTAGTGAAATACGCCACACCGCAAGGTGTCCCGGCCGCGCCTGCACGGCCTCGCGGACCGCCCGTGGGATTGTTGCGGTTCGGGTGGGACAGTACGGCCGCGGGCGAAAGGCTGGTTTCGTTTCATGATCGCGCAGGTGCATGCCTTGGTTCCCGGTGACGGCTTCATCGTCCGCCGCGCAGGCACACGCTGGGAGTTGATCAATTCCCGGCGCTACGGCCCCGATCAGGTGCTGCATTCGTGGCCGCTGGACCGGCACGGCGAAGCGTTCGAACACTGCCATCGGCTCAACGGCTGCACCATCGCCACCCCGCACGCCGCGCACCACTGAACGCAATTGCCGTGCGCCACAACAGTGCTGTGACCGGGGCCTGTTTGCAGGGAATTAGTGCGCTCGAGCGTTCGGTGTGCGAGTGTGGTCCATCGTGCGTGACCGTTCTCCCTCCACCCGTGTTGTCTCTCGAGTCGCAGCAACTGCTTGCCTGCTCGCCGCCGCGGCCGTCCTCACTCCGGGCGTGCCCGTTCTCGTCGGTCCGGCCCATGCCGCGCCACCGGCGTTGACCCAGGCCGCCGTGCCCGGTTTCGACGCCGATCTCAGCGCCAGGATCGCGCGCGCCGACGCCTATCTCGCCGGTCGACCGGGCGTGGTGGGCTATGTGATCCGCGACCGCCAGACCGGTGGCCTGTACGCCAACGAGCACGCCGAGAACCAGGTGTGGACCGCGTCCACGATCAAACTGGCCATCGCCGCGGACCTGCTCAACCGGGCCAGGGTCGGCGCCATCGGGCTGGGCCCCGACGACCGGTTCAATATCGAGGCGATGCTGGCCACCTCCAACGATCACGCCGCCGACGTGCTGTGGCACAAGTTCATCGGCTTCGACCGGATGGCCTACAACAACGCGTTCCGCGCCTACGGCATGGTCAGCCTGATCCCGCAGCCGACCACCACCGCGCTGTTCCCGGACTGGTCGTTCCAGAAGTGCACCGCCGCGGACCTGGACCGGCTGATGAACACCATCCTCGACACCATGCACCCCGACGACCTGGGCTACCTGCTGAGCCGGATGCGTTCGGTGGACTCCAACCAGCACTGGGGTGTGTGGGGTGCGGGTTCGCGGATGCGTCCCGGCCTGAAGAACGGCTGGTCGGCCGAGGCCGACGGCTGGGTGGTCAACTCGGTAGGCGTGGCAGGCGACAACGAGCGCTACACCCTGGCGATCATGAACGCGCTGGGTGCCGCCGGTGGTTACACCGATGGCGCCGAGACCGACACCCGGGTTGCCGAGATTCTTCTTGCCGGTCGCTAGCTCGCGATTCCCGTATTGTCGACACCAAGATCGGTTTCTCGTAGCGACGTCGCGACCTGAGCCGACTACGGTTGAACCTGTCACCACCACCGCGGGGCCAGCCCCTGTCTGTCGAGGAGTGCGACGATGAGCAGTCAGTCTGTCGGGAACCGTCGGCACCATGTCGTGGTCATCGGTTCCGGGTTCGGCGGTTTGTTCGGTACCCGGCATCTGCGCAGAGCCGATGTCGACATCACCCTGATCTCCAAGACGTCGACCCACCTGTTCCAGCCGTTGCTCTACCAGGTGGCCACCGGCATCCTGTCCACCGGCGAGATCGCCCCGGCCACCCGCCTGGTGCTGCGCAAACAGAAGAACGCGCAGGTGCTGCTCGGCGACGTGATCGACGTGGACCTGGCCAACAAACAAGTCACCTCGCGACTGCTCAACCGCGACACCGTCACCGGCTACGACAGCCTGATCGTGGCCACCGGCGCGCAGCAGTCGTACTTCGGCAACGACCAGTTCGCCACCTACGCGCCGGGCATGAAGACCATCGACGACGCCCTGGAACTGCGCGCGCGCATCCTCGGCTCGTTCGAACAGGCCGAACTGGCCACCACGCAGGAAGAACGCGACCGGCTGATGACGTTCATCGTCGTGGGCGCGGGCCCCACCGGTGTCGAATTGGCCGGGCAGATCGCCGAATTGGCCGACCGCACCCTGGACGGCACCTTCCGCACCATCGACCCCCGCGACGCGCGAGTGATCCTGCTCGAAGGCGCGGGCGCGGTACTGGGCCCGATGGGTCCGAAGCTGGGCGCCAAGGCCGCCAAGCGGCTGGAGAAGATGGGCGTGGAGATCCAGCTCAACGCCATGGTCACCGATGTCGACGCGTTCGGCGTCATCGTCAAGGACGCCGACGGCACCACCCGCCGGATCGAAGCGGTGTGCAAGGTGTGGTCGGCCGGCGTGCAGGCCAGCCCGCTGGGCAAGATGATCGCCGAACGCTCCGACGGCACCGAGTGCGACCGGGCCGGGCGCGTGATCGTGCAGCCCGACCTCACCGTCAAGGGCCACCCGAACGTGTTCGTGGTCGGCGACCTCATGTCGGTGCCCGGCGTGCCCGGACAGGCGCAGGGCGCCATTCAGGGCGCCACCTACGCGGCCAAGGCGATCAAGGCCGAGCTCAAGGGCCACACCCCCGAAGAGCGCAAGCCGTTCAAGTACTTCAACAAGGGCTCGATGGCCACGATCTCGCGGTTCGACGCGGTCTGCCAGGTCGGCAAGCTCGAGTTCAGCGGGTTCCTGGCGTGGCTGGCGTGGCTGGCGCTGCACCTGTATTACCTGGTCGGCTACCGCAACCGCATCGTCACCGTGATCGGCTGGTTCGTGTCGTTCCTGGGCCGCAACCGCGGTCAGATGGCGGCCACGGAGCAGTGGATCTTCGCGCGATTGGCGATCGAGGAGGTCAACGCCGATCAGGCCGAGGCCAAGGAACTCGCCGCCGACGTCGGCGCGCCGCCCGCGCCCAAGGACAAACTCACCCAAGAAGCGCGCAAGTTCGGTTAGCACTTTCCGTCACGAAGGCCGGGTGGTTCCCTCGAACCATCCGGCCTTCGTCGTTCCAGTTACCTTTCAGCACACCCCGATTCAGGGTCGGTCCTGTTTCGGACCCATCCGAGCCGAGCACCGATCCGAATGTCGGAGGTCATATATGTGACCAATCCCCACCGATGAAAGGTGATCTATGGCGACGGGGAAACACAGGGCGCAAAGCCTGCAGCGGCAGAAGGTCGGATCGGTCGTCGCAGCCGGAGCGGTACCCCTGGTCATGGCCCTGATCGGCACGGGCACCGCGAATGCCGATCCCGCGCAGGCGGCGGTGACCCAGCCCGAACACCAGGCCGGACCGGAATTCGACGCGGTGGCACCCAATGCCACCCCGTACGTGGTCCAGCCCATGCCCGCGAACACCCGCAGTTCACTGGCCTGGTCGCGGACCGGGCCGGAAATGGACTACCTTTCCCCCGTCGGCCCGCTGCACGCACCCACCGCGGTCGCGCCGGTGCCGCCGATCCTGCCGCCGCCGGGCCAGTTCCGCTTCGGTGACCAGCAGATTCCGGTGCCGGACTTCGTGCCGGTGGACACCTCGATCCAGATCAACGACGCCTCGGCCAACACCGAAGCCAACCTGGCCACGTTCCTGGACTCGGTCGGCCTGGAACGCAGCCGTTCGGACCGGATCGCCGCGGAGACACTGGGTTCGGCCGCCCGCGGCGCGGCCGTGGGTTCCACCGTGGCGATCCCGTTCGCGATGATGGCCAGCACCGGCGGTGCGGTGGCCGGACTGGTGGCCGGACTGCCGTTCCTGCCGATCGGCTTGGTCGCGGGCCCGATCCTGGGCGGCATGGCCGCGTACATGGCGGTGTCGGTGCCCGTCACGATCGTGGGCGCCGGTATCGGTGCGGCAGTGGGCGCGGCCAGCGGCTTCCTCGCGCCGCCGCGTGGGGTGACCCCCGAGGCCGCTGAATCCGAAGCCGAGCTCGTCAACGCTTGATCGACTTGCCAGTGGTGGGAGTCGGACTTTCTGTCCGGCTCCCACCGCCATGTCCAGCAGCTATCAGACCGCTATCGCGTGCAGGCGTGCGCTGGTGCGCGTTGCCAGGGAACCGCCCGCGGCCAACGGCAGCCGGACCTGGTCGACACTGCCCGACCAGGCCGGACGGTCGTCCGGGTAGACCAGTTCGCTGTCCAGCGCCCGCGGCGCGCTGAGCCGGTCGTCGGCCCACGAATCAGCCCCGAGTTCGAGCCGGTGTCGCAGCAGCGGGATCTCACCGAGGTCAGCGATCAGGTCGCCGCGCCAACCGCCGCCGTCCTCATTGCTTCGACCCAGTTGCACCCGCTCGCGCAGCCGCAGCCGCGCATCCGGGGCGACCTGCACCGTGGTGACCGCGTGATGGATCGCGCCACCGGCCACGATCGTGGGCTCGGGATCGAAATCCAGTTCGGCGCCCGCACCGACGTCGAAACGCCAATGCGCGTGCGACAGCATCGTTTCCGCACCGGGCAGCGCGATCGTGGCCGCCACCGAACGGACCACCAGTCGCGCACCGGGGCGCACGACGATGGTGATGTCGAGAACGTCGCCGCCCAGCGGGGTGGCCGCGGTGCCGATCAGGTGCACGGTGTCGATGCCGGTGTGCCGCCCGGCCAGGCCGCCGACCGCGTCGATGCGCGGCAACCTACCCGGTGCGGCGACGATGCTCAGTTCAGTGCGCAACGCCGGTGGCCGCGTCCTGCTCGGCGGCGATCCGCAGTTGTTCGCGCACCCAGGCCAGCACCGGGGTGGCCGCGGGGTCCTCGGTCAGCGAGACCAGCGCGGTGGGGCGGGAGTCGCGGACCTTGGCGGCGTCGCGTTCCATCACGCCCAGGTCGGCGCCGACCATCGGGGCCAGGTCGGTCTTGTTGACCACGAGCAGGTCGGAGAAGGTGACGCCGGGGCCGCCCTTGCGCGGCACCTTGTCGCCGCCGGCCACGTCCACGACGAAGATCTGCACGTCGATCAGGCCCGACGAGAAGGTGGCGGTGAGGTTGTCGCCGCCGGATTCGACCAGGATCAGATCCAGGGGCGGGTTGGCCGCTACCAGGTCGTCGATGGCGTCGAGGTTGGCGGTGATGTCGTCGCGGATGGCGGTGTGCGGGCAGCCGCCGGTCTGCACGGCGGTGATCCGCTCGTCGGGCAGCACGGCGTGGCGGCGCAGGAAGTCCGCGTCCTCGGTGGTGTAGATGTCGTTGGTCAGTACCGCCAGGGACAGTTCGTCGCGCAGCTGACGGCACAGGGCGGCGACCAGCGCGGTCTTGCCGGAACCGACCGGGCCGCCGATGCCGATGCGCAGTGCCTCGCCGGGTACGCGGTCGCGCTTGGGGCGGTCGTGGCTGTGGTCGTGCGGTTCGCCATCGATGAGATGGGGAGGCATGGGGTGCTCCTTGCTTCGGGGGATTTCGGGGTCAGGACGCGAACAGCGGCATGCCGCGGTCGAGGTGTCGCTGGGCCAGTGCGTCCTGCAGTGGGTCGGACAGGGCGGCCAGGCCGGTGGCGGCGTCGGCGGCGATGCGGTCGCACAGCGGGGCCAGGCGCATGGTGCTCGCGGCGATCGCGGCGGGGTCCAGGGCGAGCAGGCGTTGGGCGGCGGTGGCGGCGCCGGTGAGCGTGGTGTACACGACTACGCCCGCGAGCTGTTCGGTGTCCGCCGCACAGGCCGCGCCGACCATGCCGAACACTGTCGACAGGTGTGGGCGCAGGCCTGCCGGGGCCCAATCATGCTGGGGCCACAGCTGTTTCGCCAGGCGCAGCAGGCCGCGGCCTTGCGCGCGCGATGCCGCTCTCGCCGCCGGTGAGGGGGTGCGGGCGTCGGCTTCGAGTTCGGCGCGTTCGGGGGTGAGCGTGCCGCCGCAGACCGCGGCGGCCAGCGATGCGGTGACCAGTCCCGAGGTCGCGATGCGGCGGCGCAGATACAGTTCGACGCTCGCGTTATCGCGCAGCAGCCCCGACGACACCGCTTCCTCGACGCCGCCCGAATGCACGTGCCCGCCGATGGGCAGGCGGGAATCAGCCAGGGCGAGCAATGTCGCCAAGCCCGCCGCACCCTCGTTTCGCATCCGACGATCCTATGCAACGGGACTGGACGTCCGCCCGGTGAGGCCGGGCATCGGCACGCGCAGTGGTGGCGGTCACGTCACCGGGCGGTCGTGCACGACGCGGCTCGTCAGCGGGCGGTGCGGGCGGAGCGCCACGCCAGCGCCGCCATCACGATCAGCAAGGCCGCACCGATGGTGGTCGCCAGGTGCATTCCGCTGACGAAGGATTCGCGGGCGGCGTGGATCAGTGCGTTGTCGCCACCGGAGTGCAGCAGGGTGTCGCCCAGGGTCTCACCGAAGTCGCCGCCGGAGCGGAACACCAGTGCCGCGACCGAGCCGAGCAGGGCCAGGCCCAGTGCGTTGCCCAGTTCGAAACTGGTTTCGGAGATCCCGACCGCGGAACCCGCCCGCTCGGGCGGCACCGCCGACACCGCGACATCGGACACCAGGGTGAACGAGAAGCCGTACCCGATACCGGCGATCACCGAGCCCGCGATGTACCAGCCGACCCCGCCGTCGACACCAACTCCCAGCAGCATCAGGTTGCCGATCGCCGACAGCAGCAGCGCGAGGGTGAACGTCGCGCGCACACCCAGCCGCAGACTCAACCGGGCGCCGCTCATCGAGCAGCCGAACACCGCGATCGCCATCGGAACGCCCAGCAGCGCGGCGGCCAGGGCATCACGGCCGGTCACCGATTGCAGGTAGATGCTGGTCAGGTAGCTCAGCGCTGCCAGGGACATCATGCCGACCAGGCACGCGCCGATCGCCACCCGGAACAGCGGCCGGGCGAACAATGTCAGGTCCAGCAGCGGTTCGGTCAGATGACGTTGCCTGCGCACGAACACCACCAGCAGTGCCACACCGATCACCGCGATCACCAACGACACGATGTCGAAGCCCTCGGCAGCCATGTGCTTGACCCCGTAGATCAACGGCAGGATGCCGCCGATCGACAGTGCGACGCTGGGAATATCGATCGGGCCCAGCGCGGTGGAGCGGTGTTCGGGCAGCAGGATCGGCCCGAAGATCAGCAGGATCGCCAGCACCGGAATGTTGATCAGGAACACCGAACCCCACCAGAAGTGGTGCAGCAGCAGCCCGCCGATGATCGGCCCGACCGCGGAACCACCGGCGAAGAACGCGGTCCACACGCCGATCGCGGTCGCGCGTTGGCGGGCGTCGGGGAACAGGTTGGAGATCAGCGCCAGGCTCGACGGCAGCAGCGTCGCGCCACCCACACCCATCAGCACACGCGCGGCGATCAGGATCGGCGCGGTGGGCGCGAACGCGGCGAACACCGAGGCGATGCCGAAGATGGCCGCGCCCACGAGCAGGATGTTGCGCCGACCGATCCGGTCGCCGAGGTTGCCCATGGTGATGAGCAGGCCCGCCAGCATGAACCCGTAGATGTCCAGGATCCAGAGCTGTTGGGAGGCAGTGGGATCCAGGTCGGCCGTGAGGGTCGGCATGGCGAGGAAGAGCACCGAGATGTCCATCGACACCAGCAGCACCGGCAGCAGCAGCACGCCCAGTCCGAGCCATGCGCGGCGTCCACCGGCGACTGCGGTGGGCGCCGCCGGTTCCAGCTTCGTCATTCCGACTTCCTTCCACGGTTGTGCGTACACCGTACGCGGGTATTGGGTACAGTGTACGCATGAAGGTCGTATTAAGAAAGCGAGTCATGGGATGACCGAGGCGAAGCTGACCCGCACCGCGATCGTCGACGCCGCGATCACCCTGGCCGGCGCCGACGGATTGGACGCGGTGTCGATGCGTCGCCTCGCGGACCGCCTCGAAGTGGGCACCATGTCGCTGTACCGACACGTGGCCAACAAGGACGAACTCATCGCGGCCATGACCGACGAGGTCGCCGCCCGCCACCCCTACCCCGACCCCACCGGCCAAGGCTGGACCTGGCGCGACCGGGTTCGCATCGCCGCGGAGATCGACTGGATGCTCTACCAGCGGTATCCCTGGATCCTGCTCACCTTCGCCGTGCCCCGCTACAGTTTCGGACCACAGGGGCTGGCCAGTTTGGCGTGGCTGGTCGAGGGTCTGCGCGAGCTGGATGTGTCCGCGCGCGAGGCGACCACGATGGCGTTCTCGGTGTGGAACTACATTTCCGGAGCGAGCCTGCCGGTGGTCGGCGGGGCTCTACTGGCCGAGAAGCGCACCGCCACCGACGACGCCAACGGTCTGCGCGATCTGCTCGACGGAAAACCTTCCTCCCCCGTCCCGCCCGCCCTGGCCGATCTCAACGGCGCCGGCGTGAGCGACCTGACCTCCGAGGACCTGCTGTTCCTGGGCCTGGAGGCCTTGTGCGACGGTTTCGCCGTCCGCGCCACCCGCCGATCCCCCACGGAATCGACCCCCTAGACAGGTTTTCAAGATCACCACGCTCTGGTGGTTGAATTTCGGACCAGAATCCAACCACCAGAGCGTGGTGATCGATCGACCAGATCGCCGGGCGCCGGGCGCGCCGACGAATGTCGGGCGACACGGTGGGCGTCGGTGGGGAAGACTGGACCCATGACCGACGCGCAACCGCCCGCCGACCGTCGACTCGCCGCTCAGGCCCTCGCTGCCAACGACCCGACCGGGTGGTTCGAACCGCTCTACGCCGAAGCCGCGGCGGGGAACTCGGTGGTCCCCTGGGACCGCGACGTACCCAATCCCCTACTCGTCGACTGGTTCCGCACCGCGGACCTACCCCAGGGCGCACGCGGCCTGGTGATCGGCTGCGGCTACGGCACCGACGCGGAATACGTTGCCTCCCAAGGCATCCGAACCACCGCCTTCGACGTATCCCCCACCGCCATCCGCGCCGCCCGAGCCCGCTTCCCCCACTCCCCCGTGACCTACACCGTCGCCGACCTCCTCGACCCGCCACCCGCATGGCTGCACGCCTTCGACGTGGTCATCGAGTCCATCACCGTCCAATCGCTGCCCCCTGACGTCCGCACCACCGCCATCACCAATATCGCAAACCTGTTGTCCCCCAACGCGACCCTGCTCGTCATCGCCGACATCCACCGTCCCACCGACACCACCGGCCCGCCCTGGCCCCTGACCCGAGCCGACATCGACGCCTTCACCACCCCCGACCTCACCCAGGTCCGCGTGGAAACCGTCCCCCGCCCCGACACCTCGGGCCGCCACCGCTGGCGAGCCGAATTCCACCGCCCTGCGTCGGCGTGAGCCGGAACCCCGGTTCGCCGGTCACCGCACAGCGGTGCGCCACGGGGGCACGGTCAGGTAGGTCGCGGCGCGCAGCAACCACTCCACCGGTCCGTAGGGGTGGCCGCGCAACCACCAGGCACTGAGGGCGAGTTGGGCGGCGAAGGTGAGCAGGGCGATCCCGATCACGGCCAAGGGTGGGACAGTGTCTGCCAGCGCCAGGCCGTACCCGGTGTAGACCAGCACCATCACGATCGACTGGCCGATGTAGTTGGTGGCGGCCATGCGTCCGGCGGGGGCGAGCAGGGCGGTGACGCGGCCCAGTCGCGCGGAACGCGCCGCCAGCAGGACCGCGGCGACGTACGCGAAGGTCATGGCCGGGTTCACCAGTATTTGCAGACCGTGGACCACCGTGGGCGGATGCCACCACTGCATCGATTCCGCGAAGGTCATCGCCGAGATCGGCAGGCCAAGGCCGAAACCGGTCAGCAGTACGCGAAATGACCAGCGGCGCAGCAGATCCGGGTCGGCGAACAGGTTTCGTTTGCCCGCCGCCATGCCGATCAGGAACATGGCCAGGCTCGGCACGCCCTGGGCGAACCAGATCAACAACAGGAACAGCGGCGCGAGTGCGGTCTGGGTGTCCATCGTCGACGCGAAGCTCCCGGTGTAGTCGGCGGCCATCGCGGGCAGGTCGACGAACTCCCCGAACACCAGCACGCCACTGAAGCCCGGCAGCAGACTCCAGGCCGACCACGTCGCGTACAGCACGACCGCGGTGATCACCGCGGTACGGGGCCGCAGCTTGCGCAACGCGATGAGGATCAGGCACAGGAAGGCGTAGAGCGTGAGGATGTCGCCGATCCACAGCAGGTAGACGTGCACCAGCCCGATCGCCATCAGCGCGGCGCACCGTCGCAGCAGTCGGCGCGTGGGCGAGGCCCCGGCTCGCTGCGCCGCCGCGATCTGCAGGGTGAACGAGTATCCGAACAGGAATGCGAACAGCAGGTAGAACCGCCCGGTGAACAGCGCGTCGACCGTGGCGCGCACCAGCAGGTCGACGGTGCCGTCGAAGCGCAGCACCGGGACTTCACGGGTGCCGATCACCGACCACAGCGAGGTCGCCACGAGCACATTGGTGATCAGAATCCCGAACAGGGCGAAGCCGCGCAGAATATCGAGCTCGGCAATGCGATGTCCGGATTGTGCTGCGGGCGTATGGGTTTCGAGCGATTCAGCCATGTACTGAGCGTAGGTGCGCCCCTGTCGGTCTTCGTCCACCGTGAGAACTACATGCATGCCGTACCCGGGTACCCCGCGTCACTCCTGTGGCGTATTGACAACCGCGCGACATCACCCCAGGACCGTCGCCTGATCAACCCACGCCACCCGCAGTGCCACAATGGAGCGGGATCATGCTCGGCAAGTCACTCGCAACCAGCACGGAGGCGGACATGCAGGCAGTTGTCATCGACGAATTCGGCGAACCGAAGGACGTGCTCACCGCGCAGGAGGTGCCCGTTCCCGAGCCTGGAGCTGGGCAGGTGCGGGTAAAGATGGCGCTGTCGCCGATTCACAATCACGATCTGGCGATCATTCGTGGGGTGTACGGGTATCGGCCGCCGTTGCCCGCGATTCCGGGGACCGAGGCGGTCGGTGTTGTGGATGCGGTCGGCGACGGGGTGGATAACCTGCAGGTGGGGCAGCGGATCGCGCTGGCCGGGTTGCAGGGGGCGTGGGCGGATTTCTTCCTCGCGCGTGCCGATCAGGCGGTGCCGATGCCGGACTCGGTGCCCGATGAGACGGCCTGTCAGTTGTTGGCGATGCCGTTGAGCGCGCTGATGTTGCTCGACGATCTGCAGGTGAAGTCCGGGCAGTGGATCGTGGTGAACGCGGCCAATGGCGCGGTGGGGCGTTTGTTGAACTTGTTCGCGAAGGCACGCGGGGTGCGGGTGTTGAGTTTGGTGCGCGGGCCCGCGTCGGTGCTGGCGTTGGAGAAGTTGGGTTACGGGCCGGTGCTGGACACCGAATCGGTGGGCTGGCTGGCCACGGGGGCCGATATCACCGGTGGTGAGCCGATCGTGCGCGCTGTCGACCAGGTCAGTGGTACCGCCGCGGGTGATCTGATGGCGTTGCTGGCGCCGCGCGGTGAACTGATCTCGTTCGGTGCGCTGTCGGGAAAGCCGTTGATCATCGACACCGGGGCTGTGATCTTCAAACAGGCTGTGGTGAAAGGTTTCTGGGGTCAGAAGCGCAGTTCCGAGATCGGGCGTGCCGACTATGTCCGGTTGATCACCGAAGTGGTGACGCTCGCTGCCAACGGGACATTGCGCCAGGATGTGCAGGCCGATTTCCCGCTCGATCAGGCTGCCGAGGCTGCTGTGGTGTCCGAGACTCCCGGTCGCAACGGCAAGGTCGTGCTGCACGGGTCGCGCTGATCGCACCGACTGATCGGCCGGGGATACGACCCGGCCGATCATTGTTTCTGACGAATTACCGCGCGGCACAAGGTTTTCCATGTAGTTCCCACGCCTGATGCGCAGTTCACCGGACCCGGGTACCGTCGATCCGATGGCCGACCTAACGACCCCCGCCCCCGTCGAGTCCATCGGCACCGACTTCTTCGACGACCCGCACGCGCACTACGCCCGCTGGCGCGCCACCGGGCCCGTCCACCGAGTTCTGTTTCCCGACAACGTGATCCGCTGGGTGGTCGTGGGCTACCAGGAAGCCAAGATCGCCCTCGCCGACCCACGTTTCCGCAAGGACATCTCCCACGTCGACGAAATCGTGCAGAGCAAAAAGCAATCCACCCCGACGGACCCGAATGTCCTTGCGCTGCTGAGCCACATGCTCGGCACCGACCCGCCCGTGCACACTCGCCTGCGCAAACTGGTCAACAAGGCGTTCACCAGCAAGCAGGTCGCCGCGCTGCGCCCCCGCATCGAACAGATCACCGAGTCCCTGCTGGACGCGATGAGCGACCGTGACGACGTCGATCTGATGGCCGAGTTCGCCAATCCCCTTCCGGTGACGGTGATCTGCGAACTGCTCGGTGTCCCGTTCGACGACCGCGACGACTTCCAAGCCTGGACAAAGGCTTTGGTGACCGTGGTCGGTGAATCCGCGGAAGAACAGCGTCTGGCCGCGTCGGCGGCGATGGTGGGCTACCTGGCAAAACTGGTGCGCACCAAGCAATCCGAGCCCGCCGACGACCTGCTGTCCCAACTGGTCCTGGCCGACGACGACGGCGACCGGCTCACCGACCGCGAACTCGTCTCCATGGCCTTCCTGCTGCTGGTCGCAGGCCACGAGACCACCGTCAACCTCATCGGCAACGGCGTCCTGGCCCTGCTGCGCAACCCCGACCAGTGGAAGTCCCTGCGCACCGACCCCACCGGAATACCGGCCGCCATCGAGGAATTCCTCCGCTTCGACGGCCCGGTCGACATGGCCACCGTCCGCTACACCACCGAACCGATCACCCTGGGCGACACCGAGATCCCCGCAGACGAACTCGTCTACGTCTCCCTAGCCGCCGCGAACCGAGACCCCGCCCGCTTCCCCGACGCCGATACCCTCACCACCGACACCCCCACCCCCGGCCACCTGGCCTTCGGTCACGGCATCCACTTCTGTGTCGGCGCCCCACTGGCCCGAGTGGAAGCCGAAATCGCCTTCACGGCCCTGCTCCGCCGCTACCCCGACCTGACCCTGTCCCCCACCGCCGACCTGCACTGGCAATCCAGCACGCTCATCCGAGGCCTGCTCGAACTCCCTGTTCGCTTGCGCTGACATCCGGCCGGCGCAGGAATCGCCGGGCTCCCACGCGCAGCCGCGAACAGCGACGCGCTGACCAGATCAGGCAGCTGACGGCGCCGTTCGCGTGTCGATAGTGCCCAGACAACTGGACCGATCGACGTTGACTATCGCACCCGCGCGTGGGCCCTCGCGAGCTCGACACTGGGCGCATGGCACGACTGCAGATCGAAGCGGTGTCGAAGAAGTTCGATGCCGAGTACGCGGTGCGCGAGGTGAGTCTCGACATCGCCGACGGTGAGTTCATGGTGTTGCTGGGGCCCAGCGGGTGCGGCAAGTCCACGTTGTTGCGGATGATCGCCGGGCTCGCGGAGCCGAGCGCCGGGCGGATTTTGGTGGGCGGCGTCGACGTGACGGACGCGGCGCCGCAGCGGCGGGATCTGGCGATGGTGTTCCAGAGCTACGCGCTGTATCCGCATCTGTCGGTGGCGCGCAATATCGGGTTTCCGTTGCGGGCTCGGCGCAGGCCGCGGGCGGAGATCACGCGGCGGGTCGCCGAGGTGGCGGCGACGCTGGAGATCTCGGCGCTGTTGCAGCGACGGCCGGTCGCACTGTCGGGCGGGCAGCGGCAGCGAGTTGCGTTGGCGCGCGCCATGGTTCGTGATCCCGGCGCGTTCCTCATGGATGAGCCGCTGTCGAACCTCGACGCGAAACTGCGCAGCGCGACCCGCGCGGAACTGATCTCGCTGCACCAGCGGCTGGGTGCGACGTTCCTGTATGTCACCCACGATCAGGTCGAGGCGATGACGATGGCCACCCGCATCGCGCTGCTCAACGAGGGTCGCGTCGAACAGTGCGGCACCCCGGAGCAGCTGTACGACCACCCGCGCTCGACCTTCGTGGCCGGCTTTCTCGGCTCGCCCCCGATGAACCTGTTTCCCGCTGTCGTCACCTCGACCGACGGCCACCTGAGGCTGATCGCGGACGGTGTCGACGCCGCGCTGGACATCACCGAGGTTTCCGGCGACGCCACCGCCGTCGTCGCCGGAATCCGTCCCGAACGCCTGCGCATCGACGACACCTCCAGGGATGTCCGTGGCCGGGTGCGGATGGTCGAGAACCTCGGCAGCGAGGAACTCGTGCATCTCGAGTCCGGCCTCTGCCTGCGGGCGGCGCGACCGGCGGGCGTCCGAGTGGGAGAGAACATCGCCTGCCGGGTCGACCCCGCCGACATCCACCTGTTCGACCCCGACACCGGCCTGCGTCTGACTTGGCAAGCATCCCAACCTCTTTCGAAGACAGCCGCAGTTCCCGTCCACTGAGGAGATCACCATGAAACGCACACTGCCCGCACTGGGCCTGGCACTGACCCTCGCTCTCACCGGCTGTGGCCTGGGCACCACCGGGTCCACCGACGCGACCACCACCGCACAGATCCCCGAACTCGCTGCCGACCAACAGGTTTCGATCGTCTTCGAGTCCTACAGCTACGGCGTCGCGGGCGCGTGGACCGACACCTTCAACGCCCTGATCGCCGACTTCAGCGCGAAGCATCCCAACATCAAGGTCACCGCGCAGAAACCGCAGGGCAACAGCCCGAATCCGGCCACCGACACCGTCTCCAGCATCCAGAACCAGATGGTCGCGGGCACCCCGCCCGATGTTGCCCAACTCGGCTTCTCCGACCTGGATTTCACCATCAACCAACTCAAGGCCAAGCCCCTGGACCAACTGGTCGGCGCGCAGGCCGTGCAGCAGAATTTCGACGGCGCCCGGCACGCCTATGCCCCGCGCGCCCGCACGCTCGACGACTGGAAGGGCCACACCTATGGCGTTCCGTTCGTCTTCTCCACGCCCGTGCTGTATTTGAACGCGTCGCTGTTCACCGAGGCCGGGCTCGACCCCGCCAAGCCGCCCACCACCTGGGACGAAGTCACCACCGCCGCGAAGACCATCGCCGACCGCACCGGCAAGGGTGGCGTCTACATCGACTGTCTGACAAAGACTTCCAAGGATTGGTGTTTCCAGTCGCTGGTGCGTTCCAACGGTGGCCGGGTGATCTCCGAAGACCGCAACAGCCTCACCTATGCCGACGCACCCGCCGTCGAAGTCGCCGAGATGGCGCAGAACCTGGTGAACACCGGCAGTATGCCCAAGCTCAACCAGAAACAGGGCTACGAGGCGTTCGCCCGCGGCGAGATCGGCATGATGCTCGAAACCAGTGCGCTGCAAAGCCTTTTCGTCACCGGCTCGAAGGGCAAATGGGACCTGCGTTCGGCGCCGATGCCCGGCTTCGGCACGAAACCGGTTGTGCCGACGAACTCCGGTGCGGGCCTGCATATTCTGTCCGATGACCCCGTAAAGCAGCGTGCGGCGTGGGAGTTGATCAAGCACCTCACCAGCGAGGATTCCTACCAGAAGATCGCGCAGAACATCGGTTACCTGCCGCTGCGGACCGGCCTGCTCGAGGAGGTAGGCGGGCTGAAGGAATGGGCCGACCAGAACCCGCTGTCGCGCCCGAACGTGGCGCAACTGGCCACCATGGAGCCGTGGGTTTCGATGCCGGGCAACAACTATCTGCAGATGCGTGACGGCATGATGGACGCCGTCGAAGCCGTGGTGTTCCAGGGCGCCGACCCGCAGACCACGCTCACCGCGGCCCGTGCGGCGGGCACCGAACTCATGCCGAAATCATGAGCGAGCTGACGATCGTCCAGATCACCGACACCCACCTGCGGGCCGAGGGTGAACTGCTCCACGGGGTCGACACCGCGGCCAATCTGAACACGGTGCTCGCCCGGCTGCGAGAGTTCGGGCAACGCGTCGACGTGCTGATCTTCTCCGGTGATCTCAGCGACAACGGATCACCGCAGGCGTACCGGCGGTTGCGCGCCGCAGTCGAGCCGGTCGCGGCCGACCTCGGTGCCGAAATCGTCTATGCGATGGGCAATCACGACGAACGCACAGCCTTCGGCATCGAATTGCTCGGGTATGAAACCGTGGACTCGACCCAGCCCCACGACCAGTGCGTCGAGGTCGCAGGGGTTCGAATCATCGTGCTGGACAGCACAACTCCGCACGAGCACGACGGCAAGCTCGAACCCGAACAACTCGCCTGGCTGGCAGACATCCTGCGCACGCCCGCCCCGCACGGCACCGTCCTGGTGGTGCACCATCCGCCGCTGCGCTCCCCGCTCGCCACCCTCGACTTCCTCCGCCTCAAAGATGCCGAACAGTTGGCGGAGGTCGTGGCGGGCACCGATGTCCGGATGATTCTGTGCGGGCACAACCACCTCACCGGCGCCTCCGCCCTGGCCGGGATTCCGGTGTGGATCGGCCCCGCCATCGCCTACCGCCTGGATGCGATGGCACCGGCGGGCAGGCACCGCGGCTTCGCCGCACTCGGGTACAGCCGCATCGACGTGCTCGAGTCGACAGTGTTGGCCACCGCGATCGACGCAGCGCCCGCCGAGATGGTCTACGACCGGCCCGAACAGGACATGCTCGACCAGATCGCCGCGATCACCGCCGCCCGGAAGGTGCGGTAGATGTTCGTCATCGAGGCACCGGGGTCGCCGACACCGACCGTGGTGCAGCCGGTGCGCCGACGATTCACCCGCCGCCGGGTGGCACGGTTCGTCGCGCCGTACCTGTACCTGAGTCCGGCGCTGTTGCTGCTGGTCGTATGGACGTATCAGCCACTGGTGCAGGCTGTGCAACTATCCACCTACTCGTGGAACCTGCTACCCACCGCGCCGATGACACCCGTTGGCACCGCCAATTACGAACGGCTGCTCGACCTTCCGTCATTCTGGGGTGCGCTGGGCCGCACCGGGACACTGATTCTGGGTCTGCTGCCGTTCACGGTGGTGCTGCCGGTCGTCATCGCGATGGCAAGCGCACGGGTGACCGGTCGGGCGCGCACCGTCTATCAGGCGCTGGTGTTCGCGCCGTTCCTGGTCGCGCCCGTCGCGGCAGCGGCGGTGTGGCGCTGGTTGCTGCACCCGGGGTCAGGGTTTCTGGCCCAGCTGACCGGCTCCGACCGCAACTGGGTCTACGAGACCTCGACCGCGCAGGCGGTGATCATCGCGATCACCGCCTGGCACCTGATCGGTTTCGCGATGCTCGTGGCGTGGGCGGGCCTGGCCGGGATCAGCGGTGACTACGACGAAGCGGGCAGGGTCGACGGCGCCTCCGCCGGTCAGATCCGGCGCTGGATCACGCTGCCGCTGCTGTCACCCACTGTGTTGTTCCTGGTCCTCACCACCGTATTGCTCAGTCCCACACTGACTTTCCCGCTCATCGACTCGATGACCCAGGGCGGCCCGGCGCAGTCCACCACCAACATCTACTACCTGCTCTGGGACTACGCCTTCCACAGTTTCGACGCCGGTCTGAGCGCCGCGGCCGGTGTGCTGCTGTTCGTCGGCTTCGGCCTGGTGGCCGCAGTGCTGGTCTGGATCTCGGAAAAGGTTGCCGTCCATGACGATTGAACGACTGCGCGGGCTTGGCAGCCATCTGCTGCTGGCCGCCACGGCGCTGGTGTGCGTGTTCCCGATCTACTGGCTGTTCGCGACCTCGCTGCGCAGACCCGAGGACGTCACCTCGCTGTCGCCGATCCCGTGGCCGCTGTCGACGGCCAACTACCTCGACGCGGCGCAGAAGGTCGACATCGTCGGCCTGATCGCCAATACGTTCTTCGTCGCGGTGCTCTCGGCGGCGGGCCAGCTGCTGATCGCGCTGCTGGCTTCCTACGCGTTCGCCGTCTACACGTTCCCGCTGCAGAAGCTGCTGTATCTGGCGTTCGTCGGGGTGTGGCTGGTGCCGTTCCAGGTGACGATGCTGCCCAACTACCTCCTGCTCAACCAGCTGGGCCTGATCAACACGCTGATCGGTGTCGTGCTGCCGACACTGTGCTCGGCGCTTGCGGTACTGCTGTTGCGCCAACACATGTCGGCGTTTCCGAAAGAACTCATCGCCGCCGCGAGGATCGACGGGCGCTCGTCGTGGTCGATCCTGTGGACGGTGGTGGTGCCGAACCTGCGGCCCGCCCTCGCCGCACTGGGCATTGTGTTGTTCATCAACGCGTGGAACGAATACTTCTGGCCCGCAGTGGTTTTGCGTCAGTCCAATGCGGTCTTGCAGCTGGGCCTGCGGAGTTTCATGGGCTCCGAGGGCGATCAGTGGGGGCCGATGATGGCGCTGGCGGGTCTGGCCTGTCTGCCGGTGCTGCTGCTGTATCTGGTGCTGCAACGCCACATCGTCAACGCGTTCGTGCGGTCGGGCCTGAAATAGCCGTCACGCCGCGTCGGTGTGTGCGGTGTCGGCCAGGCAGTCCAAAAACCGGGCCACCGCCGGATTCTGTTCGTCGGCCCGCCACACCACATGCAGATCCAGGGTCGGGACCGGATCGACCAGTTTCACCGCCACCGGGTCGGTGTCCGAGGACCCCATACCCGCCGACACAGCTCGGGGCAACGAGGCGAATCCGACCACTGGGCGCACCGAGACGATATGGGCGGTGGCGCCGGGATCGTCGGCAAGGTGGGTGATGTTCAACGAGATTCGCGTCTGCGCCGCCGAGCGCGCAATCGTGTCGTACATCGCCGGGCACTGATCGCGAGCGAACAGCACACAGTCCTGATCGCGCAGTTCCGCGAACGGCACGTGCGACCGGTGGGCCCAGCGGTGCTGTCGGCCGACGACGGCTACCAGCGGAATCCGTTGCAGCACACGGCGATACCGAAAATCGGCGGTACTGGGGTGACCGTAGACCATGGCCAGATCGAGGGATCCGTCGGCCAGTGCGGCCAGTTGCGGCCCGGTTCGCTTCTCCCACAACGAGACCGAGATGCCGGGGTGCCGGTCGGTCAGTTGGGCCAGCGCGTCGGGCAGCACGTGTTTGCTGGCGGGCAGGTTGTAGCCGATGTTCAGGCTGCCCGCGCGACCGGCGGCGGTCGCCTTCGCGGCCTCGGCTGCCCGGTCGAGTTGGGCGATGATCTGGCGGGCTTGCAGTTCGAACTCCCGGCCCGCCGGCGTCAGCCGAACTTCGTGCGAGTTACGGGCCACCAGTTGGACTTCGAGGGATTTCTCCAGCTTCTGCAACTGGGCACTGAGGCTGGGCTGAGTGAGGTGCAGACGCTGTGCCGCGCGCCCGAAATGCAACTCTTCGGCGAGGGTGATGAACGAGACGAGGTGGCGGAATTCCATGGTGCGGCTCCTTCGACGACACCGCAACGCTATCGACGGCAGCTAACCCGCGATGAATCCCGCCCGCCCGGCAGTGACTGTCCGCATTGCCGGGCGGTGAAAATCAGGAATTCGGGCCGTTGACCACGGCGTAGGCGAAGCCGTCCCAGCCCTTGGCGCCCACGGTTTGGATGACGGTCGCGTCGAGGCTGGGTTCGGCGGCGAGCAGGTCGATCAGGTCGCGGCTGGCTCGGGCGTTGGGATCCTCGGTGTGTTCGTCGGCGACCGTGCCCGCGCGGACCACGTTGTCGACGATGATCACCGAGCCGGGCTCGGTCAGGCGCAGGGCCCATTGGACGTAATTGGAGTTGTTGACCTTGTCTGCGTCGATGAAGACCAGGTCGAAGGGTTCGGTCAGGTCTTCGGCGACGCCGGGCAGGGTGTCCAGGGCGGCGCCGACGAGGATTTCGACGCGGTCGCCTACGCCGGCGCGGTCCAGGTTCTGTCGGGCGACCTTGGCGTGGCGGGGTTCGAATTCGAGGGTGACCACCAGGCCGCCGTCGCCGACCGCGCGGGCCAGCCATTCGGTGCTGTAGCCGCCGAGGGTGCCGATTTCCAGGACCCGGCGGGCCTTCGCGGTGCGCGCCAACAGGTTCAGCAGTTTGCCCTGGGGTGGGGAGACGTCGATGGCGGGCAGGCCCGCGTCGGCGTTGGCGGTCAGGGCGGGCACGCCCTCCTCGCCTACGAGGGTGGTGACGATGTAGTTGTCGACGTCGGCCCAATCGTTGGTCGTCATAGTCGCAGTCTGCCACCGACCGCGAGTAGACACCGGGATCTACTTCGCGGTCTCGACCTCGGTCACGCCGCGGATGAGCGTGGCCGCGTTCAAGGCCATCGACTTCAACGACATCATCGCCTGGGAAAGCTCCAACAGCAGAGTCCCGACCTTCGCGGTGGCGAACGAGATCTCGAACAGCGCGCGGGCGATCAGCGCGGGCGTGGCGGTGCCCGCGGACACCAGCAGAATCGCGGTCGCCTCGGCCAGCATCCCCGCCAGACTGCTCAGGATCTCGACGATGATCGTGCGCACGGTTTCCACGACCCGTTTCATGCCCTCGTTGCACTTGGCGAGCACGTCGGCGATCGCCGCCTTCTCGGCGATCCGGCCGGTGAGTTCGGTGGCCTTCTTCCGGTACGCCTCGGCAGCGCAGCCGGCCCAATCGCCGATGCCGGTGTCCAGCGCGCCCGCCCACGCTTGCGCGGTGGTCTGCAGGTGCGCGGCGATCTTGGCCCAGGAATCGCTATAGGCCTTGACCATGTCGGGGTTGCCGGAGATCGAATCCAGGGACTTGCGCATCGGTTCGACGTGTTCGAGCATCCAGCCCATCAGCTGCGTGCCCAGGAAGTTGAACGGATCGAATTTCGCCAGGGTGGAGGTGCCCTTGATCGCCTTGCCGAACATCGACGCCGCGTCGTACCAATCATGGCCTGTACTGGCCGCTTTGGCGATGGCCTCGGTGCTGTCCAGGACCGAGCCGTCACCGGTGAGCGCCTTGTGCAGGCCGAGTCCGTTCTCCCAGGTGTCGCCGTGCAGCGTGCCTTTCATGATGCCGGCGTTGGGCTCGTCCCCGCCTTGCGGAACACCGACATTGCTGAACAGGAAATTGCTTTCCTGGTAGTAGCTGTTGCGGTAGTCGACGCCGCCTTCGAGCAGGTCGTTCTGCGGGGCTTCGCCGTCGTCGAAGCTGCTCACCGTGCCGGGCAGGATCGTGTGCTGGTTGAGGAATCGGCCCGCCGCGTTGGGTCCGTCGGCCATGGTCAGGCCCTGCTGTCGATCTCGGCGGCGACGACCTTCAGCTCGCCCGCGCGGGTGGTGTCACACGATTCGAACGTGTCGGCGGCGGTGCGCAGTTTCTCGGGCATCTGCGCGGTCGAACTGTCGAGCAGGGCGAGGGTTTCGGTGATCTCGTCGTGCAGCGCGTTGAGCGTGGCCACCGCATACGGCTTCAGTAGTAGGCCGTAACCGTCGTCGGCGTGGGCGAGGTAGTCGGCCGCCTCGAGCGCGGTGGCCACCCCGCGGGCGACTTCGTCCACCGAGCAGGCCTGCGACCTGATCGCCTCGAGATTCACATTCAACACACTGGTCACACCGAGATCCCTTCTCCGGCGAACTCGGTCGAGTCCGCAGTTCTCGATCTGGTTGAAGGCGCCCCTTGTTTCGGAAGGTTCGGTGCCTACTGCAGCCAGGATTTGCGCTGGTAGAACAGATCTTCTTCGGACGGCTCGTCGGGTGCCACGACCCGGTCGCGGTCGGGCTTGCGGGTGGGTGGGGCCGACGTGACCGGCGGCCACGGCTCGGCCGGCGGCATCGGCGCAGGCGTGCTCAGGGGCGCCTCGGGATCAGGGAATCGGTCGTTGTACTGGCCCACGATCGCCGCACCCGCCTCGTCGGTGCCGACCATGTCGTGCACCAGAACGGTCACCCGTTCGCGCAGCCGCGACTGCGCACGCCGCGTGCACGCCATCAACTCGGTCGCGACGGCCGCGGGGTCCATCCCGCGCACCGCAGGGGTCAGGGTGATCGCGGTAGTCGATCCGTCGGCGTCGACGGTCACGCTGATCCGCCCGTCGGCGGAGGTATCGGTGACACTGACCTGCGCCATCTGGCCGTGTAGCTGCTGGTATTTCTCCGCTTGACGTTCCAGATCCTGCGCCCACCGCGCCAGATCATCAGCGGCACTGGTCAAGTCGTCCACGCTGCGCGCCCCTCCCGCCGGTGCCCGGCTGTCGCCGACTAGGAGCGCCCCAAACCCGCCCCGCTCGGATCGCGCCGAGACTACCTCGAGCCTGCGACACGATCGCAGGGCCCCGTCAGAACAGGAAGTACCGCTGCGCCATCGGCAGTTCGGTGGCGGGCTCTTCGGCCCAGACTTCGCCGTCGATGCGCACGGTGAAGGTGTCGGGGTCGACTTCGATGTGTGGCATGGCGTCGTTGTGTGGCATGTCGGCCTTGGTGACGCGGCGAGCGTTCTTGACCGGCACCAACTTTCGACGCACGTTCAAGCGGTTGGCGAGGCCGTCGTCGATGGCCTGTTCGGAGACGAAATGCAGCGAGGTCGCCGCGGCGGCGGGGGCGGCGGCACCGAACATCGGGCGCGGCAGCACCGGCTGCGGGCTGGGGATGGAGGCGTTGGCGTCGCCCATCGCGGCCCAGGCGATCATGCCGCCCTTGAGCACGGCGTGCGGGCGCACGCCGAAGAACGCGGGCTCCCACAGCACCAGGTCGGCGAGTTTGCCGACTTCGATCGAGCCGATCTCGTCGTCGAGTCCGTGCGAAACCGCCGGGCAGATCGTGTATTTGGCGATATAGCGCTGCACGCGGGCGTTGTCGGCCGCGCCGTCGCCGGGCAGGGCGCCGCGGCGACGTTTCATCACGTGCGCGGTCTGCCAGGTGCGCATCACCACTTCGCCGATGCGGCCCATCGCCTGCGAGTCCGAGCCGATCATGGAGATGGCGCCCAGGTCGTGCAGCAGGTCTTCGGCGGCGATGGTGGAAGGGCGGATGCGCGATTCGGCGAAGGCCAGGTCTTCGGGGATCGACGGGCTGAGGTGGTGGCAGACCATGAGCATGTCGAGGTGCTCGTCGAGGGTGTTCACCGTGTGCGGGCGGGTGGGGTTGGTGGAGCTGGGCAGCACGTTGAGATGTGAAGCGACAGTGATGATGTCGGGTGCGTGACCGCCGCCCGCGCCTTCGGTGTGATAGGCGTGGATACCGCGCCCGGCGATCGCGGCGAGGGTGTCCTCGACGAAACCGGCCTCGTTCAACGTGTCCGAGTGCAGTGCCACCTGCACGCCCGCCGCGTCGGCGACGGTGAGGCAGGCGTCGATCGCGGCGGGGGTGGAGCCCCAGTCCTCGTGCAGCTTGAAACCCGATGCGCCGCCGCGCAATTGCTCCCACATGGATTCCTGGCTGACCGTGTTGCCCTTGCCCAGCAGCACGATGTTCATCGGCCAGTGGTCAAGGGATTCCAGCATCCGCGCCAGGTGCCAGGAGCCGGGGGTCACGGTGGTGGCCTTGGAACCTTCGGCGGGGCCGGTGCCGCCGCCGATCAGGGTGGTGATGCCGCCGCCCAGGGCTTCGTCCATGAGCTGCGGGCAGATGAAATGCACGTGGCAGTCGATCGCGCCCGCGGTGAGAATACGGCCGTTACCAGCGATGATCTCCGTGGACGGGCCCACCACCAGGTCTTTGTGCACGCCGGTCATCGTGTCGGGGTTGCCCGCCTTGCCGATGCCGCAGATTCGCCCGTCGCGGATGCCCACGTCGGCTTTGATGATGCCCCAGTGGTCGATGATGACCACGCCGGTGATGACCGTGTCGGGAGCGCCGTCGGCACGGGTGGCGCGCGACTGCCCCATCGACTCGCGCAGCACCTTGCCGCCGCCGAACACCGCCTCCTCGCCCGCGAGTCCCGGTCCGCCGCTGCGGTCTTCGGTGATCTCGATGAGCAAGTCGGTGTCGGCCAGGCGGATTCGGTCGCCGGTGGTCGGACCGAACAGTTCGGCGTAGCGGGCGCGGCTCAGTTCGGTCATCGGTTCTCTCCCGGACGTCGCGGCGACGCTGCTGCCGCGCAATGGTTTTCGTGTGACTCAGGCATCGAGGTGCCCCGGCGGGTTCATGCTGATGCCGTAGACCTCACGGGTGCCGCCGATCGGGACCAGCGAAACTCGTTGCGGCAGGCCGGGTTCGAAACGCACCGCGGTCCCGGCGGGAATGTCGAGCCGATGGCCGTGCGCGGCCTCGCGATCAAAGGCCAAGGCGGCGTTGGACTGTGGGAAGTGCACGTGGCTGCCCACCTGCACGGGCCGGTCGCCGGTATTGACCACCTCGAGCTCGACACGCACCGCGCCGGCATTCAGTTCGATCGTGCCCTCGGCACACAAGTACTCACCGGGAATCATGGGCGTCGCCTATCCGATCGGGTGGTGCACGGTCACGAGCTTGGTGCCGTCGGGGAACGTCGCCTCGACCTGCACGTCATGGATCATCTCCGGCACGCCGTCCATCACGTCGTCGCGGGTGAGCACCGACCGCCCCGACGACATCAACTCCGCCACCGTCCGCCCGTCGCGCGCGCCCTCGAGCACGTGATCGCTGATCAACGCGATCGACTCGGGATGGTTCAACTTCAACCCCCGCGCTTGCCTGCGGCGTGCCAGCTCGGCCGCGTAACTCAACAGCAGCCGTTCCTGCTCGTGCGGCGACAAGCGCATACGTTCTCTCCTGTGCGGATCGTGGTCGGTGAGCGACATTCTGGCATGTCCCGCGTCGGCGCGGCGACCGCCGAGACCCTGACCGGGGACTACCCCCGCGCGGTTTACGCGATGTTAACGAAAAGCCCGCTCTCGGCGATAGCCAACCAACATTGCTGACAAATCCGTCACTGAAACCAGGTGATGTTCCATGGTCAGGCACCTCCTCGCCGCGGTGGCCGCTGCCGCGCTGCTGGCGGTCGGTATGGCGTGTGCGCCGTTCCGGACATCGGAACCCGAGTCGAATCAGCGGCCGACCACCTCGGTCAGTCGCACCAAAGCGGTGGTCATCGAACCCGACCAGGTGGGCGACGCGTTGCATCAACGGGCGCGCACGCCGCCACCGCCCTCCGCGCCCGTGGTTCTTCCGCCCCCCGCAGTGCCGCCGGAAGTGCGTCCCGAACCCGCGCCTCCGGCCCCCGCGCCGATAGCCCCGGTGACCCGTACTCCACACTTCGTTCCCCCACCGGCCCCGGCACCGCCACCCCCGCCGCCTGAGCCCGAGCCTGAGCCGACGACGACGACCACTCCCCCACCGACAACAGAAACAACAACCCCCACAACCACTTCCACCACGCCGACAGAAACGACCGAGACGACGACACAGACCACACCCACCGAGGACTCGGAAGAGGAGTAAGACGACCCCAACACCGACCCAACGAAACCCATTGGCGCCGAATCCGATAGCCGACGTACCGTCACCCCATGACCAACTGGACCGGCCTACTCAACGTGGTCGACGTCGAAGCCACCTGCTGGACCGGCGACCCACCTCCCGGCCAGACCAACGAGATCATCGAAATCGGCATCACCGTAGTCGATCTCGCCACCCGAACCCGGCTGAGCAAGCACGGCATCATCGTGCGCCCGACCCGGTCCACGGTCAGCGAGTTCTGCACCGAACTCACCACCCTCACCCAGCAACAGGTCGACCAGGGCATCGACTTCGCCCAGGCCTGCCGTCTACTGACCACCGAGTTCGCCGCCCGCGACCGCCCCTGGGCGAGCTGGGGCGACTACGACCGCAACCAGTTCCGCACCCAATGCGCCGCCACCGGCGTCGATTACCCCTTCGGCCCCGACCACACCAACGCCAAGTTGGTCTTCACCGAGTCCCACGCCCTGCGCCGTCGACCAGGAATGGACAAGGCGCTGAAGCTGGCCGAACTCCCCCTCGACGGCACCCACCACCGCGGCGAGGACGACGCCTGGAACATCGCCGCCCTGGTCGTGAACGTGCTCGACCGCGACAGCTGGCGCATCACCACGGTCGACTGAGGGACGGCGCTGCGCGTCTCGACGGGCGAACTTCAGGCCGCGAGGTTCTGTAGCCGGACCTGTCCGCGTGCGACCAGGCGGCCGTCCGCGTCGGTGACCACCACGACCCACAGTTGCTGGCTGCGGCCGCGGTGAATCGGGGTGGCTTCGGCGGTGAGCAGGCCTTCGCGGACCGCGCGCAGGAAGTCGGTGTTGTTGTTCACGCCCACGACCGTGCCGCGGTCGCCGAACCAGACGCCGCCGCCGACGCTGGCCAGGGTTTCGATGACGGTGCAGTAGACGCCGCCGTTCTGGATGCCCGCCGGCTGGTGCAGTTGCGGCCGCACGTCCCATTCGCCGCGCACCCGGTCGGGGGTGACCTCGGTGAAGCGAAGACCGATCAGGTCGGTGAAGGTGCCTTCACTGGCCTTGTTCATCAGTTCGGGCGTGACGTCGGCCAGCGACAGCGGCATTTCGCTCATACCGTCCGGTTTACACCATCCGAAACGCCGTGCCGCACCCGGGAAGACGTAGCGGCGGGCACCGTCGTGAAGACGGGGCCCGCCGCGGCAGGATGGCGGAGTCGACCGCAGCCCTCGGGACTACCGGCTCATCCGTACGCCGAGTTGAGCATAGGTCAGGCTTACCTAAGTAGTCAACTCCTTGCCCGCGCAGCGTCAATCGAGAACCGCGACGGCTTCGACTTCCACGAGATGGTCGGGGTCCGACAGCGCCGCGACACCGATCAGCGTGCCCGGCGCCAACGGGGTCATCCCGAGACTTTCCGCGGCTCGGGCGAGCCCGTCGACGAAGGCACCCATCTTGTCCGGCGTCCAGTCCACGACGTAGACGGTCAACTTCACCACGTCGGCGAATGTGGCACCGACCTCCGCCAGCGCGATGCCGACATTGCGGTAGGACTGCGCGATCTGGGCCGCGAGATCGCCCGCGCCGACCGTGTTCCCGTCGGCGTCCCACGACACCTGCCCCGCGATGTACACCGTGCGCGAACCGGTCGCCACCGCCACCTGACGGTAGAGGTCGATCGCGGGCAGATCCTTCGGGTTCACCAGGGTGATGGACATTGCTTCCTACTTTCACTCAGTCACTTGCGGTTCCTCAGTAACCATAGGAGAGTGATCGCTGACGTGGAAGAACGCACTTTTTCGAAACGGAGGAACCCGATGGTTACCCAGCAGCTCAGCGGCCTGCCCGAGGATGCCGACATCGGCCGCGCCGACTCGTTGGCGCGCGAGATCTTCTCCGATATCGCCAACAAATGGGCCCTGCTCATCATCGAAACGCTCGGCGACCAGACCCTGCGGTTCAGCGAACTGCGCAACGGCATCGACGGCATCAGCCACAAGATGCTCACCCAGAACCTGCGCATGATGGAACGCAACGGCTTGCTCGAACGCACCGTATTCCCCACGGTCCCACCGCGCGTGGAGTACCGGCTCACCGAACCCGGCCGCGGACTGCGCACAACAGTGGACTCCATGTGTGCGTGGACCCAGCGCTACCTCGCCGATATCGAGACCTCGCGGCGGCACTTCGACAAGTGACGCGCCGGTAGCCCCACCCCGGGTTTGCTCAACACGATCGCAATACTCCATGATCGCTGTACCTCTATGTGGTTCCGAGGCTTGTGTCGATGGTGATAGCTCATGTTCTGGGCGTTCGACGGCCAGCGTGAGCGCGGCGAGAGAGGCAAGATTTCGTGAGTAGCAGTCGAATTCCCCGGTGGGCCGTGCAGGCGGCGATGTGTGCGGCGGTCGTCGGGGCCGCGGTCACAGCGCCCGTGCAGGCCGAACCACTGTGGCCGGGCGGGCCCGATGTACCGGGCGTGCCCGCCATCGTTCCCCCGCCGCCGCCCGAACCGGTGGTGGCGCCGTGCAGCGAGAAAGCCCGTGCGTGCCTGCAGTTGTCGACCAACAACGCGTGGTTGATGGACGAAGGGAAGGTCACCTTCGGCCCCAGCCCGATGTCGCACGGCCGTCCCGGGTACGAAACGCCGCCCGGAGTGTTCAAGGTGGCGTTCAAGAAGCCGTTCCACTGGAGCACTTTGCACAACGCGCCCATGGAGTACGCGGTGTTCTTCAACGGTGACATCGCCTATCACATCGGACCGACCGAGGAGCAGTCCCACGGTTGCATCCGGTTGACGCCGGAAGGCGCGAAGGCGCACTACGATTGGCTGCAACCGGGCGACATCGTCGAAGTTGTTGCCTGAGTTCCGAATTCACGAAAGGGAGGCCGGCACACCGGCCTCCCTTTTTCGTACCGAGGCGGCGAGGGCGTCGAACAGCCAGAGTTGGGCGGCGCCGGAGGTGACGGGTTCGCCGGTGAGAGTGGTTGTCAGGTGCCAGTATCGGCGGACTCGGTGGTCGGCGCCCGCGGCGTCGGTGAGGAGTTGGCGGCGAAATGTCGGGGTGTCGCGACGGGCGCGGGCGGTGGCGTGGATGTTGACGTAGTGGTCCAGTTCCGCGCCGGGTGCGGGGGTTCGACCCGCGGCGACCAGGGGTGCGACCGCGATGCAGGCGTCCGCTACGTCGAGCAGCAGGCGGCGTTCGTCACGGACGCCGGGGGTGCTGCGGTGGCGGATGGTGTCGTACATGGAACGGGAAAGACCCGGGTTCGACACTGTCGCAATGAGTTCCGCGTAGGCGATCAGATCGTCGGCGCGGGCGTCAGAGGTCAACTCGGGGACGTTCATGCCGAGGAAGCCGTCGATGGCCGAGGCCGGTAGCGGGGCGAGCTGACGGCGCCAGAACGTGACCAGCACGTCCCGGGCCGCGCGTGGATCCACCACCGCGGCAATCAGATTCAGTTGGTCGCAGTGCGTGTCAGGCGCTGCCGACTCGACAGCGTGCAACAGAGCCCGGCGGCGGTACAGGGCGGCGAGTTCGTCGTCGACGGCGGCGCGTTCGGCGGCGATCACCTCCGCGATCGAACGGGTGCCGGTCAGCACGTCCTCGATCGCGGCCAAGCCGACGCCGAACGACCGCAGCCTGCGCAACAGCATCAGTCGATCCACCGCCTCAGGACCGAATATCCGATGCCCGGTGGCTGTGCGCGCGACATCCAAAAGTCCCGCGTCGCAATAGAACCGGATCGTGCGCACCGCGACGCCGGTTCTGGCCGCGACCTCCCCGATCGTCAGATGTGTGATCCGAGTCACTTCCACTGGCACCTCCACCCTGGTGGAGCTCCTACGGTACCGAGAACGCCACGCGAAGGAGACCCGACCATGACCGGACAGCGCACCACCGAAGACACGATCTGGCAGGCGGTGGCCGAGGAACGCACCACCCTGGTCGCCCTGCTCGAAAACCTGCCCGAATCGGCATGGGACACCGCGTCACTGTGTGAGGGCTGGCGGGCCCGGGATGTGGTAGCCCACCTGGTGCTCGCCACCCGCATCACGATCGCCTCCCTGGTGGTGAATCTGGTTCGCGCGCACGGTAATACAGACCGCCTCATCCATGACACGGCGGTTCGCCATGCCGACCGAACACCCACTGCCGAGTTGCTGTCCGAACTCCGAGGCACCGTCGATTCCCGGGCCACGCCGATCGGCACCACACCGATCGATCGCCTGATGGACCTGCTGGTGCACGGTCAGGACATCGCCGTCCCACTCGGCATCGACCGAGTGATGCCACCGGAAGCCGCACGAATGTCTCTCGAGCGCGTCTGGACGATGGGTTCGCCGTTTCACGCGCGAACACGCCTCGCCGGATACGAATTGACCACCACCGACGCGACGTGGACGGCGGGCGCCGGCACCCCGATCTCCGGCACCGCTGCCCAGCTACTGATGGTGGTCACCGGTCGAACCTTCCCCGATCGGTTATCCCGGTGATGTTCAGACCACGCAGCAGTCCGCAGCGGCGGCTGACCGGTGCTGCGGACTGCGGGAGATGTCGAGGATCAGGCGGTGACGGTGGGGCGGTCGACAGTATCGGTTGAAATGCTTACCGCTGGTTCAGGTTCCGAGGTTGCGCCGGCCGAGATTCGGCGCAGCAACGTCACTGCCAGCACCGCGCCCGCGGCTGACAGCGCCGCGGCGGTCCAGGAGGCGGCGTTAAGGCCGTTGGTGAAGGCTTCTCGGCCTGCGGCGATCATGGATTCGGCCAGGTCGGCGGGCAGGGTTTCTGCGGAACTCAGTGCGCCGGAGAGGGTTTCGGAGGCGGCTCCTTCGGCATCCGACATTCCGGCGCGGTAGGCGGCGGCACCCACGCTGCCCAGCAAGGCCACGCCCAGGGCGACGCCGAGGTCGCTGGCGGTGCTTTCCACCGCCGACGCCGCGCCCGCCTTCTCCGGTGGGGCCGCGCCCATGACCAGGCCGGGGATCAGTGCCATGGCCGGGGCGATGCCGGGGTAGAGGATGTAGAAACCGACGATGAGCAGCGGTAGGCCGCCGACGCTGTCGACCTGGGCCAGGACCAGGTAACCCACTGCTGACACCGCCAGGCCGGCGGCGATCAGGTAGGCGGGGCGGACTCGGGCGGCGATGGCGGGGGTGAGTGTGGAGACGATGACCAGGCCGATCGCGGCGGGCAGGATCCACAGGCCCGCCTGCAGCGGCGACTGGGCGGCGACCATTTGCAGGTACTGGGTGAACAGCAGGTACACCCCGCCCAGAGCGATGGCGGCGAGCATGTACACGCTCAGCGAACCACTGAAGGTGCGGTTCGTGAACAGGCGCACGTCGAGCATCGGGTCGGGCAGGCGCAGTTGCCTGCGGACGAACATCACCGCGAACACCACACCGGCGACCAGGGGCAGCAGAGATTCGACCGTGGCACCGGTTTCGGCCAGCTTCTTCACGCCGTACACGAACGGCAGCAGCGCGGCCAACGACAGCGCGACGCTGAGCGGATCGATCCGACCCGCCTGTGGCGCACGGTATTCGGGGATCAGGAACGGCACCGCGAGAACCACCAATGCCATCACCGGCACGCCGATCAGCATCGACGCACCCCACCACAGCGACGCCAACATCAGCCCGCCCAGCAGCGGGCCCAGTGCCACACCGGCCGACACCGACGCGGCCCACAGACCGATCGCGGTGGCGCGCTGCCGGTCGTCACGGAACATGGTGGTGATCAGCGACAGGGTGGCGGGCATGACCGCGGCCGCGCCCAGACCCATCACCGCACGCGCGGTGATCAGCATTTCCGCGTTCGGCGCGAAGGCCGCGAGCACCGACGCCAGACCGAACAGCGCCGCACCGGCCAGCAGTAGTCGACGTCGACCGAGTCGGTCGCCGAGGGTGCCCATGGTGACCAGGAATCCGGCCATGACGAAGCCGTAGATGTCGTTGATCCACAACAGTTGACCGCTGCCCGGTGACAGGTCGGCGGCGATGTACGGGGTGGCGAGGAACAGCACGGTCATGGTCAGGAACAGCAGGACCGTGGGCAGCAGCAGGACCGCAAGGCCCAGCCATTGGCGGGTGCCTGCCCGCTCGGGGATTTCGGTGAACTCGGACATCAGGAGGTTCCCTTTCGGCGATGATGCGAACTGGGACCGACCTTGCCGGGGCGGGCTTCGGAATCCCTTCGGGTCGACTCCAGACGGCCTCGAGCTGTCGTGCCGTGCGCACCCGTTTAGGGTGGGTGACATGCGTTTCGGAGTGCTGGGGCCGTTGGCGGTATGGACCGACGACGCGCGCCCGGTCCGCATTCCAGAGCTCAAAGTGCGGGTGCTGCTCGCGGCGCTGCTGGTGGAACCGGGACGGGTCGTGCCCGCCGACCGGCTCGTCGACGACCTGTGGGGTACGGCGTTGCCCGCCAATCCCGCCGGGTCGCTGCAGACCCGCGCCTCGCAATTGCGGCGCGTGCTCGGCGACGCCGAAGCAGGCGGCCGGGAACTGCTGGTGTCGCGCTCCCCCGGCTATCTCCTGGACGTGGCCGCGGGCTCGGTGGACTCCCAGGTATTCCAGCAGTTGCTGCGCCGCGCCCGCGACACCGACGACATCAGCACTCGCGCAACACTTCTCGCCGAAGCGCTGGCCTTGTGGCGTGGGGATGCGCTCGCCGATCTGGCCGATCACGACTTCGCGCGAATCCCGGTGCTGCGTCTCGAGGAGCAGCGACTGACCGCCGTCGAGGACCACGCGCAGGCCCGCATCGCGCTGGGCGACCACGATCTGGTCGCCGACGAACTCGGCGAGCTCACCGAAACGCATCCGCTGCGTGAACGTTTGCGTGGCGCGCACATGCTGGCGCTGTACCGATCGGGGCGGCACGGGGAGGCCCTGGACTCCTACCGGCGGTTACGCGATCACCTCGCCGAGGAGCTCGGCCTGGACCCCAGCCCGGAGCTGGCCGCGTTGCATCGTGCTGTGCTGGAACAGGATCCGGCGCTGGGTGCACCGGTTCGGCCTGCCGCGGCGCCGGTGACGCCGCGTCGCGATCTGCCCGTTCCGGCTACCTCGTTGATCGGGCGCGAGGACGATCTCGCGGCGATCGGCGCGCTGCTGGGCGTCGAAAGGCTGGTAACGCTCGTCGGGCCGGGTGGCGTGGGCAAGACTCGACTCGCATTAGCTAGTGCCGCAACATATCCCGCGCGTGACGGCGTGCTGTTCGTCGAGCTGGCGGGGCTGTGCGTGGACAGCGATCCGGATAACGCGTTGCGAGCGCTCACCGAAGTTGTCGCAGCCGCATTCGAGGTTCGTGACGATTCTGCCCCGTCGAGTCCATTCCCGGTGCCGGACAACGGCTCTCAATTGAGTCACCTCGCCGAGACGGTGCGCGCCAAGCAACTGTTGCTCGTGCTGGACAACGGTGAGCACGTCGCCGATGCGGCCGCGAGGGTCGTGTCACGCCTGCTCGCCGCCGCACCCGAACTGCGGGTACTGGTCACCAGCCAGGTGCCACTGAACATCGCCGGCGAACACATCTGGCCGGTGTCCCCGCTGGCCGTTCCCGACGCACTGCGGACCGCGGACGCGGCCGACTCCACATCGGTGGCCGACCTGCAACTCTCCTCCGCCGCACAGCTTTTCGTCGAACGCACCCGATCGAGCACGCCCGGTTTCACCGTCACCGACGACAATGCCGCCGCGATCGCCACCATCGTCGCCCACCTCGACGGACTGCCGCTGGCCCTGGAACTAGCCGCCACTCGGGTTCGCGCGCTGGGCGTACACACCCTCGCTGAACGCATCGACGACCGATTCACCCTGCTGTCGGCCGGTTATCGGGACGCGCCGGACCGGCAGCGCACCTTGCGCGCGGTGATCGATTGGAGCTGGGAACTGCTCGATGACGCCGAACGCACAGTGCTGCAACGACTCTCGGTTCACGCCGACGGCGCGACTCTAGAGTCGGCGGAGGCGGTCAGCGCGGGCGGCAGTATCGCGACCGGAGATGTCGCGGAAATCCTCGCGCGACTGGTCGATCGGTCCCTGATCATCGCCCCCACCACCGATGTTCGCCCGCGCTTCCGGCTGCTGAAATCGATCGCCGCCTACGGTGTCGACCGATTGCGTGACAGCGGTGCGGAATCCCCCACGCGCCTGCGACATCTCGCCTACTACCTCGACTTCGCCGACCGCGCCGACCGACACCTGCGCACCGCCGACCAACGCCGCTGGCTGTCCCGCCTGGACACCGAGTCCCCCGATCTGCGCCGAGCACTCGAAACAGCCCGTGCCGCAGGCAGATCCGCTGACGCGTTACGCCTGGTCAACGCCCTGGCCTGGTACTGGGTGATGCGGGGACGGCTGGCCGAGGGCATCCGATCCCTGGACGTCGCCCTCGCGGTGCCCGGCGACACCGACCCGACCGCACGTCGGGTCGCCCTGCTGTGGCGCCGGGCGTTGGCATTGGGCGCGGGCCATGCCGAATCAGCGGGCACCCGGTCGGCGGAACCCACGCACCACCCCGCGCCACGTCCCGGCCCCGCGGAACTGCGCGCGCGCTGGTACCTCGCCCACGCGCACTCCGGCTTCGCCGCCCACCAGGACATGGACGACGCCGCGGACCTGCTCATCGCCTTCGCCGACGACGACTGGGGCGTCGCGGCCGCCTCGGCGTCACTGGCGCGCGAGGCGTTCGGCCGCGGCGACCTGACCGGACTGTGCGAGCACGCGCGACGCAGCAGGGACCTGTTCGCCCGCACCGGTGACCGCTGGGGCCAGGGCATCGCGGACTTCCTGCTCGGCAGCCACGCCGAAGTCACCGGCGACCTCGACGCCGCCCGCGACTACCACCGCGCCGCCCTGACCACCGCCGAAGAACTGGGCCTGTGGACCGAAGTCGGCGAACGACTCACCTCGCTGGGTCGGCTCGCGTTACTGCGCGGCGAGCTCGAGCACAGCGCCGAACTGCACGAACGCGCCCGTCAGGTCGCCGTGGACCAGGGCCACCTCGTCGGGGAGGAGTCCGCCGTTCTCGGCCTCGGCCTGGTCGCCCGGCGCCGAGGTGACTTGCCCGCCGCCCGCGAATACCTCGGCGCGTGGCTGGACTGGCATCTACGCGCCGGGTCGCACTTCGGCGCCGCGCTGATCCTCGCCGAACTGGGCTTCACCGCCGAATTGTCCGGCGACGCCATCGAAGCCGAACAGCTGCACCTGCGCGGCCTCGACAGCGCCCTGCGCACGGGCGACCCACGCGCCCACGCACTGGCGCTGGAAGGTCTGGCCGGATCCCGTTCGCTGGCAGGGCATTCCACGCACGCCGCCCACCTTCTCGGCGCCGCCGACGCCCTCCGCCGGTCCACCGGCGCCCCACTGCCCGATGCCGAACGCGGCGATGTCGACCGCATCGAAGCCCGCATCATCGCCGACATCGGGGCACTGCCCCTATCGACCGAACTCGCCACGGGCCGCACGCTGGACCCCACCACCCTGCACACAGCGCAACCCGCGAACCCCTGAGCGCAGACCTCGAGTCGACCCTGAGTTCCTCCGAAGCCCGCCCCGGCACGGTGAACCCATGACACACACCGACAGCACCAGAAGCCGCGCCCACGTCCACACCTTCGCCGATATCAAACCCGACTTCGACAGCATCGTCGGCGCGATCAACTACGCCACCATGACCACCGTCGACACCAAAGGCCGGCCACGGTCACGAGTGCTGATCCCGGTGTGGGAGACCGATTCCGAACAACCCCTCGGCTGGCTCGGCACCTATCGCACGCCGGTGAAAGCCGCGCATATCGCGGGAAATCCACACGTCACCTTTTCCTATTGGAGCCCGGCCCAGAACACGGTCTCGGTCGACACCGTGGCCACCTGGACCGACGACCCCGCCGAACGCGAACACGTCTGGGACCTGTACCGCCACGGCAGCCCGCCGGGTGCGGGTTATGACCCCGGTCAATTCTGGCGCGGGCCGACCGATCCCGAATTCGCGGTGCTGCGGCTGCAGCCGTGGCGGATCCAGGTATTGCGCCGTCGCGATCTGGTCACCGGAATTCCCGCGCGAATCTGGCGGAGCTCGAATCAGGGGAATTGATCACCGCCCGAGACTTTCGCCAAATCTCCACTTTTCATAGCAAATATGCATTTCTTCCCGCGACGTGGGCGTGGCAGGTCATCAAATTTGCCGAACGGGCTTCGTCGCCCACCAGCGTCCCCTCAGTTATGACGCCGAACGAACCGACCGGCCCGTCAAGACAGATCTATCCCCCTTGACAGATGCACCTAAACACGCCCAGTACTGGCAGTACCGGATATACCTGTTTCACGCAGTCGCAGTAACTACTGGTCACATGCAGTGTGACGACTCACGAGGGCAAGCGCCGAGCAGCTTCCATCAGGAAGAAAAAAATGAACGAATCCAAGTGAGTGAAACGCCCGGTTGCCACTCCTCGCCAACGGCGCTACGTTACCGGCGTCACATCTGGTAGCGAATGCAAGGAGAAAGATCATGGGCTCATTCCAAGAGCTGCTCACAGCCTTCCTGGAGGGGTACGGCTCGCTCGCGGTGGCCGATACATTGCTCCCGACGTTCATGGGCTCGCTGGCTGGGTTCTTCGCGTAATTCGCCAACCGTGGGCACCGTCGTTCAGCCGCAGGGCTGCATCAATACCTCTCAGGAGTAACACGTGGGATCGTTGTACGAATTTCTCGCGACCGGCACTGGCAGTCTCAGTGCGGCCGTGACGCCTTTCCTCAATGCGCTGATCAGCGCGAGCGGCGGCCCGTACGCCCCGTAATCGCGGGCGTGGCACACATCTTCATCACTCATCAGGCAAGGAAATACACATGGGCTCGTTGACCGACCTGCTTTTGATCGCCATCTCGGGACTGGGTTCCGCGCAAGAGGGCGACAACCTGCTGTCGACCTTCCTCGGCTCGGCGCAGGCATTCTTCCCGTAATTCCCCCTCACCATCAGGAGTAAAAACATGGGTTCCCTTTTCGAACCACTGTCGTCGGCTGCGGGCAGCCTCAGCAACACCGCCCTGCCGTTCATCCAGGCACTGATCAGCCTCAGCGGTGGCACGCCCACCCCCGGTAAGTAGTTCCAGCGCACGTAGTTTCAGCGCGGTACGGGGGTCGGCCATCGGTCGGCCCCCGCTTCCGCCCGAGAAGTCAGCAGGCTCGCAACACCATGAACAACGAAATGCTCCGCGTCATCATGTCGACCGCCTGTGCCCTGGCCATCGCCACGACGCCCGTGTTCATCGACGGCGCGCAGGCGTCGGCGACACCGGGCGCACGACTGGTGAGCCAGACCGCATCCGGCCAGGTCACCGAGCTCGAGGTCTACTCGCCCGCGATGGATCGCACGATCGCCCTGCGCGTGCTGCGACCGACCGACACCTCGCGCCCCGCGCCCACGCTGTATCTGCTCAACGGCGCAGGCGGCGGCGAGGATGCGGCCAACTGGCAGGGTCAGACCGATGCCGACGGGTTCTTCGCCGACAAGCACGTCAACGTGGTGACCCCGATGGAGGGGGCTTTCAGTTATTACACCGACTGGCAGCGGCCCGACGAGGGACTGGCCAAGAACCTCGAGAACAACGGCAACAACATGTGGACCACGTTCCTCACCCAGGAACTGCCGCCGGTGATCGACGCGGCGTTCGACACCACCGGCGAGAACTCCCTCGCGGGCATCTCGATGGCGGGCACCTCGGTCCTCGATCTCGCGATTCAGGCCCCTGACCTGTACCGCAGCGTGGCCGCGTACAGCGGCTGCGCGATGACCAGCGACCCGATCGGCAAAGCCTTCGTCTCGCTGGTCGTGCGCATGGGCGGCGGGAACACCGAGAACATGTGGGGCCCGGACAACGACGCGACCTGGCGCGAACACGACCCCTACGTGCAGGCACATCGCCTGCCCAATATCCCGATCTACGTCTCCGCGGGCACCGGGCTGCCCGGCCCGCACGACACGCTGACCAATCCGCGCGTGCACATCAACGGCAAGAACCCGTCGAACATCCTCACCAATCAGATGCTGGTGGGCGGCGGCATCGAGGCCGCGACCGCGTACTGCACCGCCAGTCTGGCGCACCGCACGCGCGAACTCGGGCGCACGAACATCACCTACAACATCCGGCCCACCGGCACCCATTCGTGGGGCTATTGGGAAGACGACCTGCACACCTCCTGGCCGATGATGGCCATGGCACTCGGCATATGAGCGCTGAACTGCGGGTGGGCACCCAGCGGCTGAGCCCGCGCGACGCGGTGTTCGTCTACGACGAGACCGACCGGCACGTGTCCAATGTCGTCGCGGTGTACTTCGCCGACGCCTCGGGCCGCTCCGCGTTGACCACCGACCAGGTGCTGGCCTGGGCGCGCACGAGTATCGGGCACGCGCCGCTGTTCTCCCGGCGATTGCGGCGGGTTCCGATGGACCTGGATCTGCCGTACTGGGTGCCCGACCCCACGCTGTCGGTACGCGAGCACATCACGTTGACACGGCCTGCAACATGGGATGATGCCCGCGCCCGGATCGCCGAAATAACTTCGGCGCGAATGGATCTCACGCGTCCGCCGTGGGAGATCCATGTCATGGACGGGGTAGAAGGCGTGCCGGCGATGCCGGGTGCGACCACGATCGTGGTGCTGAAGTTCCACCACAGCGTCGGCGACGGTGTCGCGACCAGGGAGCTGGAACAGCGACTGTTCGGCACGAAATCCGCGCCTTCGGTTCAGCTCGATCGAGCTCGGCCGATATCCGCCGCCGTGCGGACGGTCGGCGCGCTGACGTCGGCGCCGGTGCGTTTCATCGCCGGACTGCGCCGCTCGCGGGCGGCCAAGGACGAACTACAGGCCCTCGGTACGATGAAAGAGCCTGTCCCCCTGCGTCCGGCAACCAGGTTCAACCGAGACATCCACTCGGAGTTGACGTTTCACCTGCTGCCGATCCCCATGAAGGAAGTACTGGCAGCGAAAGCCGCAGCGCCACAACGCGTCACGGTCAACGACCTGATGCTGACCACCATCGCGGGCGCGTTGGCCACCTACCTGGCCGAACGCGACGAGACACCCGACGGCTCACTGGCGGCGATGGTGCCGATGTCCATGCGCGGTGTGGCCGAATGGGATTCAGCCAATCAACTCACCCAGATGATCGTGGATCTGCACACCGACATCACCGACCCGATCGCCCGACTCCGAGCCATCAAAGACTCCGCGGGCGCGGCCAAGAAGCGCACCAGGGACCCGGTCGTTCAGCGCACCGACCGCCTAGTCGAAACCGCACCCGCCCTGCTGCTGCGCGCCGCGGGCTGGGCCAGAGCCCAACGCCGTTTCGACGACTCCCCCACGGTCCCACTGTGCAACACCACCATCAGCAACATCCCCCCGGTGACCGACACCCTCACCTTCCGCGACCGACCGATCACCCGCGTCGTCGGCTCACTGCCCATCCTCGACGGCGACGGCCTACGCCACCTGATCACCTCCCAAGGCGACGAGATCGTCATCGCGGTCACCACGAACGCCGCGATGATGCCCGACCCGCAGCACTACGGCGACCTACTGCTCGCGTCCTTCCGCGAACTCGCCGCCGCCCTGCTCGCGTTCGGCATTCCGGCGCCCACCAGCACCTGAACCCGGCGGGACTCGACCTGGACACTCGATCACCAGGCAACCACGCAAAATCCTTCTCGGCCGATATTTGCGTCAGAGCCTGGTGATCATCCGTCCAACCGCTAGCGCTGCAGGCAGCTGCTGCGCCGCACCGCGAGACCCCGCTCCTCGAACGCACCGAGCAGCAACTGGCCCCGGCGAGCCCCCGCGGCGGCATCCGCGCGAGCCAGATCGGGCACGTAGGTAGCCGCGCCGACAACGGATTCGCCGACCAGCGCCCAGAACCGGCGAGCCGACAGCCCCGAGCACCGGGTGAGCACCGACTGCAACGGCATCAGCGACGAGGCGCACCGCTGCGCGAGCCAGACCGCCATGGCCGCCTCACAGGGGAACGCGACCGCGCCGGGTTCGGGATCGCAGTCCACGACCCGGATCGTGGTGTCGGTCAGCCCGGCCCAGTCGATGCCGCCGTCGTTGTCGTGGTGGATCCACAGGTTGTCGCGACCGGGATCCCACGCCTGGGCGTCCATCACGAACAGCGCGGTGACTCGGCCCGCGACCGCGTGGATGAGTGCGGTGGCCACGACTTCGGCGGCGATGTCGTCATTGATCATCTCCGCGGCGTGCCTGCGATACATCAGTTCGACGCGGCCCTCGGACAGCCCGTTCGGAATATGCCACCATCGCCGTTTACCCTGTCCGCTCATCGCCGCGACGGCATACACGCGCGGATGTTCGGGTTGCAGGGCTTGCAACCTGGCACAGGCGCGGTCGAACGCGGCGGTGGACACGGACGTGGTGGTGACGGGCTCGGACATCGAACCTCCTCGAACGGTTGGTTCCCGTGACGATGATGTCTCGGAACATAGGTTAGGCTTACCAGACTCGACAAGTCATGTCCGGTTCGAGGCAGGAGAAGTTCGTCGCCGTGATTCACCCTGGGGCCGTCAGACGTCGTCGTCTGACCGGGCTTCTTCTGCTCGTTGTGTTGCTCACCGTGGCAGTGGTCGCCAGCATTGCCATCGGCACTCGCTCGCTGTCACCGACCACGGTGTTCGACGCGCTCGTACACGGTCTCGGCTGTGACGGCGGCCCGTTCCGATGCCCGGCCCGCTCCACCGCCGAGGAAATCGTGCGTGAGCTACGTCTGCCGCGCACCGCACTTGCCCTGGTCGCCGGGATGGCGTTGGGCGTGGCGGGCGCGCTCATTCAGGGGTATACCCGGAATCCGCTCGCTGATGCCGGATTGTTAGGACTCAATGCGGGAGCCGGGTTTCTGGCGGCGCTGAGCATCTTCGTTTTCGGGTTCACCGCGCCCGCGCAGTACATCTGGTTCGCCTTCGCCGGGTCGGCGATCGCGGGGGTGATCGTGTTCGGGGTGTCCTCGATCGGCGGCGGCAAAGCCAGCCCGTTGAGCCTGATCCTGGCCGGTGCCGCAGTGACTGCCTTTTTGCAGGCGATGACGAATGCGGTGATCGTGCTGGACAACGCGGCGCTGGACACTTACCGGTTCTGGGTGGTCGGCACGGTGAACGGGCGCGACGCCGGGGTGTTCTGGCAGGTACTGCCATTTCTGGTGGTCGGGTTGGCGATGGCGATCGCGGCGGCGCCGGGGCTGAACCTGTTGAGCCTGGGCGACGATGTCGCGCGCGGGCTCGGCGTGGATGTCGGGCGGGCGCGGGCGTTCGGGTTGGTCGCGGTGGTGCTGCTCAGCGGTGCCGCCACCGCGGCGGTCGGGCCCATCGCGTTTCTCGGACTGGTGGTGCCGCACATCGCGCGCACGATCACCGGGCCCGACAACCGGTGGTTGATTCCGTACTCGGCGCTGCTGGGCGGGTTGTTGCTGTTGGTGGCCGATATCGCCGGACGGGTTGTGGCGCGGCCGGGCGAACTGCAGGTCGGGGTGATGTTGGCCGCGGTCGGTGCGCCGTTCTTCATCGTGCTGGTGCGCCGCAAGAAGTTGGTGTCGCTGTGAGTGAGATCGAGCTGCGAAAAGTTCGTCCGGCGTTGCGCTTCGGGCCCGTGTCGCTGGTCCTTCGGCCGGTGATGCTCGGCATCGTGCTCACGCTGGCGGTCGCGGTGGTGCTGCTGTTCTGCCTCGACATCGCCGTCGGCGACACCCATATCCCCCTCGGCCGCGTGCTCGATGTCCTCGGCGGCGGCGGTTCCCGATCGCAACGCTTCATCATCCTCGAATCGCGCCTGCCCCGCGCCCTCACCGCCGTGGTGGTCGGCGCCGCGCTCGGACTGTCCGGTGCTTTGATGCAGTCGATCCTGCACAACCCCCTCGCCGGCCCCGACGTCCTCGGCATCACTACCGGCGCCGGCGTCGGCGCGGTCGCGGTGCTGGTCGGTAGCGGTGGCGCGACAACCGGCCTGATCGCCACCGTCGGCACACCCCTTGCGGCCCTGACCGGCGGACTTCTCACCGCCGTCGTCATCTATCTGCTGGCCTGGGGACGCGGCCGCGCCGGTGAACGCGGCGTCACCGGTTTCCGCTTGGTCCTGATCGGCATCGGCGTCAACGCCGTCCTGATGTCGGTGATCAGCTGGCTGCTCACCCGCGCCAGCCTCACCGACGCCGCCCGCGCCCAACTCTGGCTCAACGGCTCACTCAACGCCGCCGACATGTCCAGCGTCGTGCCCGCGGCGATCGCGTTGACCCTCGTGACCGTGGTGTCGCTGGTGTCCGCGCGAACACTGGCCGCGCTGCGCCTCGGTGAGGAATCCACGCGAGTACTCGGGGTGCGCATCCAGTCACAACAGGCGCTTCTGATCGGCGCATCGGTAGTCGCGGCGTCGGTGGCGACAGCGGCGGTCGGCCCGGTCGGGTTCGTCGCGCTGGCCGCCCCACAAATCGCCCGGATGGCCCTGCGCACCCCCGGCGAACCGCTGATCGCCTCGGCCCTCACCGGTGCCGCCCTGGTCGCGGGCGCCGACATCGTCTCCCGCACCCTGCTGCCCGTCGACCTCCCGGTCGGTATCGTCACCGCCGCGCTGGGCGGACCGTTCCTGCTCTACCTGCTCGTGCGCATGAACCGGAAGGCCACGCTGTCATGACCACCCCCGTTCACCGCCTCGCCGCCGACGCTGTTTCCCTCGGCTACGGCGACCGGGTGATCGTCGACGAACTCAGCCTCGACATCGCCCCCGGCGTGGTCACCACCGTCATCGGCCCCAACGGCTGCGGCAAATCCACCCTGCTGAAATCGCTGGGCAGGCTGCTGCGCCCGCGCGACGGCCAGGTCGTACTCGACGGCAAAGCCATCTCGTCGATGAAGACCAAGGACGTGGCCCGGGTGGTGGGCATGCTGCCGCAGACACCCGTGGCACCCGAGGGGCTCACCGTGGCCGACCTGGTCGCGCGCGGACGTCACCCGCATCAGTCCTGGTTGCGGCAGTGGTCCGCCGACGACGAGACCGAGGTCGCCGCCGCGCTGACCCACACCGGCATCGCCGACCTGGCCGACCGCAGCCTCGACGAACTGTCCGGCGGCCAACGCCAACGCGCCTGGATCTCCATGGCACTGGCCCAGGGCACCGACATCCTGCTGCTGGACGAACCCACCACCTACCTCGACCTCGCGCACTCCCTGGAGGTCCTGGATCTGGTCGACCGCCTGCACGCCGAATTCGGCCGCACGGTGGTGATGGTGCTGCACGATCTCAACCTCGCCATCCGCTACAGCGACGAACTCGTGGTCATGAAGGAAGGTCGCATCGTCGCGCAGGGCAAACCGGCCGACATCGTCACCGCCGAACTGCTCGCCGACGTCTTCGGTCTCGAGGCCACCGTGCTCACCGATCCGGTGTCTGGGCGGCCGATGGTGGTCCCGATCGGGACCAGGCACGTGCGCGGCGCGGTCGGGTATGACGAATGACACACAGCAAACACCGGGTTACGACAAACTGTAGTACGCACGTTTGTCGTTGAGGCCGTAAAATCGGTGGGATGGCAGGTCTCGGCGAACTCGAAAAAGCGGTCATGGACCAGTTGTGGTCGGCCGATGAGCCACTGACGGTGCGGCAGGTCCACGAAGCGCTGGCCGCGCGGCGCGAGCTCGCGTACACCACGGTGATGACGGTGCTCCAACGATTGGCGAAAAAGGATCTGGTCGTGCAGCGACGCGACGATCGCGCGCATCGATACGCACCGGTTCACACCCGCGACGAACTGGTCGCGAGCCTGATGGTCGACGCGCTGCAACAGGCCGACGCCGCAGGTAGTCGCGCCGCGGCGCTGGTGCACTTCGTGGAACAGGTCGGCAAGGACGAAGCCGACGCACTGCGCGAGGCGTTGGCAAAGCTCGAATCCGACGAAAACAGCGGCTAGACTCCCTGGCGGCTCTCACAATGGAGTGAGCGCCACCTCGCCCCACAACGCAGTGAGCAGAGTCGATGAACGCAACCGCGGCAGTCTTCGCTGGCCTCGCCTTGCTTCTCGCAGGGCCGGTACCAGCGTTGTTGAGTCGCGCTACCTGGGTGCATCGCAGTCCACGCGCGGCCCTGGTGTTGTGGCAGGCCATCGCGCTGGCCGCCGTGCTCAGCGCCTTCGGCTCCGGCTTGGCCATCGCCAGTCTGCTGCTGGTTCCCGGCCCCGACGGTAGGCCGACCACCTCGCCCACCCAGGAGATCGACGCGCTCGGTCTGCCGCTGTGGCTGCTGTATGTGCTGGTCTTCGCCCTGACCCTGATGGTCGGTGCCCGGTTGATGTTCTCGATCGTGCGCGTCGGTGTGCACACCCGACGCCGCCGCTCTCGTCATCGGATGCTGGTCGACCTGCTCGATCAGAGCGGTCCGGTGCGGCGCGCCGCCGATATCCGCGTGCTGGCCGCCACCGAACCCATCGCCTACTGCCTGCCCGGCCTTCGCCAACGCGTGGTGATCAGCGAGGGCACGCTGACCAGCCTCGATGATGCCGAAGTCACCGCGATCGTGAGCCACGAACGCTCCCACCTGCGCGCCCGCCACGACCTCGTGCTCGAGGCGTTCACCGCCGTGCACGAGGCCTTCCCCCGCGTTGTCCGCAGCAAAGCCGCTCTGGGCCAGGTGAAACTGCTGATCGAACTGCTCGCCGACGACTCCGCGGTCAAGGTCACCGGCCCCAAACCCCTAGCGCGCGCGCTGATCGCCTGCGCCAAGTCCACCGCACCGCAGGGCGCGCTGGCCGCGGGCGGACCGAGCACTCTGATTCGCATCCAACGGCTGGCCACTACTACCGGAGACGTGAGAGTCGCCACCGCCGCCTATCTCGGCTCGGCCGCGATTCTGGTCGTGCCGACCCTGGCCGTGGCGGTGCCGTGGCTGCAGGAATTGCGTCGCCTGTTCCACGGCTGACCTGGCGATCAACCGCCGTTTCCCGCAGCGTTCCCGGCCGGCAAGATCGACAGCCGCAACCCGGTTCGATCACGGAACAGACGTTGCCACAACCACTTACCTGACCAGCTTGTTTACCCAACCGAGGCCGAACACGCCTATCCTGGGAGACCGGTCCTTCCTGCTGGGCCGCGCCCCGCTCACGCCGAAGCGCGTATTCGGGTAATCGGCGCCGATCATCGTTCGGCGCGATTCGCAGCCCAACGAAAGGCCAACTTGACCACCTCTGCTGTGTCCAACGAACCGACCTTCGCCGAACTCGGCCTGCCCGTGGAACTGGTGCAGACCCTGCGCAACGCGGGCATCGACAAGCCGTTCCCCATCCAGGCCGCCACCATCGGCGACGCCCTGTCCGGGCGTGACGTGCTCGGTCGCGGCCCCACCGGCTCGGGCAAGACCCTGGCCTTCGGCCTGCCGATGCTGACCCGCCTGGCCCAGAGCGGCCAGTCCAAGCCCGGCCGCCCGCGCGGCCTGGTGCTGGTGCCCACCCGCGAGCTCGCGACCCAGATCGAGAAGGCCCTCGAAGAAGGCGCCCGCTCGCTGGGCCTTCGCGTGGCCTCGGTCGTCGGTGGCGCGCCGATCAAGCGTCAGGCCGACCGCCTCGCACGCGGCGTCGACCTGCTCATCGCGACGCCGGGACGCCTCGACGACCTGATCAAGCAGCGCAACGCCGACCTGTCCGACGTGACGATCACCGCGCTGGACGAGGCCGACCACATGGCCGACATGGGCTTCCTGCCCCAGGTCACCCGCCTGCTGGACCGCACCCCCAAGCAGGGTCAGCGTCTGCTGTTCTCGGCCACCCTCGACGGTGACGTGGACAAGCTGGTCAAGCGCTACATGCACAACCCGGTCACCCACTCGACCGCGCCCGCCGAGGCCTCGGTCAGCACCATGACCCACCACCTGCTCTACGTGCGCGACAAGAACATCAAGCGCACCGTGGCCACCGAGATCGCCGCCCGCGACGGTCTGACCATCATGTTCGTGCGCACCAAGCACGGCGCCGACCGCCTGGCCAAGCAGCTGCGCGGCGCCGGTGTCGACGCGGGCTCGCTGCACGGCGGCAAGGCCCAGAACAACCGGGTCCGCACCCTGGCTGCCTTCGCCGACGGGTCGGTGCCGGTGCTGGTCACCACCGACGTCGCCGCGCGCGGCATCCACATCGACGGTGTCTCGCTGGTCGTGCACTTCGACCCGCCCGCCGAGCACAAGGCGTACCTGCACCGCGCGGGCCGCACCGCGCGCGCCGGTGAAGACGGCGTGGTCGTCACGCTGGTCACCGACGAGGAGCGCAAGGACGTCGCCGCGATGACCCGCAAGGCGGGCGTGCAGACCGACGGTGTGGACGTGCGTCCCGGCGACCGGAACCTGGTGGAGATCACCGGTGCCCGCAAGCCCAGCGGTATCGCCCTGGCCACGCCGGTCGCGCCCGCACAGCCCACGCGCTCCGCGGCAGGCGGCGGTCGTACCCGCCGTCCGCGCACCGGCGCCCCGACCGCCGAGCCTGGTCGTAGCGGTGCCCCGCGCCGTGACCGTCCGGCGCACGAATCGCGCACGCGGAAGCCGACCGTGACCGGCGGCGGACACGCCCGCACGGGCGACACGCCGACTAGTTCTCGTCGTCGCGCCGCGCGTCCGGCGTCTCCCGCGGTGCACCGCAACCGCACCGCAAACTGAGTGATGGCGTGGCCGAACCGATTACGGTTCGGCCCCGCTGCTTTTCCGGGGATGCCGCGTGCGCCGTCGAGATGCCCGAACCCTGCGACTCCCCTGCGCGGCCGCGCGCTGACGCGAGCTGATCGACCACACTGAGCCGGTGACGAACCATCCGATCGCGGCCATCGTGTGCGCGCTGATCGCGGCCATGTTGTTCGCGCTGGCCGCCGTGGCGCAGCAACAGGCCGCCGCGGCCGTGCCCGAGGGCGCTTCGCTCATGAGCACCCTGCTCCGCAGTCCCCGCTGGTGGTCCGGGATCGGTGGCGACGCCGGTGGTTACGCCATGCAGGTCCTCGCACTCACCTTCGGTGCGGTGCTGGTGGTTCAGCCGATCCTGGTGAGCGCCTTGGTGTTTGCGCTCCCGCTGTCGGCGCGACTCAACGGCCAGCGCATCACCGCACGCGCCGCCACGTCCGCGCTGATCCTCGTCGCCGCGCTCGCCCTGTTCCTGATCGTGGGCGATCCGACCGTCGGCGAAGACAACGCACCCTTCCGAAAGTGGTTGGCGCCCTTGGCAATTCTTCTGGGAGTCATCGCGGCGGCAACCCTGGTCGGCCTGCTGGTTTCGAGCCGATCAGCCAAGGCACTCGCGCTCGGCCTCGCCGGTGGCGCCCTGTTCGGTCTCGCCGCGGCACTGACAGATCGCGTGGTCCACCTGTTCGGCGACGGCCTCGGCGCGGTCCTGAGCGGCTGGCAGACCTGGACCCTGGTGGCCGCGGGCCTGCTCGGCCTCTACCTGCAACAGCGCGCCTTCCAAGTCGGACCACTGTCGGCCTCCCTGCCCGCCTTCACTGTCGCCGAACCCCTCGCCGCCGCGTTCCTCGGCCTCACCGCCCTCGACGAACAGTTGCGCACCGACGGTGTCGGCCTGGTCGTGGTCGCCGCCTGCGTGGTGGTGATGTGCGCGGCGACGGTCGTTCTGTGCCGGACCAGAGCGGTCGCCGAACAGCCGAACAGCTGAATCGGTACGGGGGATTGCGCACCGGAGTACTCACAGGGCTACCATTGGTCAAGTGCGATTTCTTCCGGGACCCCAGCCGCCGTATGACCTGACCTACGACGACCTGTTCCTGGTCCCGAACCGGACCGAGGTTGCGTCCCGGTTCGATGTGGACCTGGCCAGCGTCGACGGGTCCGGTACCACCATCCCCCTCGTGGTCGCGAACATGACCGCCGTCGCGGGCAAGCGCATGGCCGAGACCGTCGCCCGCCGTGGCGGCATCGTGGTTCTCCCCCAGGACCTGCCGCTGCCCGCCGCCGCCGACACCATCGCGTTCGTCAAGAGCCGTTCGCTGACCGCCGACACCCCCGTCACCCTGGACCCCGAGCGTTCGGTGTCCGACGCGATGGCCCTGATGCACAAGCGTGCGCACGGTGCCGTGGTGGTCGTGGAAGGTGGCAAGCCGGTCGGTGTGGTCACCGAGGCCGCCTGCGCCGATGTCGACCGGTTCGCGCGTCTGCGCGAGGTCGCGTTCACCGATTTCGTCCAGGTCCCCGTCGAGGCGTCCCCCCGTGACATCTTCGACCGCCTCGCCGAAGCCCACGCCCAGCTCGCGGTGCTCACCCACCCCGACGGCACCCTCGCGGGCGTCATGACCCGCACCGGCACCGTGCGCGCCGGCATCTACACCCCCGCCGTCGACGCGAACGGCAAGCTGCGCGTCGCGGCCGCGGTCGGCATCAACGGTGACGTGGCCGCCAAGGCCAAGGCCCTGGCCGAAGCCGGCGCCGACGTGCTCGTGCTCGACACCGCGCACGGCCACCAGACCAAGATGCTGGAATCCCTGCGCACCGTCGCCGACCTCAACCTCGGCCTGCCCCTGGTGGCCGGCAACGTGGTCTCCGGTGACGGCGTGCGCGATCTCGCCGCGGCGGGCGCGAACATCATCAAGGTCGGTGTTGGCCCCGGCGCCATGTGCACCACCCGCATGATGACCGGCGTCGGCCGCCCGCAGTTCTCCGCGGTGGCCGAATGTGCCGCTGCGGCAAAGGAACTGGGCGTGCACGTGTGGGCCGACGGTGGCGTGCGCCACCCCCGCGACGTCGCTCTGGCCCTGGCCGCCGGCGCGTCGAACGTGATGATCGGTTCCTGGTTCGCCGGCACCTACGAGTCCCCCGGCGACCTGCGCATCGACCGCGACGGCAACAAGTACAAGGAAAGCTTCGGCATGGCGTCCAAGCGTGCCGTGGCGGCGCGCACCGCCGCCGACAGCTCCTTCGACCGGGCCCGCAAGGCCCTGTTCGAAGAGGGCATCTCCAGCTCGCGGATGCGTCTGGACCCCGAGCGCCCCGGTGTCGAGGACCTCATCGACCACATCACCTCGGGTGTGCGCAGCTCCTGCACCTACGCCGGTGCGCGTTCGCTGCCGGAATTCCATGAGAAGGCCGTGCTCGGCGTGCAGTCCGCAGCCGGTTTCGCGGAAGGTCGCCCGCTGCCCAGCGGCTGGTGAACCCCGCGCGACGG
>NZ_JBHXRG010000013.1:0-72142 GCF_042716995.1 Nocardia sp. NPDC058640
CTGCGCCTAGCGATCTGGGCGAGTTTGCGGCCTTCCTCTGGGGTTACCGCTCTGACGAACACATCCGGCTTGCGAGCCACCGGCACCACCTCCGTTGGGCAGCATCACCGGTCACCGGCCACGGATCAACCCGCCACCCCGAGCGGTTACCGCATCAACCTTTCCGGACGCGGCACTAGTAGACCTACGCTATGGCCATGCACACAGTGGCCGTCCTGGCCTTGGAGAAGGTCATTCCCTTCGACCTGTCCACTCCGATCGAGGCCTTCGGACAAACCCGACTCCCCGACGGCCGAGCGGCATACCGTGTCCGCGTGTGCGCTGCTACGGCCACCGTCGACGCCGGAACGTTCCTCCTGCAATCGCAGTGGGGTCTGAACGCGCTGGCCGAAGCGGACACCATCGTGCTGCCCGGCTGTGCCGAACCCACCGCGCCGATCCCGGACGAGGTGATCGCTGCCCTGCGTCGGGCCGCCGACGACGGCACCCGCATCGCCTCGATCTGCACCGGCGCGTTCACCCTCGCTGCCACCGGAGTCCTCGACGGGCAGCGCGCCACCACCCACTGGCGTGCCACCGATGCGCTGGCGCAGTGCTATCCGTCGATCGACGTCGACCCGGATGTGCTGTACGTCGACAACGGCCAATTCCTCACCTCAGCAGGCGCATCCGCTGGTTTAGACCTGTGCTTGCACATGATTCGCCGCGACTACGGGTCGGCTGTCGCCGCCGATGCCGCCCGCTTGGCGGTGGTGCCGCTGGAACGCGAAGGCGGCCAAGCCCAGTTCATCGTCCATGACCGGCCGCCCACGCCGTGTGGCTCCACACTCGAACCGGTGCTGCACTGGATGCAGGAAAACGCCGCTGCCGACCTCACGCTCGCAGACATCGCCGAACACTCCCGGATGAGCACGCGAACACTCAACCGACGATTCCGCGAACAAACCGGTACCACGCCGCTGCAATGGCTCCTGCGAGCCCGCGTCCGTCAGGCGCAGCACCTGCTGGAGACCTCCGACCACCCGGTCGAGCGGATCGCCGGGCAGGTGGGGTTTCACTCCCCCACTGCTTTTCGCGACCGCTTCAAGCGCATCACCGGCACCACACCCAACGCCTACAGAGCCGCGTTCCAGACCAGTAACTCGACTGCCGGGCGCTGACTCGCCGTACACCTACCGCCAGTGGCATTCGGCGCGATACTGCTAGTTGGCGTCACATCCGACACCATCGTCGTCCGCGTCGAGCCTGTGTGGGTCACCGGGCGCGACACTGACCGGGCCGGGGTAGTCGGCGCAATCGGTGTCGGGGCCCATTCGCTGAGGCGGCAATCCCGATTGGTCAGGGAGCGCCTTCGTCGGTGTCGGCAATCTGGTCGGCGGCGGCACCGGAGCCGGTTCTGGCACACGCGACTGATCCGGTTCTGGCATATTCGGCGGAACAGGAACAGGAGTGGGCGTTGGTGGAGGTTCGCCGAACCCCGGACACGCGCCCCACACTCCAGCGCTCGACGACTTCGCACCCGCCTCGGCGGCGCTGATCACGGCCCAGTGCTTGTCGTTCGGTGGATATAACACTGCCTCGGCATACCCGGACCGCACCAGCGCCAGGTTCACGAACTCGCCGCTCGCGGTCCACAGGTACAGCAGGTGGCGGCCGGATCCGTCGAGCGGATCCTGGTCGCGCTGCACCCACACGGTCGAACCGACCGGGGCGAGACGAGCGAGTTCGGCGGTCGACTCCGGGCCGAAGCATTGGACCGGCTCGTTCGGGTCTTTCGTTTCCGGAGTATCCACCTCCAACAGTCGCACGGTCACCGTGCTCGTGGAATCGAGCACGGTGCCGGGGGCGACCGCGGCGACTGTCAGAGTGTCGCCATCTACGATGCGGCGCACGATTGCTTCCTGAGCATCTTCCGGTACCGATGGCGGGATGCTAGAGCGGCTCTCGTCGGCCGTGACCGGCGGTGCGGGCACATTGGTGGGCGAACTCGCCTCGACACTCGACGGACTGGTGATCGACGCCGTTGAAGTGGGAACCTCCGCAAAACTGGGAACCTGAACCGGACTGGGAACTTGAACCGAATTCGGGACCTGATTTGCCGTCGGGGTCGGCTGCGGATCCGGCGTCAGGCCGAGGCCGACACCAGCGAGTGCAGCCACACCCGCCACCGCACCGACGACTTTTCCCCTGCTCGACGCTCGATCGTGCACACCGCTCGGAGTACCCCGGATCCATGCCTGATGCCGAGAGTTGGCGTACGCCGCGACCGGCACAGTCGGGGCCGAGGGGGCGCGTCGACCGGATTTGATGAGCAACCAGCCGCACCACGCCGCAACGGCACCGAATACCACCGCTGCCGCAATCACCGTGTCCACGAGCGCGGCAGCAGCGAGCATCGCACCGAGACCGAGGCCCACCCAGGCGAATTTCGTCAGATGCCGCGTGATCATCGCTGGGCGTGCCACGAGGTGGAACTCATGGCGTCCTCCTGTTCAACAGGAACCTACCTATTGAATCGGAAGGAGCGCACCGGCTGTTAGCGACATTCTCGCCATCTCAACAACGCCAGATCTGACCGCGTGGCAGCCCTCGCGGATGGCGGCACCGGCAGATTTCGGGTACGAGTGGAGGTCAACACAGGGGGAACCATGGGGGAACGAAACAGTCCGTCGTCGACGAGTGCGCCGACGAATGAGCGTCGCGTCCGCACCACGCAGGAATGGCTGGCCTACTTCCAGCAGAATGCCGTTCGCCACCGGCCCATTCCGTGGCAATCGACCGACATGGGGGCGAGTCCGGCGGAGATGGCGCCGATTCGCCGTTCGCTGCAGGCCTGGCAGCTCGGGGAAACGTCGGACGGACGCCACCTTGCCGCGTCTGCCGCCCGCTACGCCGCCACCATCGGCGACCCCGCCTACCGCGACGTCATCGACCTGTTCATCTGGGAGGAGCAACGGCACGGCGCGCTGTTGGGTCGAATTCTCGATGACGCGGGAATCCCACGCAGACAAGCCGATTGGGGTGACACGCTGTTTCGTCGGCTGCGACACAGCATCACCGACATCGAGGTCTGGACCACGCCCGTCGTCATGGTCGAAACGCTGGCGATGATCTACTACAACGCGATCCGCCGCGCGACCGGCTCCCCGGTATTACGCGCCGTCTGCGCACAGATCCTCGCCGACGAGGTGCCCCATGTGCAGCTGCAATGCGAGCGCCTCGCCGTTCTGCTGCGCAACCGCTCCCGCACCCGCTTCCACCTCACGATGCTCGCCCACCGCGCCCTGTTCCTCGTCGTCATGCTCCTGGTGTGGGCAGGTCACCACCGCGCCCTCCGCGCCGGCGGCTTCACCTGGCCCCACTACCGTCGCGCCGCCTACGCCAAAATGCGCCGCGCTTGGCAACGCATGGACCCGCAGCGATACGTGTGGACCTGAGGATGGGCAGGCCTGCAATCCGCATCGCAACCGCGGGCGACGAACGAGAACTGGCGGTCATCGACCACGCCACCTGGTCGCCGCAAGTGGCGCCGGTCCCGCTGTGGCCGCTGGAGACACCTTTCTTCAACGACCAGACATCGCCGGGAAATGTACTGGTCGCGCAGGAAGCCGAGCGCATCCTCGGATACGTGAAACTGCGGCCGTCGCCGATGCCGGCGTCTGATGGACATGTTCAGGAGATCAACGGATTCGCCGTCGCACCACAGCATCAAGGGCGCGGGATCGGTCACCTACTGCTCGACGCAGCCCTACAACTGGCCATCGAACGCGACGCTCGACGCATCACCCTCAGAGTTCTGGGCAGCAACACCCGTGCTCAGGCGATCTATCTCGCGCACGGGTACCGCGTCGAAGGTCGGCTCGTCGGCCAGTTCCTGATCCACGACCACTACGTCGACGATGTGCTCATGGCCCGCGAACTTCGCTCCGAGAACGAGGAATGGTCGCGGTAGCGGCGAGTGCTGCCATGCCCGCGATCGCGGCGAGGACGAAGTAGGTGCGGGCGTAGCTGCCGGTCCAGGTCATCAGCATGGTGCCGCCCCACGGGGCGAGTGCCATCACGATCACCATGGGTGCGGACAGCAGGCCGTTGAGGCGGCCGTAGTGGGTGGCGCCCCAGCGTTCGGTGACGGCGGTGGCTTTGACCAGGGTCATGATGCCGCGGACCACGCCGGCGCCGATCGAGAGGGCGATGAGAGCGAATGCTGTTGTGGCACAGCCGAACAGGGCTGTGGCGACGGCGGTTATCGCGAGGGTTCCGACCATGCGGCCGCGGGCGGTGGTGCGGGTGATCAGGGGTAGGTAGCCGATGCGGCCGAGGACCTGTCCGGCACCGCCCAATCCGAGGGTGAGGGCGGCCAGGGACGGGGAGAAGCCGCGTTCGATCAGCAGGGGGACCAGGTTGAAGACCCCGGCGAAGGCCGCGAACGCGCCCAGACTCGAGGCGAGCACGAGCATGGCGAAGGCGGGGCTTCGCGACACTGCCGCATGATCGTCGTCAGCGGGGGTGGCGGCGGTCGGCGGGTCGGGCCATGTGCCGGTCAAGCCGAACAGGTGGGCCGGGATCGTCACGATCGCCAGCACGGCGGTGAGCGTGAGATATGTTGCGCGCCAGTCGGTCTGCTGGACCAGCGCGGCGGTGAGTGGGGCGAACACGGTGCTGGCGAACCCGCCGGACAGGGTGAGGATCATCAACGCTTTGACGTGGTCGGTGCCGAACCAGCGGGTCAGCGCCGCGAACGCGGGCGGGTACAGCACCGCTCCCATCGCGACGCCCGCGGCCAGCCAGCCGGCGAAGAACACGACCGGGTTCGGCGCCAGCGCGACGGCGATCAGCGCGGGCACTGCCAGGACCGACCCCGCGGTCATCACGGTGCGTGGCCCGACGCGATCGATGATCGCGCCGACCGGGATTCCCGTGAGCGCGGCAGCCAGCTGGCTCAGCGAGAACGCCGCGGTGATCATCGGCAGCGACCACCCGGTGTCAGCCGAAATCGACACCGCCAGAACGGGAAACGCGTAGTAGAGGATTCCCCAGCTGGTGATCTCGGTCAGACACAGGGTGATCAGTACCCGTCGACGCAGGCCGGGCCCGATGGACCCGGCCTGCGCGACAATGGTGGCTGTCGACACGTTTCAGCTCAGCGAAGGCGCCGACAACGTCAGAACTTCGGGTGCGGGACTGCAGCAACCACCCGAGCTCTCACCGGACGGTTCGTCGAAAACGCCTGCGCCGCCGCAGACTCCGGTCTCGGGCAGGGTGAGCTCGACGCGGGCGGCAGACTCGTGGTCGCCCACGATCGAGGCGGCGATCGAGCGGACCTGTTCGTAGCCGGTCATCGCCAGGAAGGTCGGGGCGCGGCCGTAGCTCTTCATGCCGACCAGGTAGACGCCGGGTTCGGGGTGTGTCAGTTCGGCGACGCCGTGGGGGTAGACGGTGCCGCAGGAGTGCACGTTCGGGTCGATCAGCGGTGCCAGGCGGACGGGGGCCTGCAGGACGGGGTCCAGTTCCAGGCGCACTTCCGACAGCCAGTCCAGCTCGGGGCGGAAGCCGGTGAGCGCGACGACATTGTCGACGTCGTCGATGCGGCGACCGTCGTCGGCTACCAGTGTCACGCGGCCCTGCGCGTCGGGTTCGATTGCCGCAGTGCGGAATCCGGTCACCACGTCCAGCAGACCGGCGTCGACAGCCTTCTTCGCGCGCAGGCCGAGTGCGCCACGGGCGGGCAGTTCGTCGGCGTCGCCACCACCGAAGGTCGATTCGGCGGAGCCGCGCCGAAGAATCCAGGTCAGCCGGGTGCCGGGCCGCTCCTCCGACAACTGTGCCAGCGCCACGATCGCGCCGAGTGCGGAGTGGCCGCCGCCTGCGATCACCGTGTGCGCGCCGCCGAAGCGGTCGGACTGTTCGGCGGAGTCGATGTCGGGAACGCGGTAGGTCACGGCATCGGATCCACGCTCACCCAGGGCCGGAAGTCCTTCGCCACCAAGCGGATTCGGGCCACCCCAGGTTCCGGAAGCATCGATGACAGCGCGGGCGAGAATACGTTCCTCGGTCCCATCTGACTGACGCAGATGCACAGACAACGGTTCACTGTCCCGCCCGGCATCGACAACCCGGTCACGACCTCGGCGAGCGAGTCCGACCACCTCAGTGTCGTAGCGCACGCAGCCCAGCGCAGCAGCCAATGGGGCCAAGTAGTCGCGAGCCCACTGTTGACCGGTCGGGTACTCCTCGTCGACAGGCGCGACCCACCCGGTCCCGTCGAGCACTCGCCGCGCCGCGGGCGCAACCAACTCAGCCCATCGAGAGAACAACCGCACATGATTCCACTCCGCGACCGCCGCACCGGCGCGCGCCCCACGTTCGAACACCAGCACCTCCACGCCGCGTTCGCGCAGTTCAGCAGCAGCGGCCAACCCCACCGGGCCGGCTCCGACAACGACAACAGGCAGTTCGGTCATCTCGATCTCCATTCATCGACACCCATCGATCCAACAAGTGTGACTGTATCGACAGTCGTCGATGAATGCAACCATTGATCAACGTCGATATAATCGGCCACATGACGTCCCTGGACATGCCCGTCGTGCGCGACCCAGCAACTCCCCGCGTCGACGCACTGGCCGTCGACGACGCCACCACCTACTCCGAATGGTTCGCCTGCCTCGCCGACCCGACACGCATCCAGCTGCTGCACCTGGTAGCCACCCGCCCGACCGGAATCACCGTGCGCGAACTGACCGCCGCCCTGTCCATCACCCAGCCCACGGTCTCGCACCACGTGCGCAAACTGGCCGAAGTCGGTTTCGTCACCACTCACAAGAGCGGAACCTCCACCGTGGTCGCGGTCAACCCGACCTGCTGCACGGGACTGCCCCACGCCGCGGACGCGGTGATGGGCGTGCTCGCGCCACGACCCTGCTGCCCGACCGATCTGCCCGCTGACGTGGCAGTTCGGGCGATGCGCGACGACGACTGGGACGCGGTCCTGCGGATCTACGGCGAAGGCATCGCCACGGGACTTGCCACCTTCACCACCGAAGTTCCCCGCCGCGAGACCCTCGAAGCGCAATGGTTGCCCGACCATCGCTGGGTCGCCGAAATCGACGGCGCGGTCGTCGGCTGGGCCAACCTGAGCCCGACTTCCGCTCGCGACTGCTACGCCGGTGTCGTGGAGAACTCGGTCTACGTCGGCGACGGAATGCGTGGACGTGGCGTCGGCAAGTCACTGCTGCGCACCCAGGTGATGGCCGCCGACGACGCGGGCCTGTGGACGCTGCAAAGCGCGATCTTCCCGGAGAACCGCGCCAGTATCGCCCTGCATCACTCGGCCGGATTCCGAACCGTGGGACTGCGCGAGCGCATCGCGCAGTTGGACGGCGTGTGGCGCGACACCGTTCTGCTCGAACGCCGCAGCGCGAACTCCTGACACCGTTCACCAGACGTTTGCTTGCGCATTGATTCGATATACGTCAATATCGAGGAATGTCTAAGTCGGAGCTGAATCTGACACCGGTCGCGGCCTGTGCCGCGGAGCCGGTCGTCCGCGATCCGCTGACCCCCGCGGAGGCGGTCGAACTGGCCGCGGTGTTCAAAGCACTGTCGGACCCGGTGCGCCTTCGACTGCTGTCGTTGGTCGCCAGCCGCGCGGGCGGGGAGGCGTGCGTGTGCGACATCTCCGACGGTGTCGACGTCAGCCAACCGACCATCTCGCATCACCTCAAAGTGCTGCGCGAAGCCGGACTGCTCACCAGTGAGCGCCGCGCGTCGTGGGTGTACTACCGCGTCGTGCCCGAATCATTCGCCCGCGTTTCCAGCGCGCTGATCACCGAGAGTTCCCACGCATGAGCACCACCACCGCCGACCAACCACCCGTTGTCGGCAAACTTTCCACGCTCGACCGATTCCTGCCGCTGTGGATCGGCGCGGCCATGCTGGCCGGAATCCTGTTGGGGCGCATGGTCCCCGGCCTCGACGACGTACTCGGCGCGATCGAGATCGACGGTGTTTCGCTGCCGATCGCGATCGGCCTGCTGATCATGATGTACCCGGTGCTGGCCAAGGTCCGTTACGACCGCCTCGACTCGGTCACCGGCGACCGCAAGCTGCTGATCGGCTCGCTGGCCTTGAACTGGATCCTTGGCCCGGCGCTGATGTTCGCGCTGGCCTGGATCTTCCTGCCCGACCTGCCCGAATACCGCACCGGTTTGATCATCGTGGGTTTGGCGCGCTGCATCGCCATGGTCATCATCTGGAACGACCTGGCCTGCGGTGATCGCGAAGCCGCCGCGGTGCTGGTGGCGTTGAACTCGGTGTTCCAGGTGTTCATGTTCGCCGTGATGGGCTGGTTCTACCTGTCGGTGCTGCCGGGTTGGCTGGGCTTGGAACAGACCACCATCGACACCTCGCCGTGGCAGATCGCCAAGTCGGTGCTGATCTTCCTGGGCATCCCGCTGGTCGCCGGTTACCTGTCGCGTCGCCTGGGCGAACGGGCCAAGGGCCGCGACTGGTACGAGTCGAAGTTCCTGCCCAAGATCGGGCCGTGGGCGCTGTACGGACTGCTGTTCACGATCGTGGTGCTGTTCGCGCTGCAGGGTAAGCAGATCACCTCCCACCCGCTCGACGTCGCCCGCATCGCCCTGCCGCTGCTGGTGTACTTCGCGGTGATGTGGGGTGGCGGTTACGCGCTGGGCGCGGTCATGGGCCTTGGCTACGCGCGCACCACCACACTGGCCTTCACCGCCGCGGGCAACAACTTCGAACTCGCCATCGCCGTCGCGATCGCCACCTACGGCGCCACTTCGGGTGAAGCGCTGGCCGGTGTGGTCGGGCCGCTGATCGAGGTCCCGGTGCTGGTCGGCTTGGTTTACGTGTCGCTCGCTCTGCGCAAACGCTTCGCCGACCCCGCTCGCCCGGTCGGAGATCCCGCATGAGCTCGGTGCTGTTCGTCTGTGTGAAAAACGGCGGAAAATCGCAGATGGCAGCCGGTTTGATGCGCCACCTGGCCGGTGACCGAGTCCAGGTGCACTCCGCGGGCACCCGCCCCGGCACCGCGGTGAACGAACTCTCCGCGGAGTCACTGCGCGAAATCGGCGTCGACATCACCGGTGAGTCACCCAAACCCATCGACCCAGACTTGCTGCGCAGCGTCGACCTGGTGGTCACCCTCGGCAGCGAAGCGCAGGTCGAACCCGTTCCTGGTGTGCGAATCATCAACTGGGACACCGACGAACCTTCCGAACGCGGTATCGACGGCATCGAACGGATGCGCCTGGTGCGCGACGACATCGAAACCAGGGTTCGGCACCTGCTCGCCGACCTCACCAGCTGAAAGGCATTGCCTCCCATGACAACCAAGCCCAGCGTGCTGTTCGTGTGCGTGCACAACGCAGGCCGTTCCCAGATGGCCCAAGGGTTCCTGACCCACCTCGCCGGTGACGACATCGAGGTCCGTTCCGCAGGCAGCGCGCCCGGCAACGCCCTCAACCCCGCCGCGGTCGAGGCGATGGCCGAACTCGGCATCGACATCACCGCCCAGTCCCCCAAAATCCTCACCCCCGACGCGGTCGAAACCTCCTCGGTCGTGATCACCATGGGCTGCGGCGACGCCTGCCCGTACTTCCCCGGCGTGGATTACCGCGACTGGAAACTCGAGGATCCGGCGGGCAAGGGTGTGGAGTCGGTGCGGCCGATTCGCGACGAGATCAAGAAGCGCATCGAAGACCTGATCGCCGAACTGCTGCCTGCGCGCGCCTGAGCGTTCTGTGGGACACGGCTTCCGCCCCGACCGCTGAGATGCGGTCGGGGCGGTGCTGTATCGAGCAGCATGTGAACTACACCGAGGCGCCCTGCCCGACGATCACACTGCCGTACAAAGTGCGCGCGACAATCCGCACGGTCTCCGACTTGCCCTGCGGGTCAACAGGTTCCGTCAGATTCTGCACGTTGCCGCCCATTGCATTGGCTTCCAGCCGCGCCGCACTACCACGGCGCACACCTACCTCCAGGTCACCCATGGACGTCTCCAAGCGCAGAACCCCGCGCGCGGCATCGTCGACTCGAATGTTGCCCTTGGCGGTTTTCGCGGACACCGAGGCACCCGGATTCTCGACCACGACGTCGCCGGCGGAGACCTCGAGGTCACACTGGCCGAATTCGCCGACGCTCACCAGTCGACCCATGGCCAGGGTCGCGTCGAGCGCGGAACCGGTCGGCACCTCCACGGTCACCGAGAGCGTCGACTTCCCGCTGAACGGCTTCCACGACTTCGGCGTCTCGACCTTCAGCGCGCCGTCGACGAAATCGACCTGAACCTCGTGCGCCGCACGCACATCCGCCTTGTTGGCTGCGTCGGCCGGACGAACGTCGACGACGGTGTCGAGCCGGTCGGAAGCGATCACGGTGACCTCACCGCAGGGCACGTCGACGGTGACGGCGATCGGCTGGGGCGTCTGGAAAGTGGGCATTTGAACTCCTCGGTTGCGTGTCTATACGTAGATGTATACGTACATCGCGTGCTCTCACTATAAGTACATGTATACGTATAGCGCAACCCCTGATTTTCGGACCCGCCCCGAAGCAGGGCTAAGGTGCCGCCAACCTGGCGATATCGGGGGCGTACACGGTCATCCAGTGCGGCCGCAGCCGGTAGTACACAACCTCGTTGTCCCAATCGAACGCGTCATCCCCGTAGAACTCCTTGAAGTACGCAAGCACTTCCGGCCAGTCCGCAGCAGGCTCGCCGCCCAGCGGATTGAGAATCTCCGCCGTGCCGTGCGCGAACACCCCCAAACTCTCACCACGCATGTGCGCAACACTCACCGCTGGCCGCGCAGCAATGTGACGCACCTTCGCGGCCGTACGGGCCGTCCCGAAATACCAACGCCCCCACAGGAAATGCCCGTCCACCCCACTGATCCGCGGCTCACACCTCGCCGTCACAGTCGACAGCGCCAGCGTGCACATCCCGGTGAGCACCCCCACAAGTTCCGCCGCGGTGAGCGTGTTCGCGTCATCGATGATCGACCGCAGATGCGCCGACGCACCCCCGCGCGAGGAGTCGAGCAGTTCCTGAAGCTCAGCGAGGTCTTCCGAAGTTTCCCGCAAGGAGGGCCCTATCTATCCGTGGGTTGGCGAACCGACGAATCCATCCTCGACCAGAAACCTGACGTCTCCTGTCATCTTTCGCCCAGGCGAGCCGTTGTCAGAGGGCGAGCATGGCGGTGGCGACTTGGTCAGCCGCCGCGTGACGCAGAGCGGTGCCCATGTTGTCTAGGACCAGCAGACGGGCCTTGGGGATTTCGTTGGCAAGGGCCTCGCCGTTGCCGACGGGGAAGAACGGGTCGGCGCGGCCGTGGACTACGAGCGTGGGTGTGTCGAGTTCATGCAGACGCTCGCGCCAACGCGGGGTGCAGTCGATGCGTGAAAACACCATGGCGAGTTGATTCGCCTGGTGGACTGCGGGATCGTCCGACGGTGTGCGGTCCCAGATTCGGGCGGCGGTCGCGCGCGCCTGGTCCGGGTCGTTGCCCATCAGTTCGGCTCCCTGGGCGGCGAACTCCGCGACTGCATTCCGATCCGTCCAGTCCGGGCGCGGACGGGAGAACACCGCGCCCATGACTGTCGAGTCGTGGTCAGGCAGGTCCGGGTCGACCATGCCCGGTGCCACCGCTCTGGTGCCGACCAGGGTCAGTGCGGCGAACAGGTCCGGGTGGTCCAGCGCGGTGACCTGCGCGACCATTCCGCCGACGCCGATTCCGCCGAGGTGGGCGGCTTCGGCACCGAGCACCTCGACCAGCGCGGCCGCATCGGCGACGAGATCGCGCAGGTCGTAGGCCGGATTCTGCGGATCACGGGTCGTCGATTCGCCGCAGTCACGCAGGTCGTACCGAATCACGCGCCGCCCGCCCGATGCGAGCCGCTCGCACAGCGCATCGGGCCAGGACAGCATCGTCGGGCCGCCGACCAGCAGGACCAGGGGGTCGTCTTCGTGCCCGAAGCTTTCGATCCCGAGATCTACACCGTTCGCCCGCACCGAGGTCATGCCTGAACTCCTGCCTGTTGGTAGCCCCCACAGATACGGACGACGGGTCGACCCGAAACTCATCGGTGCGACCGAAGACCGGCCCTATGCGGAGCCCACCTCGCAAACCAACATCTCGTTGCCACCTACCTGAAACTCATATTCCACCTGCACAATTCGGCTCTGAGTGCCCGATCGAGACAGGTCGGCGCGCAACTCCTCGAGCTGCGGGTACCGCGCCGACGAACCGACCGGCATCAACGGGAACAGCCGGACCTCGGCGGTTGCGACGCGCACGAGCTCGGTGATCGCCTGGCGATGGAAGTCGTAGTCCAGGTCGTCGGCGTAGCTGAACAGCAGATGCGAGCTCAGTACGAGCTCGAAGCTGTTGTCGGAGAACGGCAGAGCCGGGAGTCTGCCCGCGATATAGCGCTGCGGACAACTGCGACTGTGAGCCACGAATTGCTCTACGGATTGATGCCGGGCACGCCGGTGATCATCCGGGTCCGCGAAGAACGTCCAGCGATACTTGTCCGCCCGCTCACGGATATACCGGTTGCCCCGGTCCGCCTCAGCCATCGCCGCAGCAGCCACCCGCTCGATACCACGGTCGAAATAGGCGATGTCGCAAGCAGTTACATCACCACCCCGGCCCGAAACCTCGGCAGTGAACCCCGCCGCCCCACCCGGACAGTCCAAAATCCTGCGCCCTAGATCCTCCTCGGTGAGCGCGAACATCGCCCGATACTCCGCGAGCGACCGAGAGCTGACGAGAATCTCGCCGATCCCACCGGTTCCGATAGCGGTCATGTCTATTCCTTCCATTCAGGGGACCACCCCGGGACCGGAACAGACGTCGTCACAACACATCTGGCCCCCCACAGGGCGGCCGCGCACAACTCGGTCAGCCGCTAGGTCAACGGCCACCACAGTCGCGCGATCATCATCACCCGGCGATTAGACCACCTGAACGCACCCCTCAGCACGCGAATTTCGCCTGCATAGCGGATCATATGGCGGTGAATCAAGATCTATTGAGGGCTCGAGCGGCGGAATTCGCCGGCAAACTCGAGGTACGGACACCGCAGGTGAAGGTGGCCCGCTTGCCGCGGTGCTGGTTTCCGGATGGGGTGTGGACTCGAGCGCTCGTATGGCAGCCGGTCGTGGCGATCGGTGCCGGATACGACGACTTGACCGAGGCGGAGCAGGAAGCCGCGCTCGCGGCCGCCGTCGTGCGCGCGGATATGGTCAGGGTGTCGATGTGGAAGTACGCCGTCGCGTTCCTCCTGCTGAGCGTGCCTGTTTTCGCGGTCGAGCTCGCGCTGTTCGAAATGTCGGTGTCGATCGTTCCGAACCTCACCATCGTCTTGACGCTGTTCACGGTTGCCTATCTCGGGAGCATGGCAGTCTGGTCCAGGCGCATAATCCACCGCGCGGACGCACACCTGGCAACAGTGCTGGGACGCGAATTCCTCAACCCGCTCTTCGACCTCGAACGCCGCGCCCGCTACCAACGTCGTGGCCTGTTCGGCGCCTTCTGGAGCCTGACCACCCCCGACGAAACCCGCCGCGAACAAGCCATCTCCTACCTGGACAACCGCCCGGTCCCGGCGGCCGCCTGACATGCCTACCGACGAACTGACAGCCGACCCGGACGAACGCCAGATCGCGCGCTACGAACTGGCCAACGACCCAACCGTCACCGGTCACCTTTACAGGTAGGCGAGAGGGGGTCATCAGGCAGCATGACCCCCTCCTGCTCACCCGAGTGGACTGTGCCCCAATAGAACTCGCCCACTGAAGCGGGTCTGCTTCGCGCGGGGCAGTGGGTGGAATTGGACCCCGTGGATGTCTCGGTAGAGGCGTTCGAGGTCGCAGGAGCGGGAGTAGCCTGCGCCGCCGGTGGTTTCGATGGCCAGGCGCAGGGTGGTGATGAGGGCGTCGGCGGCTACGGTTTTGCGGCTCAGGGTGTGGGCGGCGTAGGTGTCGGTGTTGGGGAAGGTGAGGTTGGCGGCGTCGGTGAACATGGCGGTGACGAGGTCTTCGGCGGTGGTGTGGGCGTTGAGCATTTCGCCTGCGGATTGGATGGTGTGGGGTTCGGTGCGGCCTCGCATCAGGTGGGCGGTGAGGTCTACGGCGGCGTCGGCCACGCCGAGATAGGCGGCCAGGATCAGTGGGAGTGCCGCTCCGAGAACCACATTGAGCACCGGCGGCCATGGACCGGCGGGGCGGGTCAGGGAGATCGCGGCTTCGGGGACGAACACGTTGTCGAGCACGACGGTGTGCGATCCGCTGGCGCGCAGGCCGAACGAGTCCCAGGTCTTGTCGATGCTCACGCCGCCGGCGGTCAGCGGGATCGCGAAATGCAGTACCTCGGCGTCGAAACGCACGCTGGTGACCAATACATCGCCGACCTCGCACCCGCTGGCAGGCGCCTTGCGCGCGCTCACCCGGTACCCGCCCTCGACACGTTCGGCGTGCCCGTTGGATTCGACCCAATCCGAGGCCCCGGTGCTCACCAGAATCGCCCCGCCCACCACCTTCGCGAATACCGCCGAGGCGTCGATGCCGTGGTTGTGTCGCCACACCTGCGCGGCCACCAGATGCGAATGCATCGCGAACGCCACCGCCGTGGACGGATCGTGCCTGCCCAGTTCACGCAGGATCGCGCCCATCTCCGCATGGGACGCACCCCCACCGCCGAACTCGACCGGCACCAGCGCCGCCGACAGCCCACTGGACCGCAACCGATCGAACGCGGCCACGGAGATCTCGCCGGTCCGGTCCCGTGCGGGGACCTCGGCGCGCAAGGTTTCACCGATCTCGCGGGCGAGGGCGACCCGGTCGGTGCTGGACGTGGTGTCAGAAATTGTGGAAGTCATGTTTCGAAGGTAGGAAGCGCCGCGATAACCAGATAGTCCAGAAAGTGGACTCCCCCGGTCCAGAAGTTGGACCCCGTCGGCGAGGTGACGATGACAAGCCCAACCCCAGGCTACGGCCAGTACTGCCCGATTTCGCGTGCCCTGGACGTGCTCGGTGAACGGTGGTCGCTGCTGATCCTGCGCGACCTGTTCGTGGGCACGACCCGTTTCAACGACCTCGCGCGCGGCCTGCCGGGTCTGTCGCGCAGCTTGCTCGCCAAGCGTCTGCGCCAGTTCGAACGGGCCGGGCTCATCGAGAAACTCGGCACCGAGCACCTGCTCACCGAGGCGGGCAGGCAGCTCGAACCGATCCTGTTCGGGCTGGGCGAGTGGGGCGCGCGGTGGACGTTCGGCGCACCGCAGGACGAGGAACTGGATGCGGCACTGCTGGTGTGGTGGATGCACGGCCGGGTCGACACCTCCATGCTGCCCGGTCGACGGCAGGTGCTGCAGGTGCGATTCACCGATGACGTGCGCAGGTTCTGGATCGTGGTCGAGGCCGCGGTGCCGTCGGTGTGCGAGACCGACCCCGGTTATCCGGTCGACGTGATCATCGACGCCGATGTCGCCGGCCTGTACGAAGTGTGGCTGGGACGGATGCCGCTGACCCACGCGCAGCGCACCGGCCGGGTCACCTTCACCGGGCCGCCCGCGCTCACTCGTCGGATGCCCGCGGTGTTGAAACTGAGCCCGGTGGCCGGGTATGTCGCTGAATCCGTGCGGCCCGCCCGCGCGTCGTAACACGAAAAGTCGGGGGCCGCAGGGCACCTTTACCTGGAGTCATGAACTGCAGGGAACAAAACGTGGTAGTAATCACTACATGCCGTGTCATGTTGGCAACCGCCGTAACCAAAACGTTAGGGTGCAGAAATGGTTTCGTGATTGGCACAAAACCAGCTCAACCACCAAAACCAGACCAACACAACCCGCCAACACCAACCCCAATCCCACACTTATCCCACACATCACTCATCACCACCCCCGTTGAACCGCTCCAACGCAGGCGTCGAATCCGGAGCCAAAACCGGCCGATCAATGTAATGCATCTCGGTGATCTTCGAACCCTTCCGATGCCCCAACTGCCGACCAGCCTGATCCGCCCCATACTCCGCATCAATGATCGTCGCCACCGTCTTCCGCAACGTCCTCTGCTGCACCCACCCAAACCGAGAACCACGCGCCTCATTCCACGGCGTCCGAATATCGGACGGCAACCGCCACCCACCCGTGCGCGTCGGAAACATCGGCGACTCATCATCGGGCTCCCAGAACGCCGCACCCATCTCCAACACAATCGACACCGCGAACTTCGGCAACACCACCGACCTGTTCCCCTCCGGCCCCGTCTTCGTATGCGCCTGCCGGAACGTGCCACCCTCCCCCTTCGGCCGACGCTTCACCGTCCCAAAAATGTCCAACACCCACGGATCCCCCACCACCTCCGGCCTGTGCACATCACAGCGACGCAACCCCAAAATCTCCCCCGGCCGCGCACCCGTAGCCAACAGCATGTCCAACACCCGCACCAAATGAGGAGCCCGACGCCGACCAGCCTTCGCCCCACCCTCAATCGCCTCACCCAACGAATACGCGCGCAACTGGGCACGCAACTCCACCAACTCGACCATCGTCAACGCACGCACCGACGGCGACGAACCCCTCAACGGTTTCAACGCCATCACCGGATGCGCACCAGGCAAAATCGCACCATGCTGCACCGCCAAATTCATCATCCCTTTCAAAATGATCCTGTGAAGCTTCAACTTCGACTTCGTCCCCCGCGCCAAAATCAATGCCTCATGCGCAGCAACACGCGGAGCCGTCAACTCCCTCACAGACAAACCCGCAAACGCAGTCTTAATCCGCACCGAATCGGGATCCACCCGCCGATCCGGAGTGCCGTCCTTCTTCAACCGTCGCTCAGTCGGGTTGATTTGACCTCTGTACTGTTCAATCGACTCCGCGTCGATCCCTTCATCGCGCTCACATTCAGCCAACCAAAGATCCGCCAGCACCGGGATTTTCGTGTCCGGGGTGATCAACGACGAACCCGGCCCCGCTGACTTGTTCAGTTTGTCGATGTAGCTTTTCAGCGCTGACTTCGCTGCGGACTTGGAGCGCGCTGTCTTTTCCTTCGGCATAATCACGCCGTCAGAGGGGCGACGCCACCGACCACGGGCCCGATACCCCGTCGTCTTCCCTTCCCCGTTCTTGATCTCGGTGTAGCTGATATCCCCCAGCTCCCCTAGTGTGAGCTCTGGGCGGCCAGAACGAACCATGACAGGTCACCCGCTCTATGCTGCGAGGTCGGCGGAGAGCTGGGAGTTCTGCCACGCGGTGACCTCGTCGCGTCGGTACCGCACCATGCGGCCCACACGGACACACCGAGGACCTTTCTGTGGGTGCATCGAGGCCCAGTTCGACAGCGTCTTCGGGGAAAACCTGGTTGCCGCCGCGACCTCGTCGCGGGTCATCCACTCAGCTTCGGTTTCACGCATGATACGTCCTCCTGGGTTGAAAGTGCCGGTTAACCTGCAGGCGACGCGCACCGTAGCCGTCACGCGCACCTTTCAGGGTTCGTTGCATGATACTCGAAGTGCCATGCTTTGCACCACAGGCGCGGGACATCACGGGCACCTACGGGACCTTCCGGGACCCACACCCCCCGTGACCCAGTAACGCCACCTCCCCTGACATGCGACAATCCCCCCGAAAGCAGCGTCACCCCAACACATCCTGAGGAACGCCATGACCAACCCCCACTCACCGAAACCCGCCCAGGCAAACCGCAACCCCTGGTGGGCTGGTGTCCTGGTCGTCGGGTTTGTGGTCTTCATGATCGGGCGCGACGGAGACGGCAGTTTCGGCGATATCAGCGCCGGCGGATGGGTGACGTTCCTTCTGGTGTTCGGTGTGCCGGCGGTGCTGCTGTGGCTGATCGTCCGGGCGTTGTGGCGGGTCGGGAAACCGGTCCAGGAGCAGGTTGTGTTCGTTGCCCCGCAGGAACTCCCTGTTGTCGAGCAGGTGGCGCCAACAGGGCCGAAGGCGCCGCCGTCGGGTTGGTACTCCAGCCCTGACGGTGACGGTGAGCAATGGTGGGATGGGTTCGCCTGGTCTGAGCACCGTCGTCGACCGAACTAACCCCGGACATGACAAAAGCTGCCCCCAACCTGTGAAAGGTTGGGGGCAGCTTCGTGCTTGGGGTTAGGTGACGCGAACCCAGGACCCGGAGCCGGTGAGGAGTTGCATCCCGCCGGAACCGGTCTTGATCGCTTCGAGGGTGATGATGTCGCCAGCAACCACGTCCGCGGTCGTGGAAACCGACACGTTGCCGGTGGCTCCAGCCGAAATGGCCGTCGGTGTGCCAGTGACCAGGACCGTGCCGCCGTTGACTTTCAGTCGCAGCGTGACCGACTGGGAGACAACGTTCTGGTTTTGGACCGAAACCGTCGAGGCCACGGTCGCACCAGTCTTGCCGCCCTGGACCACAACACCGTGAGTGGTGACCGTGGACCCTGGGTAAGCGCCTGTGTCGGCGGTCCAGTTCTGAATGAGGGCGTACGAGGTCGCCAACGCTTGGGCTGACCCGGACTTGTTCATACCCGAGGGCAGGAAGTTCACCGCGACCGCACCCAGGGCGCCTGCTGCAGTGAACGGTGCTGTCGTGGACGAGGTCGTCGTGCCGGACAGGTTCGCGCTGGCGGTGAACGGTGCCGTCGTCGTGCCGCGGGTGGAGGTCGAAAGTCCTGCCGTGGCAGTGAACTCGGCGAGTGCAGCCGGGGCCGAGGAGGCGGTGAGCGTGCCTTCCGTGGCCTGTGGTGCGACCGCCTGGCTGGTCGGGATCAGCAGTGCACCCTCGGCGGAGAACGGTGCCGATAGTGCTGCGGCCTGGGCACCGGACGGTGTGCCGACAGCGGTGAATGGTGCTGTGGTCGAAGGGGTAGCGGTCGCACCCAGCAAGCCGGTCGCGGACGAGTTGGCGTCGACCCGGTCGGTCGGGACCACGAACACACCCTCGGTCGTGAAGACCGCGGCCAGTGCCGGTGCCGACGTTGCGGTGACAGTCCCGGTTGTGGTGAACGGTGCGGTGGTCGCCAAAACCACTGTTGCGGTGAGGGTGCCTTCGGCGGTGGACGCTGCGATGGGCGGCGGCACGTACATCCGGGACGGCAGTCGCGCCCGTGTTCCGGTCGGAAGCGCGCTGGTGCTGGTGCTGGTGCCGGGGGTGGCCGCGACCCATCGGGTTCCGGTGGGCAGCGGGGCCGACATCAGCTCACCGAGAAGGAGGGGGTGACCTTGATGGTGCCCGCGCTGCCGAGGGTGATGCTCGGTGCCAAGGCGCACTTGTCGTGGAAGGTGCCCGCAGTGTTCGCCGACCACAGGCCGGCGTAGGCGAACGATCCTGCGGGTGCGTTGAAGGTCAGCTCGGCCATGGTCAGTGCGCCGCCGGAGCCTGAGGACCAGGTGCCTTGGACGCGGGCGTAGGAACCGCCGGTGGCTTCGCCGGTGCCGGTGCTGCCGGGGTCGGAGGTGTGCAGGGAAACCCAGACGGTGGAGCCGCCGTTGAGTCCTTTGTAGGCGTCGGCCAACACTTGGCGTGTGGCAGCTACAGCAATTGCCATGATTTATCAGTCCTGTCGGGCCACTTGGCCCCGATACCAGACGAAATCCTTGCCGTCCGAGTAGTGGACGTAGATGCGGAAATGCGCTGGGATGGTGATGGTGTCGGACACTTCGGAGTGGATTAGCCAGGTCACCCAGTAGGTGGTGACGGTGGCGGTCCAGGTGCCGATGACCGTGTTGGCTTCGTCGTAGATGACGATTTCGCAGGTTGTTCCTGCGGGGATGAAACTGCCGTCGGGGACGTCGATTTGGTGGTGGAAGTCTTGCCCGGTGACCAGCAGCAGAGTTTCGATTTGTGGTTCGTTGCCGAGCATTCGGCCCTCCCGTGTTGGGGGTTAGATTCCGATGCCGGAGTAGATTCGGACGTCGTCGAATTTGACGGAGTCGGAGCCGTTACGGCGGACACGCAAGCCCGCATAGGCATTGGTGTGTGGAACTACGTTGTGGACATTGCCCGCATACAATTTGGGGATGCCGTTGACTTCGAGCCAGGACATTTCGTCGTAGACGGTGAAGGTGAGAGTGTCGCCGTCAGCGATCGCTACACCGCCGTCTTGGAAATCGAAGAATCCCGGTGTGCCGTTGACGGAGGACGTCATTCGTGCGAGGTAGACGTGGTTGTTGAATACGTTCGCGACTAGTGCTTGGTCGCCGGCGGCGTTGCAGAACAGCATGAGCGAGCCGTCGACGCCGGAGGGGTTTCGGACAACGCATTCGATGCGGGCGCGGCCGTCGAGGTTGCCGACGTTGCGGATCAATCCGACACTGTTGTTGTTTGTGCCGGTGTGGGTGTACCGGTTGGAGACGATCCCGGCGTCGGTGCCCAGTTGGGTCCACCCGTTGTCTGCGGCGCCGTCAGCCCTGTTGAAGTCGTCGTAAAAGACTGTCGACCAGACCGATTTCGGGGGAACTGTGCCGGGTCGGTCGTAGTGGTTCACGTGGCGTACATAGGTGTTGCAGTACGACCGGTTCATGAACCGCATGCATCGACGGCCGGGTCCGAGTTTCCATCCCGGCGAGATCATGGACGAACCGACGTAAGTGTTGTTCAGCCAGATACGCGCGTACTCGTCGTTCTCGATCCAGATGCGGATGTTCAGGTCACGGCCGATGAAGTTGCCGCCAGGAGCTGGCCAAGATCGCCGATTCTGAATCGGCGACCACATCGATGGGACTTCACCCGTCTGGATGTAGTCACCACCGCCGAGCTCGTGGTAGAGCCAGACTCCGAAAACATTTTGAAATGTGGCTGCTACGTTCACCCAGGTGTTGGTGAATCCCATCATGAAAATCTGGTTGTCAATACCCTCGACGGGGTAATAGATATTCGCCTCAAAACCCCAATTTGGTGTGAACGGCATCCATTCATAGCTGGGGCCACGGCCGTCGTCGTTAACGATCTGCTGGGTACACACCAACTCTTCGAGGGCATTGATAAACGACTCACCACCGCCGAGGTGTTTCCACGGGTGCTGCAACGGGTTTTGTGGCGGTCGCTGGAACGAGTCGGACCACCCTGCCCACGCCCGCGGCAGGTTCCGTCGGATCAGGAAGCTCACGAGGGCTCGTCCTCCACAACACCGCTGATAGTGGCGTCGGGGAAGTCGACGAGTGTGCGGCGCATCGCCTCAAGCGACTGGCGTTTACCGCGGAGCCCGAGGCGGTCCTGCGGATGGACAGCAGCGCGAATGGCTGGGTCGCCGGAGTTGATGCGCGCGATAGCGCGGTCGATGACCGGCACCGCGTCGGCGGCAGGGGTCATGTCGAACACCAAGTCGAGTGACTCGACGTCGAAAACCATGCACCATACCGGCAATTGGATGTCCGCGACGCCGACGTGCTCGTAGACGGAGCCGCCGGCGGCGACGAGTTCGAATTCTTTCATTACGGGATCTCCGGGATTTCGAATACGCCGAACACGAGCGGCTGAAAGACTTGTGGCGCAACGGATCCCGTGATGGACGTGACGTTCCAATAGAGGCGTTCACGGTGCTCGACCGGCAGACCGAGCGGCCAGGACCAAGAGGCGCGGTTGACACCGGCGGCCATGGTCAGCGTGTCCAGGACCGTCGAAACGGTGTTGGTGGCGTTCCATTTCCGCAGTTCGAATGTGAGCCCGTTGGGTTGGCTCAGAAGGGCGACGTGTAGGTCGGTGATGAGGCGGTTCAGGCCCGGGGGGACGTTTTGAACGAGCCCGATCAAGAGCTCGTTGACGCCGAGGGTGACCGCAGCCGTAGAGACGACGCATTCGGTCTCCCAGTATGCGGCGGCTTGAAATGCTGCTGCTGCTGTGACTTCAGCGACGGCTGCAGCGTTTGCCGCGGCCTCCGATGTCGTGACGGCGAGGTCTGCGTGGCCTTCTACGACATCGATCGCGTCGTAGGCGCCGTCGATGCGGGACCTGACCTCGGTGCCGTGGGTGCCATGGGCGTTGCCGTAGGAGACCTTCGCGCCCGCTTTCAGCGAGGTTTCGACATCCTCCGATGTCATCGCCTGAAAGTCGTTGAAGTCGCCGGGATTCAGCGACCCATTCGGGGACGGTTCATTGGGGGCGGTCACCGAGGATCACCCCCTTCACGGATATTCAGATGTCGTTGGAGATCTCTGACGGGATAGGCGGCGGTGGTGGTGAGGTGACGTGCAGCTGAATGAAAGCCAGCAGGTCCTTCACGTAGTCGGTGAGGATGTCGATGCGGCGCACGTCGCGGTAATGTTGGGCGACGTCTTCGGCGTGCTGGGTTTCCAACTTCGCGATCCGGTCCCGCAACGAGGCTTGCTCGGCCGTGATCGGTGCCAACACCGCGGTGAAGTCGGCACGCTGGGATTCCAGCGTGCGCGACTTCGGAGCCACGAAACCGATCAGGATGCCCACGACCGCCGTCACCGCAGGGATGATGACGGGCCACATAGATCAGCCCAGGGATGGGGTCTTGGCCGCGGCGACACCGAGGCCCAGTGCGGTTGCCACGACAGCGATTACCGCTGATGCCTGGGAGTCGTCGAGGATCCCGTAGGTGATCAGGACCGGCTGGGCGACACCGAGGACGCCGTACAGCCACGTCCGCCAAGTCGCCGTCGAGTTCGCGCCCGCGACAGTGAAGCCCAGGACCGCCGCAGCGACCGAACCCCACAAGGCGACATTGGAATCGTTGAGCAGCCCGAGGGTGACGAGCAGGACCTGCACAGGCGCCAAAAGCGTGTACAGGCTGGCGCGGGCCTCAGCAGTGAGGTCGCGGAGAGAGTCGAAAGACATGGAGATACCTCGTTAGGTAGTCGAGATGAGACGCGCCACGGTTTAGGCGGCGTCAGCGAGGGGGGTGTCAAGGTCACCAGCGGCCAGCAGGCCGAGCGTGGGCTTGGGTGTCCAGAAGATGCGGCCGTGCTCGAAGTCCTGGAACGCGGCGCCGTCGAACGGCTGCTCGTCGGACACGGGCCACCCGAACTTGCCGGTTTCGAAACCGGAGCGGTTCCAGTGGTCGCGGATCGCGCCGTGCACCCAGAACGCGGGCTGGTCGTAGCGGCGGTAGACCGCGCCGCCCTGGAAGCCCTGCACATCGCCCCAGTTCTGCCCGTCAGGGCCCTTGAGAACGGTGTGGTCGGTGCTCGGGTACCCGAGTGGACCCGACTCCCAGCCGAGCCCAGCGAACTTGTCCCACAGGGTGTCCGGGATCGGGTGAGCGCCGGAGGCCGGCGACCAGTAGATGTACCCGCGTTCGAACTGCGCCCACTTGCCGACCATGTCCGGGCAGGTGTTCTCCCCCACCGTGAGACGTTTGCCCAGCCATGGTGAGAGCGCGGCCTTGTCGTCGATCGCGTTGCGAACCGGTGCCGCGGCGGGACCGCCTGCGTATTCGGTGACGTAGCTTGCGAATACGTCCCAGGGGAAATTGCGGCCGACGTCGGTGTGGTCGCCGATGCCGAGGGCATCGGTGACCCATCGGTGGTCGGAGATGCCGTCAGCGACCCGGTAGGGCGGGGTGATGACGGTGGTCGAGAACTTGTACTTGCGGGCGTCTTGCACGGCCAGCCAGGCGGCGGTACGCAGGTCGCGGTCAATGGCAAGCCATTGCTGCCGCGACCATGCCGAGCGGGATCCGGCGAAGCACAGGTTGATGGTGCGAGAGTTGGCGTCGAGGACGGACCAGGACGCGTAGTCGGTGTCGACGACGTTGCAGACAACACCGTCGCGGACCGTGTAGTGGTAGGAGACCCCGTTGGCTGAGTTGTTCAGGTACCCGGCCAGGGACTCGGCGGTACCGTTGCCCTCCTGCGTGTGCAGCAGAAAGTTGGTGATGCGTGACCCCCACCGGTTGGAGCGGGAGCTGCCGAACCTGTCGAGCTCGGTGAAATCAGGGCGGGTCACAGAGCGACCTCCTTGTTGAGTTCGGTTGCGGTGTTCACACGCCCACCCCCGGATAGCGGTCGATGATGGTCTTGCGGGGCTTCTTGGACAGGTAGCGCTCGATGGCTAGGACCCGGTCGCGTTCTTCTGCGTCGACGGCTTCCAGGTATTCGAGGACTTCGTCGACGTTGTGCAGGCACGGGTTCCAGCCGGGGTCGCGCACGGGAACGTTGGTCACGTACGCGCCGTCAGACGACGGGCGCCCGGTCTGCGGTGAGCCTTTGGCTTTGCCAGTGCCGCTGCCTTCGACGCCCGCGACGATGCGGTCGTCCGTGGGCACGGCACCCTCGGGGTCGAAGCCCATGGCCTCTGCCAGCTGACGTTTCGCGTCCTGCGGCAGCGACGCGACGAACTCTTTCAAGTCGAACTGCGACCGGTCCGGTGCGTCGATCGGTTCCCACACACCCGGCGACACCAACCAATGCGGGTCGGTCTGCCGCGGCTTCTGGTACTTGATCTTCCGCTCAGCGGGGACCGTCGAACCCATTGGACGGGCACCACAGTCCCAGAGACGGCGTGAAACTTCCCGCAGATACTCCACCGGGAAGGGAAGCGGAGCGCCCTTCATACCTGGCAACCCGCTGAACATCCACAGGAATGCTTCTTCGGGGCAGTCGTGATTTACCAAGTGGTACTCGGGGAACTCGCCCGCTTTCAGGTGCGGAGTCTGGTCAACTTCGACACCGGTTTCGGAAGGTTTCTTGGATTTACCCATTTGCGGTTGCCCCGTATAATTGTGTTGTGCAAGAGGAAATTTGGATGCGCATCCCAGGATTCGATGACCGCTACGAAGCGAGTTCGGATGGCCGGATTCGATCGAACTGGAGCAATAAGCAACGTGTTCTCGGGACACGCACCACCGATGCCGGGTACGTGACCGTGAGCCTTCGGTGCGGCGGGAAAGCTTTTACTCGCACCGTCAACAGGTTGGTTGCGCTAGCCTTCTACGGCGAGCCCGCCGATCCGAGTTATCACGCGTGCCATAACGACGGCGACAAGTCGAACAACCAGGTCAGCAACATTCGATGGGACACGCCATCAGGGAATGCGGCAGACAAACTGGTCCATGGCACCAACTGGCAGCTCAACAAGACTCACTGCGCACAGGGTCACGAGTACACGCCCGAGAACACCCGCATGATGAAAAGCGGTGGTCGGCGTTGCATCACCTGCAAACGAGCAGATTCCAACCAGAGGTACCGCGACCAGTGCGGTGATTCCTTCGGCACCCACAAGGGTAAGAAGCTCACCGCCGAGACCATCGCTGCCATGCGAGACCTACGTGCCCAAGGACTGATTTACCGGGAGATCGCCGAGCGCTACGGAGTCAGTGCCCCAACTGCGCGCTTGGCGATCCTCGGCGAAAGCCACCGCACCGCCTAGCCTGGCCTATTTGCCGTGGACGGCGAGCTGCTGTACGAGCGAACCGAGGTCAGCGATCAGCGACAGGGCGCGTTGGCCGCGGTCTTTGTTCTTTTCCTTTTCGCCGATGACGGGGACCCATTCGGGTGGTGATTCCCTGTCCCATGCGAGGGTGAGTTCGCGGACGCGGTCGACGTAGATGATGTGGTCGTCGGCGTAGAGGGTGGAGGCGAAATCTCCGAGGACTTGTGCGCCGATGCGGTCACCGATGAAGAAGTGGCCTTTGCCTTGGTCTCCGATGAACCATGGTGCGCCGTCGCGGATGTTGATTTCGTGACTGAACCATGACCGGGTTTCGTGGAGCGCTTTTCGGAGCGACAGCAATGCTTCGAGGGTGTATGCGCGGTCTGATCCGGAGGCTAGGACTTCGAAAGGTCGAGCCCACCCGGAATTTGCGATTCGGCCCGGACTTGCTATTCGCATCCAGGCGGCGATGGTGTCCCAGTAGAAAACCTGGGCGATGGCATCGACGGCACCTCCGATAGGGGGCACGACGATTGCTGCGGCCAGGAGATCGCCTGCCGTGTTGTGCGACCAGACACCGCCGCCGGAGTAATTTACCCATCCGGGAACGTGCATGTCGTAGAAATCTTGCACGCCGATTGGCTCGATTGATACGAGCGGTGAGTATTCGACAGCGGGGCCGTCTTCGATTTCCGACCAGGCGTCGTCGGGAAGATCTTCGGGGGGCGTTTCAACTTGCGCGGCGACGTTTCCCGAGTCGCGCATTGTGGCGACGTCGACGCCGACGAGAGTTCGCCCCGCTTCGGTCCAACCAGAACGGGTCAGCCAGCGGTGTCGTTTCGTGGCTGTGAGCTTCCGGCCGTTCCCGAAGGTGTATTCGAATAGCTCCGCGCAACCCTTTTTGAACGCAAATGCTGCGGTCGCCGCGGTGCGTTCACCTGATGGTGTGAGTGACCACACTTGAAACGGTCCACCGCGTTGCGCGAGAACGTCGATCCGTTCTTCACCGTCCGGTCCGTCGATTTCCGTATCGCCTGATACACATTGGATCGCCGCGCTGATGAGCTCGTTTACAAACGGGAATGAGTGCCCACCGGCTACTACCTGAACCGCGGTCGACGGGGTGAACATGAACTTCGATGACTCGATGCCCGTCTCTTCACCTTCGAGGTAAATGACATACGGGCAGGACTTATCCGTCAAACGCAGCCCAGGAATCTTGTACGAGCCGGGGATCGCGGGGTCGACGATATCTTCGATGATCGGGTCGATGAAGTCTTCGGTGAATTTCGCGACGGTGCGTTTCAAACCGAGGAACGGGTCACCGCCGTTTGAGGTGTCGGTGTAGTACCCGGATTTGTCGACGATGTCGACGACGAGGGCCCCGTTGCGCAGTGTTTGACCGTCGATTGGTTGTTCGTCGTCGGCTGCGATGAACCGTCGAACTTGAATGGAAAGTTCGGCGTCTTCGAGAATGTCTTTGGCCATGTCGACCCAGCGTTTAAAACGCGAGTTAGGCACCGACCAGAGCGTTCCGGCGAGCATATCTTCGGCGAATGTGGTGGGTTTGACAACGACCGACCAGTTACCCATTCCGGGTGCGCTGGCATTCTGATCCATAGGGTCGTCGGGCAGCCCCCACCAATTGTCCTGTTCGCGCATTACGTTCAAGAACAGCGCTGTTTTCAGAGCCCAAATACTGGGTCCTGCCAGGAAAAACACCCTTGGGAACTGCACGAAGTCGGGCAGGAACGGGTTACACCAGGCGAGGTAATACTCCAGAATGGAAACGTCATGCAACCAGCGGACTACCAATACACGGGAACCGTCTTCTCTTTTTTCAACCGTGTGATCATGGATACGCCCAGACCAGCGAGCACCGTCTTTGTCGACAGTGATGTGGACGTTCCGTTTCTCGCCCCGATTGATACGTGCCGAGACCTGCCAGATCCATTTCGCCAACGGGTCATCCAACGGGATCTCAGTGAGTCCCGGACCGACTTCGTTATCCAACCACGTGAAACTGGCCGAATACTCACTGTCGAGGGTGCCCTGCAGATTGAAATCACCGGTCCAGATCCGCATCAAAGGCGGTTGCAGGCGTGCCCGACGATCCGCCTCCTCTGCCGCGTTGGTGGCCTCCCAGATCGCTTCACACTGCTCTTTTAAAGACAGATCAAGAAGGTCAGTCATCGGACCTCCCAAACATGCGACCAGCGACGCTGGCAATAAACATCGACACGAGCACCACCGACAGGGGCACCCTCAACCTTCACTGGAAGATTGGTTTCCGGTGTTTTCGGTGGGATCTGGTGAAGGAAAGAAATTCCGTTCATGCGGCCCGCGAGGTTCGTGCCAGCGAAGTCCCGCACCTGCAGTTTGTCCCGGTACAGGGTGATTCGCGCACCACCCTCCAACGCAGTCAATTCAGGGAGGGTGATCTTCCGGTTGGGCCATTGCCCGCCGGGGATCCTGTGGTGTTTCTTCCCCGCCCACGTGTAGTCCGGCAGAGTCCAGATTCCTCGGGTGACGACCCATTGCAGCCACATCGGTTGATCGGTCGGATTCGAAACGGTCACGAACCCTTCCGATGTACCGGTGGAGCCGGTTTGAAAGTAGTCGTACGGGGTGTTCTCGTATTTGTCTTCGAACCAGAACGGTTGGTCGGCAACAACAGCCATCGGCTGGACCGACGACCGAGTCAGCCGGGGGTCATGCTTCGATTCGAATTCGACCGTGTCACTTTTCGCCAACCACAAACTTCGGGTCCCCGAGGTCGGTGTGGTGACCGACATTTTCGTCAGGGTCGAAGTCGGGTCCCAAGGGTCGGCCTCATAGTCCCAGGCTGCGTTCCAACGGCTTTGGAGGTCTTGCCATTCTTCGGGGTTTTCGCCGTGGATGTTGACCGCGAAAGTGATGTCGCGTTGCTTGTATCGTTTGCCCTCATAAGTCGCACCTTTTTGGAAGACGCTCGACTTCCGTAGCGTGGTGACAGGCGCGTCGAAGATACCCTTGATGTTTGGTGCCAAAAAGAGTTTCTCCGACGCGCCTGCGCCGTTGATCTGGAAGTGCGAGCCGTCGTGTCCGTAGATGTCGATGCGGGCGGAGTCACGCATCAATGGGTTTAGCCCCTTGCTGTTGCCGTGTGCTGAAGTGCCCGCATATCGCGGATCTGTTCGGCTTTGCGGTACGCCTCATCGACGTTCGGCGTGGTCAAATTGATCGTGGTCGAGTTGTCGATGGAGGTCATCGACCCGCCTTCCGCACTGCCCCGCATGACGGTGTTCGCGGCGCCGGTCGCCGGTATTGATGCGGCTTGGTACCCGGACTGGGCAGGGTTTTGTGAGGCTTGCGTGGCCGCGAGCCGTGCCCTGGCGTACGACGTGAACGTGTCCCCGTAGGTGGTGACCTCGGAGGGGATCAGGCTGCGTGGATCCGGCAGGCCGAGCGGGTCGAGGGTGGAGGAAACCAGGTCCTCGAACCCGGTGGAGAACGCGGACGAGAACCGGTCTCGCGCTTTCGTCCCGACTTGTTCGAACGTGTCCACACCGGACGTCGTGGCCGGCGTCGTGGTGGTGGGCGTGGCGCCTGTGAGGGTGTCGGTGTTCAGGACTTCCGGCATCGCTTGCGCCTGCGGGTTTTCACCGACACCTGCCCGTTGGGCCTGCATGTTGTCGATGAACTGCCGGAACATCAACCACTGAGGGTTGGTGAGCACAGCCTCAGGGAGACCGGAGGTGTTCCACCCGAAGGTTTTGTCCTCGAAGATCCCGCCGGAGTCGTAACCGTGGCCCTGGCCGATCACGCTGAGCAGCCGGTCGCCGTACTTTTGTTCGCCGTACCGGACCATTGCGTTGGTCATGGCCCACGGGTCGCGACGGTTGTCCGGCAGGGACGGGTCCCTGTAGGCCTGCCACGTGTTCGGGATCATCTGCCCGAGGCCGACACCCGCTGCTTCGCCGGTGCCGTTGACGTCGACGATCTGCTGCGCGATGTTCGGATCGCCACCGGACTCGGTGTCGATCTGCCGAACCCACGCGTCGACCTTCTCCGGGGTCGGCTCGTAGCCTTGCTTCTTGTAGGCGTCGATGATCATCTGCCGCCACTGCTCAGCACCAGCCGACGGCTCCCAAGCCGCCGTGCCGCCACTGCCGCCGGATGATCCGGAGCCGAGCACTTTGCCCGCCAAGGACTCGACGAGCTTCTGCGCGAACGCCTTCGGGATCTTGCCCGCGTCACCCAATCCAGGAATTTCCGGGACGTTGTTCGCCGCGGTACGCAGCGGGTTCAGCAGCAGGTTGGTCGCGAGAGCGTTCTTGCCGGAGCTGACTGCCCCCGTGATCGCAGACCCGATACGGGAGAAGATGTTGGCCTTCTCCTCGTCGGACAGGTTGCCGAGGAAGTCAGCGTTTCCCCAGTGGACATGGTCCATGTGGTCGGCGTTGGTGCTGGCGCCGTAGTCAAGTGGCGAACCGTTCTTGAGGTTCTGCCAGCCGTTGAGTGGCCAGTGGATGAGCTCGCTCGACTGCGGGTAGGTTTCGTAGATCCACCGGGCGATCTGGTCCATTGGCCCCGCGAGGTCGATGGCCTTGCCCTGCATGTGCATGTCGAAACCGCTACCGACATCAGCGAACCGCTTGCCGGAGGTGAGGATCGCGCCGGGGATAGCAGAGCGGACCAGGTCCCACAGTTGGGACTGGACGGGGTCGAGCGGGTCACTGGTAGAGACGACACCGCCGTCGGCGTATCCGGGTGCGCCGTCGCCCTGGGGCTTGGACTGCAGGCCGCCGCCTTGGAGGGCTGCTGAGCGCATGTTGTACATGGCTTCGTGGCCACCTGCCGCGGCGACTTCGGCTGCAGTCCAGACGTGTTCGCCGTTGGACAGCCGGTACAGTCCGGCTTTGTCGTCCTTTGGCCCGCCGGGGCCCTTCACGGGGCCACCGGGGCCGCCCATCCAGCGCCCGCCGACATGTCCGCCGGTTTCGGGTCGGGTTGGTCGGCCAGCGAAGAAGTCGGTGCCGGTGCCGACCTTGTCGATCGGGTCCCATTTCGGCAACCCGAGCTTGTCGGCGACTTTGTTCCACAGATCACCGAAGGTGTTCAGCGTGTCGATGACGGAGTTGATCGGGCCGGTCAGTTTGCCTGGCAGGTTGCCCCAGGAGACGCCGATGCCGTTGGTGATGCCGTCGAAGAACGAGGGCAGGTCCGTGAATTTGGCCTTGAGGTTGCCCAGTACTTCGCTGCCGGTGAGCTTTTCGACAACGGCACCGATTTTGGTTCCGAGGTTGCCCCAGGAGGTGCCGGAGGCTTTGTCGACGTGTTCGTCAGCGTCGAGGCTGACTTGTTTCTGCCCGGTGGACAGGGTGGGCATGGCCCCGGTGGCGTTGGTGAGACCGTTGACGTAGCCGCGGAGTTTGTTCGCGAAGTTCTGCCACGAATTGCCTGACGATTCCGAGTTCGTTTTCGCTGATTCGGAGACGTTGTCGAAATTTTGGGCCAGCCCGATGAGCTTGCCGTTTGTTTTGTCGTCGTCCTCGTTGAGCCACAGGAAAAACGCGCCCAGACCGCCGCCACTGCGGATGATCGGGCTGTCGAGCGCCTTGTCGCCGAGGCTGCCGTCTTTGACACCTGGCACACCCGGAGCGGTGTGGTCGAGCCGGTTGCCGTTCTTGTCGACACGCTCGCCCTTGTAGTTGTAGTACTGATCGCCGAGGGCGTGATCCTTTTTGGTTCGCGATGGGTCGATCTCAGTGTCGAGACGCGGCGGAGTATCAGGTTTGAACCCGTTCAATCCCGCGCCGTCGCTGCTTTGCGGGTCGAGGATCGTAGGGCCTGCGGGCCTTTCGTCGAACCCTTGAAGTCCGCCACCGTCGGGTCCGGTCCGGTCTTCGGGGGCTTGCTTCGGGGCCCCGGTGCCGGTGGGTTCCGGCTCTGGGAGCAGGCCGAGCTTATCCGCGAGCCAGTACGCCAGTTGAATCGCGTCGACAATTGCCTGGACGCTGGCTTGGACGTCTTTGAAGAAGTCTTTGACCTCTTGTTGGCCTTCTTTGCTGCCGAGGAAGTTGTTCCACCGCGACAGTGTCGCTTCGATACTGTCGAGCCAGGATTCGCCGGTTTCGTCAGATCCTGAGAACAAGTTCTTGATGACCCCGCCGAGTTTCACGGCGATGTCCCAAATCTGCTTGAACGTGTCCAAGGATTCGCGCAGGAAGTTCTTGAAGGTTTCCTGCCCCTCGTCGGATTCCGCCCAGGTACGGAAGTCCTTCATGAGGTTCGCGAAGCCTTCGGCGCCGGATGGCATGAAGTCGGAGCCGACGCCAGCGAGGGACAGCATTGCCTGGATCAGGTCGTTGATGCCGTCGAGGAGAGGGCCGACAGTTTTGCGGGTGTTCTCGAAAATCCGTGCGAACTTCGATCGCGAGCTTTCGGTTTCGAGGTCGGCGAATGCGCGCCGAAGCCCGCTGTTGATCTCGGTCGCGATGCCACCGAGGCCGGTTTTCAGGGTGGGAATGTACTTCTCAGCCAACGATTTGATCGAGTCGCCCATTTTGTCGAGCAACTTGTCCTGCACGAACATGCGCAGGTCACCAAGGGCAGGCTTGAGGTCCAGCATGGTTTGCACGAACGCGCGCGCAGCCGGTGACAGTTTCGCCATCTTCCGTGCGAACTCTTCGGCTGCGTCGCCGGAATCGTTCATCGCCCTGGTCACAGCCTGCTGTGCCTCAGCGAGCTGCTCTTGCGCATCTACCAGGGTTTGTTGTGCGTCGATCTCAGCCTGGGCGGCGTCAGCGACACGTTCTTTCGCGGAGACGACCTGGTCAGAACCCTCGACACCCTTCGCGTTGGCTTCGTTGGCCTGTTCCTGCAGGTCACGCGAGTTCCTCAGCACGTCTTGCTGGTCAGCGAGGGCTTCGTTGTAGCTGTGAACTGCGCGCCGGCGGTCGGTTGCGGATGCGTCGGAGTCGCGGAAGGTCTCCTGCATCGACTCGTAGGCTTCGGCGACCGCGATCGCGGCACCTTCCTCGTTCAACGACGTGCGCCCCAAAGCCCGATTGAGGTCTTCGAGTTCGTCGGTAGCGTCCTCGCGGGCCTTGTTCAAGGCCTTCTGTGCCGAGGCAGACGCCTTCTGTGCCGACTGCACACCACGTTCAGCGGACGCCACACTGCGGGCGGCCGAGGCAGCCTGCTTTTGGGCAGACTCCACCGCTTTCGCGCGTGTTTCAGCCTGTTTCGCGGCACCGTCACGGGCCTTTTCAGCGGCCGAGAACGCGTCACCGATACCGCGAGTGCCGACCACGATCGTGGCGATGATGGAGGTGAACCCGGCCAGGGCGGCAGGCAGAAGCGCGATGACACCTGCGGCTTGGGCGAGCTGGCCCAACAACGGGACCAGCGAGACCGCGGCGAGCCCGATGAGGGCGACTTTCGCGATCCCGGCGAGGTTCGAGAACGAGAACAGCGACGAAAGCCCTGACACGAGCGCGCTTTCGAACCCACGGACTGCGGCGCCGGCGAGTCGGAACATGTTGCCTTGGTCGCGGGTCGCCCGGCCTACCCGGTCGTGGGCTTCGGCTTCTTGCCCCATGAGGGAGGTGAGTCGGCCGGTTGCGTCGGCGTGGTCGCGGCGTGCGCGGGTGAGGCGGTTTTCTGCGTTGGTTCGTTGGGAGGCCGTGGCGGTGCTGCTGGCCATGACTTCGTTGTGGCGTTGTTCAGCCTGTGTGAGGCGGCCGAGGGTGTCGCCTTGGTTACGTCGTGCGCTTTCCAGTTGGGATTCGATGTTGGCCAGCTGGGCTTGTGCGCGGGCCACCGATGCCTGGTCGAGTTGGACCTGCAGCCTGACTGCGCGCACGGGGCGGGTGAAGATGTTGCCGCGCAACCGACGACCGGCACCAGTTGCACCTGCGGTGCCGATAGCGCCGACGTCGTTGCCTACGGATGCGGCGAGGGACCGCAACGCCATGAGTTGTGCGACCGCGGCGGTGGTGTCGACGTTGACGTTCATCGACAGGGGGCTGGCGGCGACCGTGACCCGGAAGTCTTCGAGTTGCTGGACGGCTTGGGTGAGGTCGAGCTTCACCCGCAGTTCCGCTTCGGGGAGTGTAGATTTCAGGCCACGGATCTTCTGACGCAGTCCGGCTTCGGACAGTTTCAGTGTGACGGTGGCGTCCAGGCCTGCGGCGGCAGCGTTGACTTTGCCGCGCAGGGTGGTGCGGAACCCGTTTGCCAGTTCCGGCGAGAAATAGATCTTAGCGGCGGCATTGGCCGCTTCGGCTTTCGCTGCAGCCTTCAACTGGGTGCGGAATTTCGGGGCCAGCTTGAACCCGAATTCGATGTTCGCCCCGGCTTTTTCGGCGGCTGCCTTGGCCTTGGATTTGACGTCGGCAGTGAAGCCCTTCGCCAGGACCGGTTTCAAGGTCACGTTCAGTGACTCGTCGATCGGTTTGAGAAGGGCTTTCGTCGATGCCCGGAAGTTGTTTGCGAGTGCGGGCCGCAGGGTGATCCGTGCGGATCCGGCATTGTAGGAGCCCCAGGTGGCCATGCGGCACCGCCTCTATTTACATGTTGATGCCCATGTTTTTGAGGGCGTCACGAACGCTGATTTGGTCGAGCTTTTCCCGCGCGCGTTGCTCGGCGGTTTGCGGGCGCGGTTCTGCGGGCATGGGAGGTGGGAGCTTCCCGGAGAACACCGCGGGCAGAACACGCAAAACCTCTTTTAGAAGGTCGATTTGGCGCAGCTGCAACAACACTGGCAGCGAATACCCGACGAACGACAACGGTTGTTTCTCAGCGGGTTCGGGTTGTTGTGCTCGTTGGAACCCGATATGTTCGTCTGCTGCGACCGCGGCCTGGTACCAACTGTCCATCGGTAAACGACGGAGCAGCCGGTACACCTGCGCCCACGGGCGCACACCACGGAAGTAGTCGAGCAGATCCCAGCCGAACCGGTCTGCCAGGTCGTATTCGATGTCTTCCCCGAAATCCTCGATGAGGATTACGAGGCCGAGGCGCCCCCCGGCAGATCACCGGCTTCGGTCGGAAGACTGTGGAAGTGCTCGTTGATGTCTTCCAGCAAGGGCAGCAGGACGTGGGCGTCGGCGCGGCCGACGACCGCCCAGATCGCGTCGAAGCTGTCGCCGAGGACCGCGGCCACGAGCCGTCGAAGGTTGGCGGGGTCGATGCTGCCGCGCTTGTCGATCAGTTCCGCGAACGCCAACACCTGCTCCGAGGACACCGGTTCGTGCACGGGGGTGGGCGGGTTGGTGCCGTCGAACATGTACGGTTCGGTCTTTTCGCGGGCGAGGGCGGCGTCGGCGACCATCTTCGCCCACCGTGACACGGGGGCGGGTGCGGCGGCGGTCTTCTTTGGAGCAGGCATTTCGTCTCCTGGCGGGAGTGGGTGGGTTACTTCTTCAGGGCTGGGCGCTGCTGGACTGGCTTGGTGTCAGGTGCGCGCACAGGGGTCGGTTCAGTGATGACGCGGTAGCCCTGGGTGTGCAGGTGTTCGCGTTCGGTGGGTGAGCCGACCTGGACTTCGCGGCCGTCGGGGGAGGCCATGCGAATCGGGGTGAAAGCCATAGGGGTTCTCCTGGCTGGGGCCTGGCAAAGGATGGGGTAGGTGCCTTCCCCGCGCGCGGCCAGGAATCACGCGCGGGGAGGCGGTCAAGGGGCGATCAGGCGTAGGTGACGGAGTAAGCCGTCGACGGGCCGGTCGAGTTGGTGGCGATCACGTTGTGCGCGCCCGCGGTCTTGGCCGGGGTCGTGATCGCCAGGGTGGTGTCGTTGACGATCGTGAAATCGGTTGCGGCAGTGCCGCCGACAGTGACACCGGTCGTGCCGACGAAGTGCGAGCCGAGCAGGACTACCGATTCGCCGCCGGCCGCGGCGAGAGTGCCCGCCGGCAGGTGCGAGGTGATCGTTGGCACCGAAGCCGTGGCCGAGAAGCCCATCTGGGAGACGAGATTCGAGACGCCGGGCCCGCAGATGACGTTCTTCAGCGAGTAGCCGAGCGTGCTGTCGATCTTGCCTGCCCAGGTCACGGCGTAGGACAGTGCGCCTTCCTGGGACCAGGACTGCTCACCGACCTCGGTGACGATCGCGCGGGGCAGGATCCGCAGGATGTAGATGGCGTCGGCGCCGTCGCCGTCGACCATGCCGAAGATCAGCCGGTGGTAGCGGGTGCTTGGCGAAGTCGGGTCGGCGTACTGGATTTCCTTGGTCGTCGCGTCAGCGGTCACGCTCGACAGGTCCATGCCGGAGTACAACTCCAGGCTGCGGCGCTGGGTCTGCAGCAGGGTCGTGGAGACGGTGACCTTGCGGGAGATGATGTCGGTGCGCGGCGGCTCCAACGCACCCCAGGCCTCGATGTCGTTGGACTCGACTTCGGGGCGGAAGGTCGGCGGGGCGTCCTTCGCAGTGAATCCCAACGACTCGAAGTCCGTCAGAGACTGGAACTCGGCGGACACGCCGGAGGTGAAGGAGGCGGGGATGGTCGCGTCGTCGTCGCCGATCAGGACGAAGCCCTTGTTCGGACGACGAATCAGCTCCGGCTTCCAAGCCGCGAGCTGATCGAAAGTGACAGCAGGCATTGATGATTCCTTGATGTGGGCACACCGAAAACCCGTCACCGAACTGCGGCACGGGGTTGGTGTGGGAAGAAGTGAGGAGGGCTAGGCGCGGGGCCTGCGGTAGGAGAGGCGGACCGTCGCGGACACAGCGCGAGCGTCGCGGCGTTCCGGCGGGATGTATTGGCCGCCGGTGGCTTCCTCGGCGACGTCGATGAGGTACCCGCCTGGTGCGGTGTTCCCTGCGGCGAGGATGCGTTCCTGGCCTGCCGTTTTCAGCACCTTCGACTCGGCGCGGGTACCCGCCACATACTCGATGTCGATGACAGGGTTGTCGGCGACATCGTCGGCTCGACCGCCGACACGGGTGACGTAGATGTAGGGCGGGTCGATCTTGTCGGACTCGAAAGTGACAACGGGTGCGATGTCGTCGAGGAGTGCCTTCATCACGTCGTCGAATTCCGGGAAGGGGATCAATTCAGCCCTCCACGTCTCGAATGAAGTCGCGCATCACGTGCTCGGGCTTGTTCCAGCGGGTTCCGTGTTCACGGAAACGGGCGTAGTGGCCGGAGGCGTAGACCACGCCTTCTTGGACGCCGGACTCGCCGAGTTCAGTGAAGGCTTCGACGTGGGTAGCGTTGAATCCTGTCCTCCAGCGGCTGCGCAGTGCCCATCGGTCGGCGCCCTGCTCCCCCAGCTCCAACAGGAACGCACCTAGTTCGAGGTCTTCTCGGAGGTAGGTTTCGAGGTTAAGTTCAGACCCGTCGTATTCCATTGGGACCGTCCTTCGCGATGGTGAACCGCGGCCCGGTAGACCATCCGGTGAATCCGTTTGGCGCTTCTCGGACTTGGCCGTCGATGGCGAACTCGCGGCCGTCGGGGTGCCGGATCCGGTCGGTTTCGAGGACGTCGTCACCGTGCGCCGCGGTGACTCTTGCTGTCACAGTGACGAACTCGCCCGTCGTGTTGTCCTCGGTGTCGGTGTGCCATTTGATGTCGCACGGCCCGATCTGATGCTCGGTGGTGGCCGCGTTGTCCGGGTCGCCCTCCCAGTTCTGGTCAGCGCCGCGAATCACGGTCAGCATGGTCCCGCCGGGGTAGGTGGGGTGCTTGTAATTCACCATGTTTGCGGCCTCGTCGAAGCCAGTCCGGCGTTGCGGAGGATCCGCATCGCCGCGGGCGACAGCGTGGTCAGGGATCGTTCGATCTCTTCGGCGCTGATGGTGTCGGCATAGGTGACGCTGCCGCCGTCGGCGGTCTGCGAAGCGATCCCGATTTCACGACCGACGGTGCCCGCGATGGGGTCGATGCCCGCCAGGTGCCACATGGCCGCGTGGGCGCAGGTGGCGTCGCGCATGGCTTCGGCGATGTCGAGATCGACCGGCAGCCCGGACGGGTACGCGTCGTACAAGTCGAGTCGTGTTGCGGCCCTGACGAGTTGGGAAGCGCACCGGATCAACCGGACCGCGACCGGTTCGTCGGGGAGTTCGGTGAGCCAGCCGTCAGCGAGGTCATCGGGGTCGGCGTAGGTCAGCATCAGCTGGCGGCCTTCTTCGGGGCCGTCTTCGCCGGCGCCTTGCGCGGTGCGGGCTTGGTCGGTTCGGGTTCGGGTTCGGGCTCTGTCTGTACCGCAGGTGTCTCCGGTTCGGGTTCCGGTGCGGCAGTGACTGGCTCGGGCTTCGACTTCGCCGGAGCTGGGACCTCGGACCAGTAGGCCCACGCCAGCAAATCCGGGCGCGGCTCGTCGGACTCGATGATCCGGCCGCCGTGTAGATACTGGTAGTAGTGCACTACCATTCCTCCTAATAGATCGGTCCAGCGCAGCGAAACCGCCGCGCCGGACCGTCATTCGAGTTACGTCCAGTACCGGCCCTGGGTGACTTGTTCAGCCGCCAGTTGGGCGTCGGCGAGAGACGCGAAATACGGGCTCAGTGTGCGAGTCACCCCGACGGCGGTTGTCACCGCGACGCGGAAAACGCCAGGCGACGACTCATTGATCTGGATGTTGTCAATGCGAGCAGAGTTCAGGTACTCCGTGCCCGCGTTGCGATTCCAGCTCATCAGGCGAGATCGCCGCGCAGCAGAACGCCGCGGTTCGCATCCAACGTCTTGGTACCGAACAGGATGTCCACGCTGATCACGTCGGACTTCAGGTCCAGGTCGTAGTCCTGCACGATGCGCAGCGACAGACCCTTGTAGGACTCCATCGCGCCCCAGGTGTTCGAGCGCGGCAGAGCCAGCGGTGCGGTCGCCAGCGCGAGCGCGGTCTTGTGGAAAGCGAGACCAACCTCGGTGGTCGGCTGCCCGGTCGCCGGCGAGCCCGCAGGTTGCACGATGTTCTGGGTCATGAACGCGTTGAACCCGAAGAGGCCGTTGCCGATCGAACCCTGACGCAGTGCGGCGTTGTCACCGGACTTGTCGGCGTGCTTGATGATGTCGCTGTTCAGCCACTTCGACCGAGTGGTCGGACCGACAACCGCAGAACGCTCGCTCGGCGGGACGTTCATGATGTTGAGCAGGCGGTCCGCTTCGATCAGCGCTTCCGGGTGAGCCCAGTTGTCGTGGGGGCCGGTGGTCGTGCCGGGGAAGTACTCGTCGCCAGCGACCTGGGTGAAGTCGGCCTTGGCCTGGGCGATGATCGCGCGGTCGACAGCCTGGGCGAGCGCTTCGCACGCTGGGTTCAGGAACTGTGCGTCGAAATCTTCCAGGCGCAGGGTGAGGTCCTGCGTGGTGATCGCGAACGAGACGTCCTTGTGCTGATCGAGGGTGACAGCCACGCCGGTCTCAGTCGCGTTCTGCACCGTGATCGACGGCGCGGCCGGGTTGAAGGTCTGCGCGGTGAAGGTCGCGGGCTTGCGGATGGTGACCGTCGAGCCGATCTTCTGGCTGCCCCACTCCGACGAGACGTCGGTGTAGACCAGCGGCACCATGCACAGCTGTTCGTAGAGATTGGCCAAAGCCTTTTTGGCGATGACGGAAGGGGTGAGAAGGGTGTTAGCCATTTAGGCTCTCCTTGAATGCAGGTCAGTCGGCGAATCCGCGAGTGGTGCGGTATTCACGCCGGTAGAAATCGATGTCCTTTTCCCCGTTGGAATTGGGGGTGGCGTTTCCGCCGGACATGTCTCCGCCGCTTCGGGGAGCCGCCGCCTGGGCGGGCGCCTTTTTCAGCTTCGGATTGGTTTCGACTGCCGCAGAAACGATTTCCGCCACCTGGGCTGCGAAGTCGTCGGCGTTTGTGTCGAGTTTGGCGATTGCCTCGTTCACTTTGCGGGAGTCGAGGATCGCTTCGAGGTCGGCTTCGGCGGTGTTGGCGGCGCGGGTGAGTGCGTCGCGGCGCTCGAAGTTCCGCAGCTTTTCGGCGACGGCGTCGCGGTCGGCTGCGAGTTGGGTTTCCCGTTCCTGGGCGGCCTTCAAAAGGTCGGCGGGGTCGGGTGGGGTGTCGTCGGAGATGAGGCCGAGTGCGCGACCGAGCTTTTCGGTCAGTTCGTCCTGTGCGGCTTTGGCGGCCTCCTGGGCAGCCTTTTCCGCTGCGGCGACGCCGTTTACACGGGCTGCGGCAGCTTCTTGGCGCAGCTTCTTGACGTAGGCTTCGTCGAACGACTTCGGTTCCTTGCCCGTCTCAGCGGGTTCGGTGACCGGTTCGATCTCGCCGGTTTCGGTGCCCTGTACATCGGCACCGACATCGGGGGTGTCGACAGGTTCAGCGGCGGGCGCCGGAGTGTCGACGGCGGCATTTTCAGTTGTGGGTTCTGCGGGGGTGTTGGCTTCGTCGGCCATTGAATGTGCCTCCTGGACACGCGAAAACACCCGTGCGGCACCAGGCCGAACAGGTGTTGAAATGACGAAACCCCCAGTGGCAGACAGCCAAACTGGGGGTTATTGCACCCGCGCAAAATGGGCGGGAAGTCTTCAATTATTTGAGCGGAGAACTGAGGAGTTGAACCCCAACCCAGTGAAGGGTCAATCCGTTTTCAAGACGGTTCCGCCGCCGCGACGGTTAATTCTCCATTGGCAGGCCCGCCAGGATTCGAACCTGAACTAACTGAACCAAGGTCAGTTGTGCTGCCGTTACACTACGAGCCTACGAATCAGGCCGAGCGGCGCGACTGTTGCAACAACGCCAGCAGTTCGTCCTGCCGTGACGGCCCGACCACGCCAGCGAGTTGGTCAGCGAACGCCGACCGCGCCTTGTCGATCAAATCGGCCGGCACAGAAGGTGTCGCGTCCATGATGTTCAGCAGGGCTTCCTGCACCTGACCATCCAGCGAAAGACCGGTACGGCCGCGGCCCTGCTGCGCCTCCGCGAGCGCCCACTCGAACTGGCGACGCAGCTCAGCGTCGGTCAGCGGAGTCGTGCTGTGCGGGATCATGGCGTCCTTCGTGACATTTTGAGGAGCAGGGCATGTAGCACTTTACCGGGTTCGCTGGCCTTGTCACCATTGATTTCGACGTCGGCGAACGCCTCGGCGAGGGCTTCGGCGGGTTCGATCACGGCCTTGTCCAGCTTCTTGAACGAGTACCCAGAAAGCTGGTTCTCCCACTTTCGCAACCGTTGGAACGTGACGTGGAGCGGCTCGTTCGGATCACCGTACCGCGGCTCCCAGTACTTGAGGAGTGCGGGACCGATCTCCTTGCGGGCCTTCGCTTTGGTGTTGAAGTCGAGGGCGTGGCCGAACTCGTGCACAACCGTCGAGTACGCGGGGCGTAGGTGGGAGTTCGGTACGTGGAACCCGGTAGCGACGTCGTTCTTTGAGCTGGCTGCGAGCTTTTTCGGGTTGGTCGCGTAGTCGAGGTTGAAGTGGATCTCGCTGTACCAGTCGCCGCTGGGGTCCTTGTTCGGGACGGTCCAGGCGTAGGCGTTGCCGGCGGTGGCGTCTTGGGAGATGTGGACACCGCGCAGGTCGACGTACTCGTACTTGCGGAGCATGTCGGTGACCGCTCGGGCGATCTCGCGGGCTGTTTCGAGGTCGACGCCGGGGCTGTCGAAGCCGGTGACGTCGAATCCGAAGCGTTGGGCGAGGAGGTCGCCTACCTCTGCCGCGGTGCGGGCGTCGTCGTAGAGAGACCTTGCTACCATGACCTTGCCGACCTTGACGGTGTTCGGCTTTTTCCTACCTGGCCAGCCCAGCGCGTTCGCGGGAGCGGGCATCGACGCCGCGGCCATCCTGTTCGCGGATCGGGTCTTCCGGTTCGCGGCTGTAGCGGTTCGGCGCGCGACCCGTTGAGGTTCGGGGGCGCGGATGGCGGGTGGTGGTGCGGGGTCGTCGGCGGTCCATACCTTGGCGGTGTGCCTGCAGTTGGGGTGGTAGAGGCCGCGGGTCATCGCTTCGGTGAGCGAGCACAGCACCCACACGGCCACTGGTTGCCCAGCGCTGTTGTTGTGGGTGACCCAGCTTCGGGATTCGCCGCTGATCGACAAGGTCTTGCCTTCGAAGGGGGCGCAGAGTCGGCAGGCTCCGGGGACGTCGGAGATGGTGATCAGGTCGTGCCCGTCGGCGCGTGCTTGGGCGCAGAACCCTTCGACTTCGGCGGTCGTGACACCGTGTCGGATCTGTTGTTCGGCGTAGGCGACGAGTTCGCGTCGGCGGCCGTGCTGGTCGGTGGTGGCGACGAACCCGAAGCGGGCGTTCCGTCGTAGCGCTTCACGTAGGAGGTTGTGCAGCTCGGCGTCGTTGGTGATGTTCGGGTCGCGAGATACTTCGTCGATGACCCGCCGGTAGATGTTCTCGGTGTCGGCGAGGACGCCGCGGTGTGCGGTGTCAAGGCCAGACAGGACGCGGTCGATGATGTCGCGCACCGCGTCAGGATCGTGGTGCTCGGTGCGGGATCCGGTGTCGCCGCGCGCGGCGGTAGTCCCGTCGCGCCAGGCTCGGTTGATCGCGGTCGCGACCATGCCGGGCGCGTGTTCGGCGGTGTTGTCGATGACGCGGCGGGTCGCTTTGCGGAAGTTCGGTAGCCGCATCAGCATTCGTGTCAGCCAGCGTCTCCCCCACCCCTTTTCGAGGCCGAGGAGTTTCGCGAGGATCCGCCACAATGCGAGTTCGAGAACCCGGTACAACCGGATCAGGGGTGCGGCGTGCTTGTCACCGTTGGAGGGGGTGAGAGGCATCAGGCCGCCTTGTCGAGCTCGTCACCGTCCTCGGGGAGCGGGCTGTCTGGTTGGAGGTCGCTGTGAGGTTCTGGGGTTGTGTCGAAGTCGCTGTCGCCGAACGGTTCCGGGTCGGGTGCGAGCTCAGCCAGTTCGGCTTTGATCGCGGCGACTTCTTCGTCGACCTCATCGGAGGACATGTTCGGGTTGATCTTCCGAACCGACGCGGCGATCGAAATCGCTTGTGCTGTGCGCAGGTTCGCGATCTCGACCGACCGTTGGACCGGGTCCTGGTCCACGCGGACCGGGAACTGCATCTCGGGGTCGGCCTGCAACCCGTACGAGCCGCCGTAGACGAGTTCGTCGAGGTCGAGCATGGTGCGTGCCAGTGGGGCCATCGCGCTGCCCCAGTACAACGCCTTTTTCGATCGTGTCCGGTTGGACAGGTCTTTGCGGGCGGTGACTTCGGTTGCGGTCATCTGGCCGGCGAGTTGGTCGTCGCCGAAGTCGCCTGTGGAGTATCCGGCGGAGACCAGGATGCGGTTCATCAGTGCGGTGCAGGTGGCTTGGTGTTCGGCGTGACGGATCGCGAATTGTTGTGCCTGGACGAGGCTGTTGGGTCCGCCTTCGATCATGTCGTCGGCCGGGGCGGGGGTGTAGATCGCCTGTTCGGGATCCCATGACGCGCCCTGGCCTGGACCGTCTTGTTCCAGCAATGACGAGGCCACGAACAAGCGGGCTTTCGCGAGATCGAGGTCACGCATCCACGACGACCACGCCTCATCCAAGGCGTCGAACAGGTGCTCGATGCCTTCGAAGTCGGATCGACCCAACGGGGACAAACCGGGGACGTTGCGCCACCTGCGGGCGGGGCGCACGTTCGGAATGTAGGCGGCGGTAAGGCCTTTCACGCCGGTCGGGATCGAGGAGTTCTGGTCAACGAGTTCGGCAGCCCACGCGGTCGCGTCCTGCTCTTGGAGGGGCAGGCGGCGGCCGATGTGGTCGCTGTCCCCGCAGTACAGGGCGTGTTCGATGGCGCCGGGTTCGTGGCGTTCGAGATGCCGCCACGTGCCGCGCTTGTCCGTCGCGACGATCGACCAGAACGTGACCGCGGCGAGTTTGCCGTAACGCCACTCCGGGATCGCAGCGTCAGGGCCGACAGCGGACAACATCACCTTGTCGGTGACTTCGCTGTCCCAAAAGAGCCGTAGGAAAACTCCGCCGAGGGCGGCCTGCAGTTCAGCGGCTTCGAGGAAGGTCGCGGTCGCGTCGTCGCATTCGAGCAGTTGGTTGAGCCGGTCTTGTGCCGCTTCGAGGTTGGTGGCGTCGCCCTGGTTGAGGACCCATTGCGGCGGTTGTCCGAACAGCAGGTCCGCCGAGGTGCGTGCAACGTCTGCAGCGGCAGGAATGTGGAGGCGTTTGGTTGCTTGTTGTGGGGGGCGTCCCCAGAACCAGCGGGCGACTTTGCCGATGACGCCGGTGGAGTACTGGGCGGACCGGGTTTTGGCGGGTTTGCCGTCAGGGTTTTGGGCGTAGAACGCGGCCAGCACGTCGGTGTCGCCGGCAACCCACGCGGAGTGGAGGTCGTAGGCGGACTGCGCGACATCCCACGGCTCAGGTGGCCAAGCGCCACTGAATTCGGGCATCGGCATGCGCCACCTCCAGGTGGTGTGCGCGCGCAGAATGCCGCGGCGCTATGAAGTTGGGTTAGAAGACATTGAGGTTCGACCAACCACGCTGGTGGTGTTCGCCGACGACCAGGCCCAACAGTCCGGCGGGCGACCACACGCCGTACTGGTTGAGCATGTATTCCGAGGAGCGTTCCGCTTCCAGGGCCGGGCAGCCGAAAAGGGTTCGGCCTTCGAATTCCTGGGAGTAGAAGTGGTGATAGTGGGCGGTGAAGAACAGCGACGTGGCGCCGAGTTCTTCTGTCCGTCCGAGGATTTGGCGTTCGATCGCGTTGCGGGTGCGGGTCTCTGATGAGGAGCCGCGGCCCTTCTCGATGTAGCCGTGGGAGAAGTAGCAGGGCACACCCGACAACGTCAGGGTGACTGCGGGGTCGCCGGCGCCGATGTGCCAGGTGATGCGGGGGGCGGCGCCGTGTTCGGCGAGTTCGTCAAACAGCTTCTTCGTTTGGCGGGCGATGTGGGTGGAGGCGTTGTCGCCCTGTGTGGTTACAGGGTCTTTGGTCCCGTTGCGGGTCCACTCACCGTGATTGGATATCACTGACGACACCGACAGTGGCAGGCCGAGCGAGGCGGCTTCCTTGATCGTCCACACCCGCAGGTCGAAGTCCAGCTCTAGTTGCCGGGACATGTTGAGTTCGACGGTGTGCGACTGGTTGCCGTAGTTGTTGCAGACGCCTTCGGTCTCATCACCCATGAACGCAATATGGATGGCGCTGATCTGCGAGGCTAGGGTGCGCGCGAGGGCGATGTGCTCTTCGACGCCGCGGCGCCAGTTCGCGACCGCTTCCTCGGTCCCCTTCTTCCCAAGCTGCGGGTCGGCCACAAGGATCACGTACGTGTTGTCGCCATCGGCCAGCCGTGCCTGAGGAAGCGGGTTCGCCTGCAGCGAGGTTCGCCATGCTGCGATCGTCTCGGGTGAGATGTCGGAAGCCTTTCGGCGCCGAAAACGTGCGCTGTAGCTGTAGAGCTGCACGACGTCGCGGGTGCCGTCATCTTGGGCTTTGGACTGCTGCCAGGTCGACATGCGGACGGTGTCGTCGACGACTTCGAACTCGCTGGCGTTCAGGTTGAACAGGGCGAAGACGGTTGTCCAGTCATCATTGATCGGCGCTTCGACGACCACGTTGTTGACGGTCGCGCCGTCGCCGGTGACGTCGATGGAGCCTTTGTTCGCTGGTTCGCGGCCGGGGAGGTTGGCGGCGTCGTCGGCCAGGCTCACGCGGCGACCTCCGTGGCGTAGCAGCCGCAGTCGTTGCGGCAGTGGACTCGGAACCGTGTTTCGGCGGCGTCGAGTCCGTTTTTGACGGCGAGCCGCCACACGTGGGTTATTGGGCGGCCGTCGACGAGGAGTGTTTTGAATGCTTGGCGGTCGCGTTCATCGAGTGACGACAACCATGTCCCGGTGGCGCATGGCCTGGGTTTGCGTGTGCGTTGCCGCAGTTCGAATGCGTCGTCGGCGAAACTCAATTCCAACCTCCAAGATCGGTTGCACCAATCGTATGAGTGTTGGCAAACCGCCAGTTTTCATGCGGCGAACCGCACTTCGACTGGTTTGTTCTCGTTCGTTTCGACCGCGACTGGAAGTTCGTTGAGTTTGATCTGTCGCCGCCATTTACGTTCGGTGGTGACCACGCAATAGCGGAGAGCGTCGATGCCGTGGTCATTGAGTTTGACCGGCTCGTCTTTTCCCTTTTCCGTGGCCTTCGTGTCCCACACGTAGCCGGGGAGCTCTTTCAGCAGTTCGGTGCACCGGTCAGCGAATTTCAGACGACCTGACGCGACGAGCGCGGTGAGAGTACGGATTCCGTACAAGACGTCCTTTTGGGCGACGATAGTAGGCAACCCGTCCTGCTTCAACTGCACCCGGTAGTCCGCGGCGGCACCGTCAACGACCACGTAGCCGCGCCACGCCGCCCCTTCTTCGGGGTCGCTGGGGTGATGCGGCTCGTTCAGCCAGGCGCGTAACCCTTGTGAGAGTTGCACGTTCGTCCAGCGGGCAGCTTTGTCGGATGCCTTGTACCGCCATTCGTCCATCACGTACAAGCAGTCGTCGACGCCGTGGCCGACCATGACCGCGTGGGTGGGGTTGGTTGTGCCGTGGTCGACACCGACACCGACAATCCACCGCATTTCCGGCAGATCGTCCCACGGGACCACATGTTGGTCTGGGTCGTACATATCGAAGATCGCGCCATCGGCAGCCACCCAGCGGCCCAGAATGTTCCGCAGGTAGAAAAGACCAGTGAACTCGGCTTTGATCGAGGCAACGAACTTCGGTTTCAACGAGGGGTTGTCGTCGAGAGTGAAGTTCCACGACCGCAAATCCATTTCCGGCTCGTGTTGCCGGTCGATGAAGTTGACCTTCAAGTAGTGGTTCGGGTTGTCCGGGTTCGTTGTCGCCAGGCAGCGGGCACCGGGCACCGACAGGCGGGCCAGCAACTGCGTCCAGAATGACTCTGGGAGCAGGGTGGCTTCGTCGACGAGCGCTAAACACGCTGTGAGGCCGCGGAGTTTGCCTTCGGAGCGCACATCGGAGGCGCCGATCAACCAGACCATGCGGCCGAAGATCACCGCGGTGTTCGAGCCTCTTGTGTGGTGTACCTCGGTCGCCCAGGGCCCGAACACGGTTTCGTCTTGCATCGGTTCGAGGATGTTGCGTTCGATGGTTTGCAGGGTGCGGCCGGCGATCAGGATGAGCCCGGAGTCAGGGGCGTGCGCGACCGCATCGTAGAACGCCAGAATGCTTGCGATGGTCTTGCCGGAGCGGACGGCGCCGGACCAGATCGACGTCCGGTAGCTCCGGGATTCCACAATGCTGACGATCTGCTTCCGCGACAACGGAAGACCATCGAGGCTCACTCCGGTGCACCTTCGTCTGCGCGGGAGGCAAGTTCGTCAGCGGCCACAAGTTCTTGGAGCTTGCCGAAGAACTCGCCGACCATGCTGGTGGCTTCGCTGGACACGCCGCCCTTGGCGTCGGCGATCGCTTTGAGCTCGGCAGCTTTGTATGTGCCGGTCAGTTTCGCTCGCTTCTCGATGATCTCGAAGGCGCGGTCCATCAGCCACGGTTGGGCTTTGCGTTCTTCGTCGTTGCGGGGTTTGACGATCCGGGGCCAGATCGCTGCCCACATGGCGTCGAGGCGGGACAGCTCAAGTTCGACGTACTCTTCGGCGTTTTCGCGGGTGATCGCGGCGATCGCGGTGGACACGTACCGGGAGACCGATGATTTGGACACTCCGAGTTCTTCGGCGATCTCGGCTTGGGATTTGCCGGACATTCGGAGCTGCAGGGCTTTGTTGCGTTTTTCCTGCGTCTCGACGAGCGTCTCGACAGGGACAGTGTTTTTTCGTGCCATAACGGCGGGACCTCCAGGGCGCGGCGGGCTCCTGGCCCTGGCTCGCGTTCTAGGTGGTGGGGGCGGTCGCCTCCTGGGCGGACCGGTGACGCCACACCAAACGGTGGGCGTGGTGAAATGGGTCGATAGCAGTGGGGATCAGCCCGAGTAGGTGCGCGGCGGTCGTGATGATCGCGGCGGGGACCAAGATCGGGTGGTGTTGGCGTGCACGTTCACACACGGCGGTCAACAACTCGTCAGGGTGTGCGTGCAGTTCGTAGAGGGTGGTCGCGGCGACGAGGAGCAACCACGCGTGTGTGCCACGCACGGTCATTCCTCTTCGTCGTGGCAGAAGTCTGGTGCGATCAGTGACGCGCGTTTCTGTTCCATCAATCCGAGTTGGATGTGGACGGGCACGCTGTCGTCGCGGGTGAGCGACCCGACACACGACCAGGGGTCGCCGTCGTCGGAGTAGCCGCGGCGCACTGCGATCACCAGGTAGTCGGTGAGCAGACCGGGATCGTCGTCGTCGGGATCGTAGGCCCGCCACACGGTTTCGATCGCGTCAGTGAGAGCGTCGTCAGCTTCGCGTTGTTCAGGAGTGCGTGGCATCGGCAACCCACCTCAGTTTGTCGGGGGCGTAACCTGCCCAGTGGATCACCTCGCCGCCGTCGCGGACGACGATCACGGGGGCCTGCAGGTACCCGAGCCCGCGAATAAGTTCGAGGGCGTCGGGATCCTGGGTGACGTCGATTTTGGTGTACACGGCGCCGAGTTGGTCCAGCTTTTTTACGGTTGCTTTGCAGGGCTGGCAGTTCGGGCGCGAGTACACGGTGATCGTCGTCAAAGTCGTTGTGCCTGTTCAGTTGCGGGTGGCTCAGTAGACGGGCGGGAACCACACGCCGCGGGCGTAGTTCGGGTATGCGTGCGGGTTCAGGTTGTATCGGCCGTGGACACCAGTGGTGAGGTAGCCGCGGAGCCCGGCGGATTCGTTGCATACCCAGTCGCCGGCGTTGCAGATCGTCAGGACAGGGAACGCGCCGAAGTTGGCGTCGGCGCCGGCGGCGCCGCGGAAGATCCCGATCCAGTCGGCGGGGATGGCGAGCGGGTTGGCTGCGATCCCAGCACTGCCGGGGCCCGCGACCCGCTTCGGGTCGGAGACCAGAATGGCGGTGGCGTTGGGTTCATCGGTGTGCTGGGACACCCACATGTGGACGACCGCGGCACCACCCGAGTGGCCCAACATCTTCAGATGCGTGCCGGGGCAACGGTTTCGGTAGTCGTGGAACAGGCGGTCGAGCTCGGCAACACCGGCGACGAGGTCGACCGAGTTGTATCCGACGGGTTGGTCTGCCGGGATGTAGGTCGAGGATTGCCCGGTGCCGTGGGCGTTGATTTCGAAGCCGCCGGCACCGAACGTGTACGTGTCCTGGCAGGTGGGTCCGCCAGCGTTGGCCGTGGCGGGTGCAACGATCAACCCGGCAGCGGCCAGTAGCGTGGCGGTGAGCAGGCGTGCGTGTTGGAACATGGTGGCCTCCCGGCCAATAGAGCTAGTGAAGCTGGGCCCGCCGGCTCCCAGGTAGCGAAAACCGGACCGGCGGGCGGGCCGCGGCGCGGTGACGCTGCCAGCGGCCCCGCCACCTGAGATCCCCTGCGGCCAATGCCTGTAAGAAGGCGCGGCGACCCCTAGCGGATTGGGGTACGAGGGTGGTGGCGAAATCGAGCGGTGGGAGTTCTCCTGGCAGACACCGACTACCTTTTGCGTTACCTCGCGCAGGAGGTCGCACTACGCCAATACGCGCAGTTGAGAATTGAGTTGGGCATCGTTCTGCCTGTGCGTACGATGGTCGGATGCCGATCACCGGTCTTACGTCTGCGCGGCTCAAGCTGGACCGAGCGCACGTTCATCTCGTGGACCTCAACGAACGAGTCCGGGTGTTCCGCAAGGATTACCCCTACGAGTTCACACCCCAGATCCGGCAACCGCATCCAACCTGCGACGAAATCCACTTCCAGATCGTCGTGAAGTCGGCGCACGACCAGCCGGACGAGTGGTCCACGATCGTAGGTGACATTCTTACGAACCTACGAGCAGCGCTCGATCATGCGGTCTTTGAGCACATCCGTGCGAAGAACCCGAAGCTTCCTCAAGAGAAGATCAAGTTCCCGATCGTGGACAAGCGCGCCGAGATGGAGACCAAAGCTAGATGGTTCGACCGCCCGATCTACCGGGCCGTAAACGAAGTTCAGCCGTACCGGGTACAGCCGAAGCCAGAGCTTCACCCGTTGGCGATCCTGCGTGATCTTGTCAATGCGGACAAGCACCGTTCGGTGGTCGTTACGAACTACTCGTCGGTCGATATGAAGATCACCACGGAGCCCGTAGTCGAAGTCTTGAACGTTGGCGCTCATCCCGGGGTTGAAATGGCCGTGGGTGCTGTTGTCGCCTCGGGCAGGTTCAGGATCCCGAACCTAGGGCCTTTGCCGCCGAAGCTGCAAGTACGGACCGAGATCGGCTACACCGAAGTCATCGAAATTCCACGAACAACGCAGGTGCGCAATCTGACTGACGCGTTGGCTGATCTCCAAGACAAGGTTCGAGATGTCCTAGATGACCTCGAAGCCGCTGGGTTGTCCTAGAACTCGCCCTCTCGGTATCGCGCACAGTCGCAGTCCGGGCCGCCCTTCGGGCAGGCACGGTCGAGCACGTCGGCGGGGTCTTCGTACTCGTTGACCCAACGCTGCAGGTTCTGCTTCTCGCGGGAGCGTTGCCCACGTTTGTCGATGAAGTCGCCGGCGGTGGGGCCGCAGAATACGCACACGGGGCGTCTGGCCGCGGCGCCGAGCATTCGCATTGTCAGGGGATCTCGGCGGTGAAGTGCGCGTAGGTGCGCGGGATGTCGTCGTACAGGGCCAGCACGGCATCGACCTCGTCCGCGAACGACTCGATTTCGAGTGCGTCAGCGATCACATCGCTGGTCGTACGAACGGTTTGTCTCACGGTCTCAGAGGTGTTCTCCACCAGGGCCCTTCCGGGGATTCGCAGGCTGGGTCGTGGCATAGGCACCTCAACCCGTCGATCAGACAGCCGAACTGTTCTGTGTCGTCGGGGTGACCGTGTTCGTCCATCCAGGCTGCGGTGGCACGCTTCTCGCGGTGCCGGGCGGCGCTGTGTGTTGGTGGTGGGCAGCACCCGTATTTGCAGTTCCGGGGAACCATCATCGCCAACGTGCACCGCCGAATACATGTGAAAAAGAAAACAGCAGGTCACAGGCACACGAAGGCCACTCTGCCATTTGCATTGCAAAAAGGGATAGCTACACGGAGGCGTAGGATTGTCTAGGGGCAGTTTCGCACGACGTGCCCCAGGTCGGCGCTTCGCCTTTCGGCTTCCGGTGACTTCCGGCGTTATCGGGCGGGTGGTCATCCCGACCCCGATGTACAACCCGAGCGCATGGGGTCTCGTCTGCCCGGCGCGATTTGAACGCGCGATTTCCTGCACCCAAGGCAGGCGGGATGGCCAAACTTCCCTACGGGCGGATGAGCCCGTCGAAGTAAGGAAGCCTAAGCTCTAGCCTTGACGGGCATCGTTGATGCGGTGGCGGGATTCGAACCCGCGACTCTGGCTTATGAGACCAGCGAGGTAACCGAGCTGCTCCACACCGCAAAGCATTTAGACGCGCGGCGGCCAATTCCAATGACCCGGCGTCGGGGTCTCGGCGAACTTCACGTTCTCGTTGAAGAACATGCCGGTGGGGTTCAGTACACAAAGCCCGACCGTGCCGTCAGGACCAGAGAGCTCGGTGATGACCGCAGCGCGCGGTTCGGGTAGGTATTCGCCGCCAGGGGTGCCATAGGACTGGTAATGAACGATTCGGCCTACTGATGGTGTCTGATTCACGCACGGGCGGGAAGATTCGAACTTCCGACGCACGGTTTTGGAGACCGACGCTCTGCCGCTGAGCTACGCCCATAAAAGACAACGGCCTGCAGGCGCGAATGTCCTGCAGACCGATTGCCTATGTAGTCGCCCACCGAAATGGACTGGTGAGCTTTGACCTCACTGCTCCACGCATCCTGTGCGCAGCAATTCAAAGACCCTCGGGGGTAGGCCGAAGCCCAGCGTTACCCGAGGAAGTTAGTGGGTGGGGAGTTGCCTAGACTCCGACCGGGGCACGGACCGTAAGGATTAGTACCCGGTGCTGCGACTTGCCCGCGAAGGCATCGGTTTCCGGCAGCTACGCCTTCCCTCAGGCACTTGCCCGTCAGGATGCCGACATCGCACACATTCGCGGCCCGATCACGCGGGAACCGCTCACTCTGTCACCACCAGCATCGGCCGCTAAACCGATGCTTTGCGTCCTCCGCTGGATTCGAACCAGCACTTGTACCGCATTCTGGTGCGGCGCCTCTAAAACCAGTTGGGCTAGAAGGACGGTTATTCAGTTATTCAGCGCCAAACCGGTGCATCAGCGGTTTGGGCGGGTCGGGTTACCGGCCTGTTTTTGGGCACACGAAATGCACGAACGAACAATAGCATCCAGCGGACACAGTTTTGAGGTTGAAGATCACAATTCAGTAACAGTCCATGGTGGGTTGTCATCGAAATCAAACCCCTCATTCGGATCCGGCAACGGCAAATACGATGCCCGCGAATCCAGCCCAAACCCCAAAACCTCACAAATCTCTTCGAGCGTGCACACCCCCGCCAACGAATCTCCATGCTCGACCGAACCGCCCCGCACCAACCGGTCACCCAAATCCCACGCCCACGACATCAACCCACCCCGATACCGCAAATACAACCGAACCCCGTCCGCCGTCACCACATCCCACGCAGACGGACACGCAAAACACGTCTGCCGCGCCGCAACAATCACCCCGATCACGCCGCCCTACCTTCCTCGCGCATCGGATGATGGCCGCTCGCCTTGTTTTGCACCCAACGTTGGTACGCCGCGCGCCTACACAATCGGCATCCTCGTTTGTCCGCACCAGGACGCCGATACGTGTTTTTCTCGTCGTAGGGGTGCCCATTTGCGCAGAATGTCTTGTGTACATTCGCCGCAACGGGCGACTCACCACGCAGTACATTTATTCTTTGCCGAACCGGTTCCAGATGTGCCGGGTTGACGCATAGCCGATTTCGGCACAGATGGTCCAGCACCAACCCCTCTGGCACGGGTCCCACTAGCTCAATGTACGAAATTCGATGCGCATATCCGGGACTTACGGCGACCAATGCGAACTTTCCATATCCGGTAGTACTCTTCGCAGCCACCCATCTCCAGCAACCTGTCGCGGCGTCCCTCTGAACCTTCCGCCAGAAGCGCGGCGGAAGCCTGCTACTGCCGAAGTGGTCATGGGCACTTTCCTCCCCCGTCATGCTGCATCCCCCTTGTACTTCTTGATGACCGGTTTCCGTGTCCCCTGCATGGTCCTCACCACACCGACACCGCGCGGCCCATAGAACGTGCTGCGAGGGACCTCCCCGGACAGAACCTCCGGTGCAAGGTGGCCATAATGCCAATACCCAACAGTCACCGGGCACTCATATGCGCTGAAACGCTCACCTGGAAACGCCGTCCGCGCCGCACTCTTCGCGTCCCGCCGCGACCTGAACAACCGCTTCCCGCAGTACCCGCACGTGCCAGTGTGCTGCCCCTGCCTCGGCTGCCCGGTCACGCCGCGTCCTCGATCACGTCCAGACCGAGCGCGCCCGCGATGTTCGGAGGCGACCACGTAGCGGGTTTGAGGATCTTCCCGTCGTCGCGGCGAATCACCTTGCCGTCCACCAACTTCGCCATGTTGCTGTCCTGCACCGCTTTCCACACCCGGTCCATCGGCAAATGCAACATGATCGCCAACGCGGACACCTGGTACATCGACTGGTGGACAGCGGCATCCACCTCCACCAAATCGCGGGCACCAACCGCGTCCCGGATCCTTTGGTCAACCTTCTCCAACTCGTCACCGATGTAGGCCATCGTGTGCGTGGCGTCGTAATCCGCCCACGACGGTGGTTCGGTTGAGGTGGTGATCAGGTCATGAATGTGGGTGTGCGCCAACCCGAGTCGCAGCAGCAACCCTGCCCGCACGTACAGGCTGTCCGCGATCGCATCAGCGGCCTCGACCAGGTTCCGGGAAGCCAACGCGAACAGCAACTCGTCACGTTCCTCCACCACCAGGCGCAGGGCGAGCTCGGTTTCCGCGTCGGATACCCAACCCGGTGTATGGCGCATAGGCACGCCACAAGCGGCGTTAAAGGCGCGCACGTCGTCCCATAGATCGTTCACAGCGTGACCTCCTCGGTCAGTTGGGCGTCCACGTACGTCATCGCACGCAGCAAGAGCTGGTGCAGTTCGTCGAGCAGCACACGGGTACGCAACATGTCGGAATCCAGCACAGCGAACTCGGCCCGTGCTGCGGTGCCAGCGATCGCCGGCCACACCTCCGCAACCTCGACACTCGTTGGGTGCATCCACAACCGGTGGAATTCGAGCCGTTCCGGGGTCGGTTCACCCAGCAGAACATCACATTCGGGGCAGGTCATCTCAGCTCCACAGCTCGGGGATGATGTCAACGAAGTCGTGGCGGGCCTGGCGGATCCGCTCGTTGTAGGCGTGTTCGCGTTCCCGGAATGCGGCATAGATTGTTTTTTGTTCCGGGGTTGATTCGCGCATCCGGCAGTTGCCGTTCGGGGGTCGTTCGAATTCGTCTTCGAAGGTCCAGCCGGGTGGGTTCAGGATCCCCATTTCGGCGGTGGTGAATGTCGGTGCGGGTTCGGTGAGCCGGGCAACCAAATCCATGTAGGTGGTGCGTTGTTCGTCGGAGCACCAGCAGACCGAAAAGTTCATGTGGTAGCGCAAAGACGCGACCGCGAGATCGTTGAAAGAGGCGTCGAATTCGTCGATGATCCAGTCGATCGAGTACTTCGGCAGCCCGGTCAGCTTCCGGTACGACTTGCCGCGCCCGTACACCTTGACCGTCCACCCCCACAACGGAAACGACCACACATGCTCATCGCAACGACCGCGGCCGTGGAACCACCGTGACGACCCGGCCCGGTCTTCCGGGTACGCGGTCTCGATCGACATCCACCCGCAACAGGGGATAGTCAGCGCCTTGTACATCAGCAGCCCTCAGTTCCGGTGTGCGGGGCGCGGGTTTCGACGTCGACCGCGCGCCGAAGTTCTAGCAGCGCAAGGACAATCACCATGACGATGAACAGGAACGCCAACACCACGACCGCGACGAGCAACCACAGGATGAGCATCACCGCCGTCACTGCGTCACCTCGACGTCGTACTTGACAAGGCACCCGACCATGAAGGCGTAGTTGCGGATCATGGACAGGGTCGGGTTGGAGTCCAGTCGCTCGAACTCGGCAATCGTGTGCACGTCGACGCGCATCCACTCGGCGATTTCGGCTTGTTCAAAGCGGAGGGCTTTGCGTGCGGCGACCAGTTTTTCTTTGAGCTGGATTTCTTGGTCAGCGAGGGCGTCTGCCAGGTTGAACGCGGTGTCACGATCATCGGTCATTCGGTGGCCTCCAATTCGTCGATCCGCTTGGCCTGCTGCTCGGCGACACGGCACCAGTGCGGGGCCTGCGGGTCGTCGCCGTAGACGGTCCCCCACGGCACCATCAGCCCGTCATCAGCCGAACGCGGAACGACGTGGACGTGCAGGTGGAACACGGACTGGGTCGCCTCGCGGCCCTTGCTGGTGATCAGATTCGCCGGGCGGGCAAGGTGTTCGGCGTACTCGGCGGCACGCCCCATCACCGTCGCTGTGACCGTGGGCGAAGACGTGAAGTCCGGGACATGGCGGCGAGGGATCACCAGGACGTGCCCGTCGACTACGGGGCCTAGTGGGACGATCACGATCGCGTCCTCCCATTCGCGGACGATCGTGGCCGGTGCGGTGCCCGCGGCAATCCGGCAGAACACGCAGTTGTCAGGCATTGGGTGTCGCCTCCTCGGCGGGTTCGGCGGGAGTGCAATCCGGGCAGTAGTGCGGGCCATCGACAGTCAGCGAGGCGGGGCCAGGTGCTGTCCAGTCGCAGCCCTCGGCCTCCGCCAGCGCATTGGTCGCGTCAGCCCATGCGGAGAAGTCGCCACCCTCGTGCGCGCTCACTCCGCACTTGTCGCAGATGGCCTGGTAGTAGGTGACCTCGCGGATCATCGGGTCTTCTCCTCGGTGGGCTGGTAGTCGGTGCAGGCGGGCCACCACGCGCGTATGTCGGACGATTCGCCGTGTGTGGCCCGTGCGCCGTCGTTGATCCAGCACTTCGGGTAACTGCGGCTGTGGTACCGGGCGACCTCCCGATGTCGGCATGTGCCGCAACGCAACCCGCCGCCCTCGCTTTCGCGGGCGGCTTCCTTGTGCAAGCCGATGTAGCCGAGTGGGTGGATGCCGTCACGGATACGCCGCTCGACCAGTCGCTGACGCTTCTCGCCGCGGGAAAGGTCCTCCGGCACCACAGCTTCGGGCGGTGTCCAACCGGGCGGCGGGCCGAACAGGCCAGGCTCGATATCAGCCACGATCGGCCTCCTCGGTGGGGACGCCCAAGTCGAGGACGGATTGCGAGAGCCGCTTGGCGGCGGCCTCGCAGTAGCGTTCGTCGATCTCGACACCGATCGCGCGTCGGCCCAGGTTGCGCGCGGCAATCAGAGTCGAACCTGATCCGGCGAAGGGATCGGCGATCATGCCCGATGGGCACCGCTGGATTAGCACCTCAAGCACCGCCGTGGATTTCGCGTGAGGATGACCTGATCGTGCGGCAAGACCGTGTTCGCCCGCCATCAGCCCCGTCGCGCGCAGGACTGATGATTCGCCGCCGATTCCTGCGCCCCATTTCCCGACGAGGTAGATCATTTCCACGTCGCGCCGGAATCCAGCGAGCGCTCCACGCACACCCGAATCCGACTGTTTCGCGTAGACGAGCGCCTGCCGGGCCGCCTGGGGCGGTGTGATGAGCGGGTCGCCGAACACGACGGCGGGCCGATCTCCCCACGCAGCGAGCGCTGTGTCCCGGACCGTGGTATCTCGGTCATTCGCGATCCCCCGGTGCCCTGCGGGGGAATGGCTGCCCCCGTGCCCGCTGAGCAGCCCGGCACCTTGCTTCCAATCGCGGCCGTACGGCGGGTCAGTCACCAGGATGTCGGCGCCGCGCCACGCGTCGATCTCGCGGCAGTCACCGTGGTAGAGCATGACGTGCTCGTCGGCGTAGTACGGCTCACGCAGCATCAGGCCTCCTCGGTGGGGACGTACACGGCCAGCAGGGTGCCGCCGTGGTCGGCGTGGCATTCGAGGTCTTCGCTGTCGTAGCGCGTTTCGTGGTCGGCCCACACCGTCCAGTGAATGTGGTCGAATGCGCCGCCATCGATCGCGTCTTCGACTTCCGAGGGGGCGCACGCCCGCCTCCAGATGCAGGGGCCGTCGTCGGGGCAGTCGGCGTGCAGCAGGATGGTGCCGACGGGGAACGTGTCGGCCTGGGCGGCCGTGGTGATCTCGCGGGCGGGTGGACGCCACCCGGACGCGATCACGGCATCGGCGAGCTTCCCGCGCCGGTACGCCTGCATCGCCCGCCCCCGGTGATCGAAGCTCAGCCATCCGGGGCGCCGGTGGTATTCGCGTTCGTCTTCCGGCCAGGTTTCGACGTATGGGCCACGGTCGAGGTCCAGGCCGCTGTCCACGATCAGGTCGGCCAGGGTGTCGCGGTCACTCATCGAACAGCACCAAGGCCAGGCCACCGAAAACCCACGCGAGGACAGCCGCAGCCAACACCGCAACAGTCGTCACACCGGGATCGGCGGAAAGCCACCAGGTGACAGCACCGGAGACGACTCCGCAGAACACACCGAACAGAAATCTGATCATCAGGTCGCACTCCTTCGAACAGGATCAATTGGGGCCGTGGAGGATTCACCACAACCCGGGAAACACGGCGACGAAGTCGCGAACTTGACGTGGCCAGGACACCGGTAACCCGACGCGGCCTCCTTGATCGGACGGCCCTCAACCACCGGTCGCCTCGATCCGGCGGTACTCGCCGAGCAGACCAGTCATGCTGATCAGCCGCTGCCTGTTCGGCCCCCGGATGCCCTTCACCAGGAAATGGCGGTCACCACGCCACGCAGCAGCCTCATGGAGGACAACCAGCGCCCGCGTGCCGTCCTTCGACTCCCACTCGGAGCCGGCCAGGTCAGAAATCGTCATGATCGGGCACCCCCAACCGGAGCAACGGCACACCGAGGCGGTACCAGAGACGGCACACCTGCAGGCGGTCGTCGAACGCGCCGAGAACGTGGAAGTGGTCCCGCAGGTGTTCGTTGAACAGTTCGTGTTTGACGATGTAGTCCGGCCGCTTGTCACCCGTCGCACGCATATGCAGAGCAGTGCACGGAATGTCGTTCCACCGCAACCAATCCGCCGTCTGCGAACGGCAATCGTCGTCACGACCCGACAGGATGATGATCGCCGAATCCTGTGCGAGTTTCCGCACCACCTCCACGGTGTGCGCGATCGGCTTATCGTCCCGGACCCGCGAATACTCGTAGATCCCCCGATCCGGCGCCTTCTCAGCGAGCGTGCCGTCAACGTCGACGATCCACGCCGGCGGCAGCACCGGATTCGGCACGTACGGGGTCGGGTAGAAATGCAGATCCGGTGACGGCTCCACCTTCGCCCAATGCTTGCGAGGGAACCTCCGTGCGACCGCTCGGATCGCGTCCTCCCCCACCATCCGACCGCCCCCAGCGCCACGCTGAGCGTCGCGGCGGATGCATTCGTCCACTGAGGTGTCAAGGTCGATCACGGCGACGTCGGCACCGTGGAGGGCAGCGAAGTTCGCCCACCCGCGCGTCCACTGGGTGCGCAGGTTCATCGCGTCGATGAACACGTCGTAGCCGCCGTCTAGCAGCGCGGCGGCCTGGGCGCGTTCAGCTTTCGAGATGATCTCTTCCTGCTCGTGCGAGAGGCGACCTTCCGCCGCGAACAGGGTCGCGCGCAGATCATCACGCGATACCCGCGCCAGCATTGGATGCGATTTCCGCAGCGAAGCAAACAGGCATGTCTTTCCCGCACCGGGATACCCGCGCGGAATGAACACCGTCGGGCGCGCCAGCACGGGAATCACATCAACCAGGTCATGGGCGGTCATCGCGCGATCACCTCATCGCGAACGACCTGCATGGTGGCACGATCGACAACGACCTCGCGGTGCTCAGCAACAGAGCCTTTACCGGCGACCAACCGAAACCGCAGCTGAGGTGCGTTGCCCGAGGAAATGATTACGCCTCGCCAGCTGCGCTCGATCGGGACGAGCCGCGACCTGACAACGACGGCCGCAGAGACAAGGTCGTTCCGAGAGACAGTGTTGTGACCGGAAGCCTTCACCGCAGTACGCGTCGGGGTGAAAGTCGCACGAGTGTTACGGCCTTCCAACGTCGCGAACTCGACGCTCATGCGGCGACACCGCCTTCGGCCTCCAGGTCGGCCGACTCGTCGTCGTCGAGCGCCTTCGTCTCGTGCTGCAGGAAGATCGGCGACTTCGCCTTCAACGTGGTCGGGTGCAGGCTGTCGACGGTGCGGATGCATACGCCTTCGTCGACGAGCTTCTTCGACCCGGACAGCGGGATCGCCTGGCCGTAGCCCTCGTCGTAGTAGCGGCGGTCGAGCCAGTCGGTGGGGTCGAATGCCTTGTGCGCCATCTCGGTCAGCACCGGGACCGTCTTCAACCCGAGCTGGGCGCACCATTCGACGAGCTGCCCCCACGCGAGGTCGGTGACAATGCCCTGCGGGTTCACGTACGCGACCCGGTACACGTACAGGTCCGCCTCACCCTGCGGGACGTTGTAGGTGTAGCCGGACTGGACCGGTGCGCCCTCGGGCGTCCAGCCGATCAGCTCCGCATACACAACGAAGCCCTGCGGGATCAGGCCGTCGAGACGGCTGCCGTAGTGAGTCCACACGTCGGTGCCGTAGAAGTGGTTCTGCTCGGCCTTCGGGTCCTTGATGACCTTCCGCGACCCGTAGACGGTGTCGTAGGTGTACTCGGCCACAGGGACTTTCAGGAACCGGGTCGCGAGCTTGTCACGCCACGTCGGGCACCGCTTCGCGACCGTGTTCCCGATCCGGATGCTCGTGCCGTGAAGCTTTTGCGTGATCACCACGCGCGCCTCAGGGTCGATGAGGTGCTCGTTGCCGAAGTAGCGGGTGGTGTCGTAGTGCTCAGGCAGGAACTTCGCATCGACACGCACGAACTTCTTCGTCGCCTTCTGCTGCGGGGTACGCGCGTTGTTGCCCTTCACGGGCCGCTCGAACTTCGTGCAGATGGGGTGACCGTTGAGCTCGTCGAACGTGTCACCGGGCTGGAGCTTCGACACGTCGAAACCGGTGTAGGACAACGAGTCCAGCGACACGAAGAAGGCGTCGGAGCGGTGGCCGCGGAGCTTGATCGCTCGGACGCGGCGGTTCTTCGCGAAGTACCCCTTCACGGCGGGGTCGGCGTTGAGTTCGGTGTCGGAGTGCAGGCTGTTGACTCGCGCGAACTCCTCGGACAGCTGGGTCTCGGCGGTGAACACCACGCCGAGATCACCAGCAGCCCGGTCTTTTCCGACGATTGCCTGGTAGCCGAGCACGGGCGCGCCGGCGATGTTGTCGCACCCGTCGAGCGGGTTGACCGCGGCGAGTTTCACGACCACGCAGGCGTAGTTGGGGTTTGCTGGCGGGTTCAGCGTCATACCCCAACGGTACAAGCCATTGCACTGTTCGTCTAGTGCATTGCACTGTTCATTGGGTTGCGGTGCCCAGGCCTGCGAGGTCGACAACCATGACGTTGTCGCTCATACGCCCGCCGTCCATATCGAGGATGTGCACCACGGTTTGGTAGTCGTCGCCGTCGAGGGTGGTGTCGAGACGGCAGTGGTAGTGGCCAGCGAACAGGTGGGCCGGTTGGACTACGTCGACGACCCGTCGTAACTGTTCGCGATGCCGTTGCGCTGCAACGATTTCCGATTCAGGAAATCCATGCGGATTACCCTCAATACAGGGGATGCGAACCCCGTCGGGGACGTCGTGGCAGATCATGACATCGGCGTGGCCACCGTTGGCCGCGGTGAACGCCTCGCCGGCACCGATGGTTTCGCGTGCCCACCATTCGCCGCGTGCCCGCCACAACCGGTCAACACTGTGTGCGCCACCGAGCGCGAGGAACGACACCCCGGACCAGGTCCACCGGTAGGTGCGTGGCAGGTAGAACAGGTTGGGGCGCAACGGGATCGCGGTGACGCCGTGTTCTTGTTCGCGGAGGTCAAGGTACAGATACGAGTCGTGGTTCCCTGGCACGAAACCAAGGGCGAGCCTGGTGTCTTCGAGTGCGCGCTGCACCTTTGCCAGAAATGTCGGTGCGAACCGATACCCGAAGTCGCCGACATGCAGGATCGCTTCGACACCCTGCTCGGCTGCGTGCGTGATCGCGTCGACAGCATGGTACGAATTGCCGTGCCAGTCGCCGGCGATCATGACCCTGGTCGGGGCCAGCTGTTCCCAAGCGTTCATGATCCTTCTTCGACTTCGTGGAGCGCGTTGCGGTTGAGTGCGGCGTCGTGCCGTCGGCAGATCCAGTAACCCCAGTGGTCCGGCACGTCGGGCCAGTCCTCGGTGTCGTCGCACAAGTCCTGGTCGAGGGGTACACGCAGCCACGAATGCGCGATGTTGTCGGCGATGCACCACCAGAAAACGCCGAAGCAGTGCGTGAAGATGCCCCGCTGATGGAAGTCGAACCACCAGCGGGACATCCGGCTACGCAGGGTCACGCGGCCTGCTCGTCCTTCTCCCACGGCCAGCCGCCGTCGGTGCCCGCTTCGAGGAGCGGCACGAGCTTGAACGTCGAGTCGGTCAGGGAGCCGAACTCGTGACGGTTCGCGCCCAGTTCGAACGCGGCCGGACGGTACCCGTAGAGGTTGAACCCGTAGACAGGCACGTTGGATGGGACCGTGGCGGTGATCTGAGGGCTGCAGGTCTGCATGTCGGAGATGATGAACACCCGGTCATGCCCGTCGTACTGGCGGCGGACCGCGCCCGCGATGTCGGTGCCGTGCCCGACTTCGCCGACACGGCCGATGAACCGGTCGATCTCGCGCATGGCAGACGCACCCGCCTGGACGGTGTGCTTGAACTCGCCCGACGCGAACCCGAAAATGTCGGCACCAGCAGCATTGCGAACACCGAGCGCGACACCGAACACCGCAGCGGCCTTCACCATCTGCATGTGCGACCTGCCCGACACGCTGTTCTGCATCGACCCGGAGGTGTCGATCAGGATCAGCGACCGGCCCCGGAGCACTGGCAGGTTCCGGAGCGAGTGCCCGAGGGCCTGGTCGAGGGCATGACCCCACCGCAGCGACGGCGCCGCCTCGTAGGCAGACAGGAACCGGAACGGGAACTGCCGCGACTTCGCAACCTCGGCAGGGTCAGCGAGCTTCGCAGCGACCTGCGCGGCGACCTTGTCGGACACGCCAGCCTCGTCGAAGTTCCGCAGGTTACGAAGCAACGCCATGTAACCCATTGACGGGATCATGGCTTCCCACCGTGCCGCGGTCCACGCCCCGTACGCACCGAGCTGCTCCCAGGTCATGCCTGCTTCGGTGAGCGCTGCCGCGAGTTCGCCGTCCTTGGTCATAGTGTCGATGTCTGCGCTGGCGAGCTGCTTGAAATCGGCGTTGGCCTGGACCATCGTCAACGATTCGGAGATCGGGTTGTCGCGGTTGTGGCGGCGGTCGATCGCGTGCCGGAACAGGTCGCCCTGTTTCGGGGTGAACTTGGGCGGGTGGCACAGTTCGAGGACGTCAGCGAACCGGAACCCGTGCGAGACGGTGTCGTACTTGAGCAACGAGCGCTCGTTGTACAGGCGCGTAGCGGCGTCGCCGACACCACGCATGACGGGCATCGGGAGCTTGCGGCCGAACCGTGTCATCCAGTAGGCGAGGAACTCGCCGGGCTCGTCTGCGCGCTGCAGAACGGAGTTGATGACCTGACGGTTGCCGCCGTGGATGCCTGCGTCGAGGCGGGCTTTGACGAACTCGGCGGCGCCGACGAGGGACGTGGAGCGCATGTTGGCTTCGGGGCCGCGCATCCAGGCGAGCAGTTCAGCGGTCCAGTCGCCGTCTTTGACGGCGCGGTTCGCGATCAGGTCGCGGAAGCGGGTGTCGCGGGCGTCAGCCGACTCGTAGAAGGTGTTCTCGCCAACGAAATTGGAAACGGCCAGGAGGAACAGTTCCGACCGCTTGTCGCGCACGTGCGCGTCGGCACCCTCATGTGTGACGGTGGTCTTGCGCGCTTTGGTCTTGATCGGGCCGACAGCGGTTGCCGCAGCACGCACTTTGGTCTGGTTGAATTTGGACATGCGGAATGCCTCCCAACGGGATGGATTGTGTTGGGAGGCATCACATTGAGGGTGCTGACATCAGGGGCGGTTCAGGTGTCTTATGGACGGCTGCTCTACCACTTGAGCTACAGGCGCGGACGCCCGACGGGACTCGAACCCGCAACCCGCTGTTGGTGGAAGTAACCCGAACCTTCGGAACAGCACCCATGTGAAGTTTCTCCCAACCCGAAAACGTGCATCCGGGGAGGCAATCACGCAGGGCGCTGACATCAAAACGGGGAAGGTGAACTGGTACGCGTGCTGCCATTACACTACATCCCGCGTTCGCGGGACGGCAGGAATTGAACCTGCTCTACGCGCTCCGAATGCGAAGTAACCCTCTCCTGCGGAACAGCGCCCCTGTGAAGTTGTCTCCCCGAGATCAAGGCGCCCACGGTGTTTCGTAAGAAGGAAGTAACCGTGAGCTTCGCAACGGGAAGTTGTTGCAAGCACGCTAACACCTTGGTGCAATTCATGCAACCCGTAGTCTCATGCAGCGAAACCCTCGACGCCGATCGCGGCCCCGAGCGCCTGGAACTTTTCGGGGGCCCAGGTTGCTTCGCAGCCGATGCAGCGGGCCCCGGACACCGTGACCTGCAACGCGGTTCGTCGTACGTGTTCGCCGGCACCGTTGACTGCGATCACCGTGGTTTCGCCGCAGACCGGGCAGGGCGCCTTCAACTCCCAGACCCGCTCCCCCACCAGTAACTGTCGGATGCGGTCGGTCCAGGCGTTGAGGTGTCGGGTCATGCGGCGTAGCACGGCGACATCATCGGGCGCCCAGGGGTAGTCGGCGAGGGCGTGGAGTCGTCGTGTAGTGACCGCGGTGCCGTCGGCGGGTGGGGTGTGTGGCCACCAGGTCGCAACAGCCCGGTCGATTTCGTCGAGGAGGCTGATGGCATCGGTCCAGACCGGCGGCCGGGATCCTGGGACCGTGTGCCCGCGGGCGTCGGCGGCCTGTTCACCGTGCCGCGCTTCTTGGAGTTCGGTGTAGAGGCTGTCGAGGACCGTGGTTTTCGCGGAGTCGCCGAGGGTGACGGTGTGGAGGCGCAACCCGATGAGGGCGTGTGTGGCGTCGACGAACCGGTTGCGTGCGCCGGCGACGAGCTCGGTGGGTTCATTCACGTCGGCCCTCGCCTTCGTCGAGTTCGGTTCGGGTCCACTGGTATCCGCACCCGTTTACGATCGTTTCCGGGTAGCCGGTGGTGCTGGTGGTCCAGGTGCCCGCGGGGATGGGGCCGCCGTCGGCGTATTTCGGTGTTTCGTCGGCCATGGCCTGCTCCTGTGGTGGTGTGCGGTGTTCACGGGGTCGGCGGCGGGGGTTCAGCATTCGCAGTCGGCCCAGTGCATTCCGCAGGTCACACAGTTTTCGTCGCCGTCGAGCCAGTCGAAGTCGTCACCTACCTCGTCGCCGATCATCGTGTTACGTACCCGAACGAGGACAGCCCGCCGGAGCACAGGGCCTTCTTGACGTCGCTTTCGGTGACCTCGTTGAAGGTCTGAACGAACAGTCGAGAACGACTTCGGCGATCGGCGCGCCACAGAAGCCATGCGCACGCGATGGAGGCTGCTGCGATGACGAGGAGGAATGAGAGTGCGGCGATTGTTGCTGTCGCGTTCACGAGTCGTTGTTCTCCGTTTCGCCACCGAACAGGTTGGCGGGGGTGATGGCGCGGGTGTCGTGTTGGATGCGGTGGGCTTTTTGGATGGCCCGTATTTCGTCGTCGGCTAAATGGCGGCCTAGCCAGAGGTCGCAGCCGTGCGATATGCAGGTGATCTTTTGCACGCCTTTGTCAATCGCTGTCATTGATACCAGCCGACGCCACGACCAAAGTACACAGAAATCGGGGCACCACAAACCACCAGGTCAACACCACCAAACCCGCAAGGACCAGGCTAGCTGCAGTCTTGCTCATATTCGTCTTCGTCCTCGTATTCGATCCACGGGAATTCTGGGTCGGTGCCACCGGTTTCGAGGGTTGCGTATTCTTCGTCGGGGTTCATGTGCCGCCTCCGGTTTTGTGGGCTAAGCAAAGAATATGCGGGAAGTCAAGCCGGGCAAACAAGATAACGCACCCCACCAAAAGCCTGGGCGGGGTGCGCAATACATTGACCATTAAGCGGCTTTACGGGCACTCAACTGCGCAGCAACCTCCACTGCGGCCTCGAAACCCTCAGGCGCACGGAAGTAGCCGCCGGGGTTCATCGCATACACCAGATGGTCGGCGCGCACGGGCGCGGCACCGTTGCGTGTAGCCCTCTGCTGAGCACCGCACAACGACTCCACCAGGCGCAGGCGTGCTTCCGCGTCCAACGCCCGCTGCTGCCACACCCGCCGCGATTTCCACAGGCGCCGAACAACTTCCATCGGCTTCCGCTTGCCGTGCTCGGTACCGAAAATCACAGCGTTGTACAGGCGCGCCTGATACGGAGTCACCCGCTCCTCAGCCATGACGGCCGCCGATCAGCCCGTGCTGCTCCCACCAGGATACGTAAGTATCGGTAAGCCACCGGTCGATCGCGCCACGATCGGGCTGCGCTGGGAGGTCGGCGATCTCGGCGAGCTGGTTGAGTTGGTCGAGGAGGTCGGCGGCCCAGTCGAGGGCTTCTTCCTGGGTGTGTTCGCCGCGACGCAACTCCTGCAACCACTTCCGCTCCACTGGCGGCATGGGCAGGGTGACACGACCGGTGGTGAGCAGTTCAACGCCCTGCAACCCCAAACGCACCATGTGGTATGCGAACTTCGTGTCGAAGCCCAGCGTTTCGACCAGTTCGGGCCGGTTGGTGTGCTTCTTCGACTTGAGGCCGAGGAGCTGATCCCGTTGCGACACAAGGTATCCGCCGAATCGAAGTGCGGCTTCGCGGGAGAGCCACCGTTCCGGGTGGGCTTGGATGTCGCGGCCGACGTCGGTCTGGATGACGATCTCCTCGGGCGGGATGAACGCGAGCAACAACACGGTGGGGTTGCCTGCTGCGGCCAGCGCCGCCCACCTCCGCAGCGAGTAGACGGTGAGGTCGAGGTCGCCGGCACCGGACCGGACGCCCTCGGCTTGGGTGCGGTAGATGTACTGGTCGAATCGGCTGAGTCCGGTGACGAACTCGGGTCCTTCGATGCAAACACCCATTTCGTCGCGGTCGTCGTTGCCCGTGGTGACCCCGTGGAGCCCGGACCCGACCTGACCGAGGAGCACGGTGCTGCTCATGGCGATATCGGCGTGGATGCGGCTGCCGTGCGGGTTGGTCGTGACCGGGTTGGTCGGCCACTGGTAGATGAGAGTCATCGGGTCAGTCCTTTCCGAAGGTGAACCAAGCGATCCAGCCGATGAAGATGAGTTCATTTGGGTTGATCTCCTGGTGGTTGCGGTTTGGTGGTTGACGAGGTCGTGGACGTCTTTCTGGCTGGTCACCGGGGTTACCACCAGATGTGGAGGCCGTAGGACCCGACCGCGATCAGGCCGCGCGCGTACAGGTCGTCGATGACGGCCTCGAACGGCGGGTAGAACTCGCGCTCCCAGTGCAGTTCGGCTTGCCAGGGGTGCTCGTACTCGCCGATCGGTGTGTTCGCCCATTCCTGCACCGTCGGTGTGCCGTCGGCGAAGCATGCACGGAACTCCTCGACAGATTCCCAACCACCTTCGGGGTGGGGCACGTCGAACAGGTGCACGGTGTTTTGCCCGTGTTGGCAGTCGTCTTGCTGCTGGAATCGGTACGGGCGCCCGTAGGTTTCGGCGACCAGCTTGCTGAACACGGTTTCGCGGATCAGAGTGACCACCCGCCCGGCGAGCAGGGCGGTCATGCTGCTTCCTCCACGATTTCCCAGCCGCTGGTCTCGACCAGTCGCTTCGTGACCACGACCTGATAGCCGCAGTCCTGCATCGCCTTACGCTCCGACCACACCCGACTCGCGTCGGTGAGGAGTGTGAACTCCTCACCGGTATCCGGGCTCCGGTACAGGAGCCGGTACTCGATGCGGGTAGTGGCGGTGTCGGCGAGCCGCGGCACGTAGGGTTCGTGCCCGTTGTCCATAGCACCTCCTAGGAGTCGGGCCAGGTGGCCGATGAAGGTAGTCATGCTGCAATTTCCTCTGTGTTGTAGGTGATTTCGAGCCACATTCGGCCGCCTTCGCCCTTCACGGGCGGGTGGATGACGGGTTCGTTTTTGGCCATGAATTCGGGGGTGTCGTCGGGGACCAGCCCGTAGCCGACGAACTTCTTGGTGCCAGCAGCCAAACCGTCGTACAACGGTTTCGCCGTACTTGTGAGGTTGTCGGTGTCCCTGCGACGTCGGTCTCGTGGTTGGTAGTGCAGGCAAACTGTCACGTACCGGAGTCCGCGTGGGAGGTTGTGGTGGATGGCGAGGGCGACCATGGTTTGCCTGATTTCGCGAATCTTCGCCGCTTTCGCCATCGCCGCACCGCGCGTGTAGCCGCGATCGTTCATCGACAACAGCGGGGCAGAGACCAAGGCAGTTCGATCGTCACTGTGACGGGGCCGGTCATAGTTCGACCGAGGTGAGGTAGTCGTCGACGGTGGCGAAGGACTCGGCGCATTCGGGGCAGCGGATCGGTGCCTTCTTCGCGAACCCTTGACCGAGGAGGCCGAGGCAGCCGCCGCACATGAACACGTCGCGGCAGCCGTGCAGGTTCGCCCACAGCGTCGCGGTCGGTGCGGGCGCGAAGGGGCCGTGGACGTGGATGTTGCACTCGCACACAGGGTTCGGGAACAGGTCCGGCCACGGTGCGGCGGTCACAGCGGCACCACCTTGGTGAACATGGTGTCGAATCCGTCGAATTCGTCACCGCAGTTGCCGCACAGGAACGGGGGCTGCCGCACGACGAAGTACAGTCGGGCGTGGTCCAAACAGCTTGCACAGATGAACCCGATCCAGCACCCGTGTTGTTCGATCTGAAACGATGCTGCTGGCGGGTTGTGGGTGTGGGTTCGGTTGGTGCACAACGGGTTTGACATCAGGCGACCTTCGACGCGGGTTGGCTGGTGGTGTGCCAGTGGCGACCGGACGGGCACTTGTAGGTGCGGGTGGGGCGGGCTCCGGGGCGGGCACGTTGCAGGAACTTCGACAGCGCGTTGAGTGCTTCCTGCTCGCTGCCGTACTGGCTTTTCTTCGGGGTCGGGCAGGCGGGCCGGTTGGCGTCGATGGTGTGCTTGTACAGCTGTGCAACGACTTTGGCCCGGTCGAATCCGCCTTCGGAGTGCCCGCATTTGCACCACACGATCGCCGCGTATCCGTGGCCGCGTTCCCGGATACGGACCATGACGTGGTCGGGTTCGGTCATGCCGCCTCCTCCTGGTCGAACAGGCTGCGCCCGAGGTGGTGGTAGTGGGAGGTTTTGTCGGCGAACACTCGGCCACCCCAGATGCCGGGGACGTGGGCACCGCCGTCGGTTCCGTCGCCCAATGCTTTGTGTTTGCGGTTGCACGCTGCGCGGACGGGGCAGGTTGCGCACAATCCGACTGCGCGCCGGCGTCGGCTGATCGAGTCTTGCTTTGTTTCGCCTTCGATGTGGTAGTCCCACATCGAAGCTCGGTGTTTGCGCGCCCAGGTTTCGTGTTCGGGTTGGGCGCAGATCGCGGCGGTGGTCCGCGATTCGGTGGTCATTTGCGGTTACCGAGGATCGCGACCACAGGGGCGATGATGACGGCGGTCAGGATGAGCGGGGGGACAGCCAGCAGGGCGAGTGCGCGGTGCAGGATCGGTGTGCAGGGGGTCAAGGGGTGCCTCCGATGCGGTGCCGGGAAGGTGGCGGGCGGTTCGTTTCGCCGGTTTCATTCACGATACTAACGGTATAACGCATTGTTCGGCAATGGTTCCGCAACACGAATCATGATCACAAACGCACCCTTGCAAACCCCCACGGAAACGGGCGGGAATGCACACAGCACCCGCCCACCCCGCTACCAACGATCACCGTTGCCGTTGCAGAAATACCCAGGCCAACAGCAGTTTTTGAATCAACGCTTTCACCTCGCCAGCGTCCAACGCGACCGCCGTTCGACCGAGCCCGTTAGCGACCTCGACGGTCGCGAGCGTGGGCCAATCCGGTGCACCGTGTTGCACGTCAACAGTTGACTCGACCGGGGTGGTGATCATGCCGCCTGCTGCGCGTCGGTACCCGCCTGAACGCCCGCCATGGCCTGCCGGAGCTCTCGCGCGCGCTGTTCTTCAGTCTCAGCGTCAGCACGCAACCCGCAGATCGCATGCAGGGCAGCCACGTAGCGAGACACGGCGGCATCATGTTCGTCACCGCGTGGTGTGGTGTCGGCGATCTCGGCGAGGTCTTCGACTCGGTAGTAGAGCTTGTTGTTGTAGCCGTAGGTGTTCATGTCAGGTGTCCTTTGGTGTCGAAGGTGAGGTTGTGGGTGAGGGTGTCGAAGATGCGGCGTTCGGCCGCGGCGACGTGGTCTTCCAACCAGGCGCGGGCCGTGCAGTTTTCGGCGGCCATCAATGCGAAGGTGGCTTCGTCGGGGGTGAGGCCGAGGAGTTCGGCGGCGACGTCTTCCACCCACCGAATCCGGCCTGTCGAGTCCTGGACCTGGATTTGCCCATACAGGGACCGTTCGTTGCCGACCCACCGGTACCCGCCGGCGACGTCGATCGCGAGCCCGCCCAAACCGAACACCACCCACCCGTCGTCACCGCGGCGCCGGAACACCGACTGGTCGAGGAGGTAGGGGTGTTTGGTGATGTGGGCGAGGATTTTCCGCATGAGGGGCAGGTTGTGTTGCATTGGGGCTCACCAGGTTTCGGGGCGGTCAGATATGGGTGTGCAGGGTTGCGCAACCGCCGCCGCGTGTGGCGTGGAGGAGGGTGCCGTCGTGTTTTTGGCCTTCGCTGATCACGGCCATCGCTTCGGCGAACAGGGCGCGGGCGTCGTCAAGGTCGACGGCGCAGATCGTGAGGTCGATGCCGGTGTCGGTCATGCGCTGCCGTACCGGAACGAGGTGAAGCCTCCGTCGTCTTCGTTGACGGAGAAGCCCCATTCGTCGAGCTGGGCGATCTCGTCGGCGGTGAACTTGGTGTCGTCTGCCATCACGAACAGTTGGTCGTGCTCGCAGTGGAACGGGCTGATGGTGTCGGTCGGGTGCTGGGCGAGGAGTGTGATTGCCTGGATAAGGTCAGTCCAGGCGTCGTCTTCGGGGATCACTATGTGTCGCTTTCTGCTGGTGGGCGAACGGGTTTGGTAGGGGCGGCGCCCGAAAGATGTGGTGGTCGATCTCGGGCGCCGCGCTCCTCGCTTCCCCATGCGCGGCCGTCACGCGCTGGCAGCTCGGTGGAGCGCCGCGGTCGCGGGAGGAAGGTTCTCGGGGTTGTCGAGCTAGTCGGCGGGCGGGTAGTTGTGGACGACGCGGGCGAAGTCGCCGGCGGACTGTTCACCGGGCAACACGCCTGCGGCCGTGGCGATCATCGATGGCACCCAACCGGCGTCGACGAGCCCTTCGGCTTCGTCACGGGTCAACGGGCGGCGATATGCGGGAGACGAAAGGTGTTCGACGAGTCCTTCGCGGGTCGGGAAAACCGGTGTGACAGGCGAGCCTTCGCTGACGGTCTCCCACAACTGCCAACCGTCACCGGTCGGCGGCTCGGTAGATTCCCATGCCTCACTGTCAGCGCGTTGCCCTTCGTAGACCTCGACCGAGCCGTGTCCGTCGCACGTCGCGCACCATCCCCACTTCGCGGGAAGACCAGCTTGTCGGATCAGGCCTTGGGTGACGGCGTACCTGTTCTGGGCCAACCACCCTCGCTGTATCTGCCGCTCAGGCTGGTCCGGGTCGCCAGTGATCAGCGCCTGTGCGAACTCGACGATGTCGGGTGTTGGTCGGACAACCGCGTAGGTGACCCACATCCCGTCCCGGTGGAGGACGGTGTTGTGGTCGACGGGCGGGTACGGATCGTGCGCCAACCAGGGGTGCAGCGGTTTGCCTGCATCCTGGTCGTCGAGGTCGCTGATGAGTTGGTCGAGCATCAGCCCGATGCGCTCGATCCACTGCCGAGCTGGTGTCGAACCTCGGCCGTAGCAGGCGCGGCAGGTGGTTTCGCGGAGCCGTTCGGGCATCAGGTACCCGTCCCAGACCTTGTCGAGCGGCCAGGCGAAATCGACGGGGACGCGGCGGACTTCACGAGACATGACGTCCCTCCTTGGTGTCGCGGGGCACGGTGAGGAAGTGTCGGTCGAGGATGTCGGGGTAGTCCGCGAGGAGGTCGTTGACGGTGCGCTGTTTGGTGTTCCACCACACACGTTCGTGACGTCCGTGCCGGGCGAACGGGGCAATGGTGGTGGTCATCGGGTCACCTGCTCGATCTGAGTGTCGATCAGCTCGATCGCCTCGGAGATCCCGCGGTCGTAGCCTTCGCGTTTGGGGTTCTTGTAGCCGCCGCTGGGGTCTTCGGCGTGCATGCGCGTGGAGGCGCTCGGTGCAGCGCCAGTGTGTTGCCGAGCTGCGCGCGGAGCCGATGCAGTGCGGTGGCGGGGTCGTCTTCGACTACCGGGTGGTCCACGATGATTTCGCCGGCGTCGTCCACCTCGTGAAGGGTGACGGTCGTGTGTGCCACCAGGGCAACGATTTCGACGAAACTGGTGGTATGAGCGCCGATGCCGAGGTCTCGCAGTACGGACCGGACACTGTGTTGGGCGGTGACGGCGTCAGCGTGGGCGTCCCATACGGGCATCAGCGAGGTGCTTTCGATTTCGGGGTTGTTCAACCACTGGGTGTGGTGGGTGAGTTCGCTGAGATAGTCGACGTTGTCGAGCAGGGTGCCGCCGGGCAGGCGGATCGCGAAGTAGGTGGTGGTCACAGGGAGGCTCCGTACTTGTTGGCGATAGCTTGGGCGCGGGCGGCAGCAGCGGTGTGCCCGTCCCAGCGCAGGTCATGGGCGAGCGCTTCAAGTTCAGCGAGCAAACCGGTCGGCGCGAGGGTGTCGATGTCAGGCACGAGCGGTCTCCTGGGCGAGTTGGGTGAACCGGAACGCCGGGTAGATACCGGTGGGGTAGTCCTGGGCGGCGTCATATTGGGCTGCGGTGACGGGCCGAATGTTGATCAACGTCGGCGGGGTTTCGGGGGTTCGCCGGCGGGTGTGTCGGGCCAGCAATCGCAGCAGTCTCATGCGGGCACCCCGACATGGGTGATGGTGTAGCCGACGGCGGCGAAGGCTTGGGCGTGGTCGCGGTTGTGACCGGAGCCGGGCAGCTCGTTCCAGTCGACGACCATGCCTTCAGAGTCGGAGATGAGCAGGTTCGTCTCGTAGATGCGGCGTACGCCTTGGCTGGTGGGGATGGTTTCGTCGAGGGTCGACGCGACCACGTAGTCGGCGATGCCGTCGCTAACCATCAGTGGCGGATCGAGCTTGTAGACGCCGGTGGTGGACACGAACGGGATGCCGGTCTCGTCGTGGGCGACTTCGTCGGGCAGCAGGGTCGCGGTCTTCATGAGTGGTTCTCCTGGTGGTCGTTGAGGAAGGCGTCGCACCGTTCGCGGAGGTCGCGGACTTGGTGCGGGAGGAGGTCGGCGCGCAATTTGATGCCGCCGGCGGGCTCGGTGGAGACCCGCAAATGCATGTGCTGGTCGCCGGGCTCGGCGATGACTTCGACCGCGTAGCCGTCGCGGTGGGGGGGCCGGGGGGGGGCCGGGAGGGGGTTGGCCCCCCCCGGGGACCCCGGGAATAAGCCCCC